>JBBIHI010000027.1:0-17802 GCA_037447095.1 Thiotrichaceae bacterium
AAGACAAGGGCTGATCAAAGCCCATTCCGCTTCACTCAAGTCACTGGGGTAGCCCATCGCCTGCTCCGAAAAATAGCTTGATTTTACCGACAAGTGATTTGCCAGATAGCTTCTAAAACTCACCCCAATCCGCATGAACGTCACGCCGTCAGTACTGCGCTGGCGTGGCTGGGTTGGGATAAACGCCCGCATATCGGGCTGGATGCCAATGGACTACCTGACATTGACTGGGTGGAAATTCCTGCTGGTGAATTCATCTATCAGGAAAGTGAAGCGTCGACTTTGCCGATGTTCAGGATGAGTCGTTATCTGGTGACAAATACCCAGTTTCAGGCGTTTGTCATTGCTGAGGATGGTTACAACGATGACCGCTGGTGGCAGGACCTCAAGAAACCAGATTCCCCTCATGAATCGAGTTGGAAAGAAAGTAATCGCCCGGTGGAGTCGGTAGATTGGTACGAGGCCATGGCTTTTTGCCGCTGGCTGTCCAGCAAAACGGGACTGGATATCCGGTTGCCGACAGAACAGGAATGGGAAAAGGCCGCGCGGTATCCTGATGGCCGGGAATATCCATGGGGTGATGATTACAAGACAGGTTCCGCGAATATCAACGAGACTTGGGAGTATGGCGATACCAAAAAAGTAGGTGATTATGATCTGGGAGAAACTTCCGCTGTTGGTATTTATCCCCAAGGTCAGTCGCACCTTGGTCTGATGGATATGGCAGGAAACGTCTGGGAATGGTGTCTCAACAAGTACAACGAGCCTGAAATGGTTGACCCCGATCTTTCCGGTGACTCCCGTGTTGTTCGCGGCGGCTCCTGGTTCTACTCTTCTGAGGATTGCCGTTCGGCCTTTCGCTACGGCTGGCTTCCGCACCACCGGGACTTCGGTCAGGGTTTTCGGGTTGTGTTGTGTTTGCGCCCCCATTGATCACTGATCTACTGAACACTGAGACACTGAAGCCCCTCTCCCTCAGGGAGAGGGGTTGGGGTGAGGGCATCGCCGCGCAGCGGCGACCGAAATTTTACCTCTGCCGCACATATCCGCACTTCCAACACTCCTGAAACTGCCCCTCCATCTGCTCGTGGCACTGCGGGCATTCCCACGCCGGAGCATTGGCCTGTGCGTCGAGGGTAGTACGGATGATTTCCAGCGCACGGCTTTCATCGTCGGCACTGACCCACAGTTGCGGCCAGGTTTCATTGACCGGCAACTCGCCCGCGCCACTGCCAAGAAAGTAGTTCTTCAGGATGCAGCGGATACCGGCGTTTTCCAGCACATTCTGGATAAACCCGGTCATCATCGGGGTGGGGGAGGTGTAAACCAGTTTCATGCAGGTTTGCGCAGGATGTCAAACCGCGCCGGGTTGGCAAACGTTGCACCCTCTGCACCGATGTGTGCTTCAAAGCGCTGTTTGACCTCGGCATACAAAGCGTCATCCAGTTGATGGTCGGTGTGCGTTACTTTAAGGATGCGCTGCTCAAACTCGGCAAAGTCGGCGAAACGGGTTTCGGTATTGCAAAACACCTGCTCCACCAGCTCCAGCCTGCCGGAATCCACCACCTCGCACACCGCCTGAAACGCCCGTTCCCGCACCACTTTTTCATCGTGGAACAAGCGCAGGATGTCGTTGAAATCACCCGCATACACCGGTTCGGAAATCCACGCCAGACCACCCGGTTTGAGGACGCGGGCAATTTCCTGCATCCCTTTTGCCATCAAATCCGTAGGTACATGGTGCAGGGACTTGAACATCAGCACGATGTCCACGCTGTTGTCGGGCAAGTCAATCGCTTCCGCCCCGCCGGAGTGGAACCCGATGCAGGCCGGGTGTTCGCTGGCAAGGTTTTTCGCGTGCTGGATGCTGTCCACTTCGGTGGCAATGATGCGGGCAACCGGGAAACGCTCGGCAATCAGTCGGGTCATGCGTGCCGTACCGCAGCCGAGTTCCAGCACGGTAGCCCCGGCAAACGGCAGGTGCTTGCCGAGCAGGTCGAGTTCGTTACAGCGGTCGGTGGCGGCGGGGTTCTGGAGTTGCATGTGTTCACGTCCGGTTAGCAGGGATGGCGGTATTTTAATGGCTCGCCGGTGGGCTTGCACTGCCATTTCCGCCGAATTGGATTACACTGGAAATCCAGCAAAAAAATCATGGCGCATCAAGGAGAATAAGGTGAAGGGTATCCGTTGGGTTTTATTGCGTTATCTGGCAGGCATCCTGCTGGGTTTGTACGGTGTGCTGGGCAACCTGCCCGCAGCGTGGGCGGAACCCGCACTGGCCAACCAGGCCGCACCAGCCGATACCGCCTTTGATTTCGGGAATGACGGCAGCCTGTCAGCAGAAGAAGCCTTTGCCATCGGCAGCCCGGAGCTGGACGGCGACAACCTGAAAATCCAGTGGGCGATTGCCCCTGACCACTACCTGTACAAGGACAAATTCCTGGTCAAACTCATGGATGCGAAAGGCATCAGCCTCGGCGAACCCGTATTGCCCACCGGGGTGGTCAAGCAAGACGATTTTTACGGCCAGATTGAAGCTGTCCATGACCTTGCGGAAATCAGCATCCCGGTACACCGCACTGAAGCAGGCAAACCGGGCAGTTTCCTGCTCGAACTCGGCTGGCAGGGTTGCGCGGAAAACGTGTTGTGCTACCCGGCAGAACTGAAAGCCTACCGCGTCACCTTACCCGCGCCGAAAGCAGGCGGGCAGCCCAGCGTTACCTGGGCCGAAACCGCTGTGCCGGAAGCGGTGGCTGCCACTTCGGTCGAAACCAAACAGCCACTGTCCGAACAGGATCAGATTGCCGAGAAACTTGCCAATGGCAATACCTTGCTGACCCTGGCCGGATTTTTGGGGTTTGGCTTGTTACTGGCATTTACCCCGTGCGTATTTCCGATGATCCCGATCCTGTCAGGAATTATTGTCGGGCAGAAAAACCTTACCCCGCGCAAGGCGTTCCTGCTCTCGCTGACCTACGTGCTGGCCATGGCGCTGACTTATACGGTGGCAGGGGTGCTGGCGGGTTTGTTCGGGCAGAACTTGCAGGCCAGTTTCCAGAACCCATGGATATTGGGTGCGTTCAGCGCCATCTTTGTGCTGCTGGCACTGTCGATGTTCGGGTTTTATGAGTTGCAGATGCCTTCCGCAATCCAGGGCCGTTTGAATACGCTCAGCAACCGTCAGGAAGGCGGCAACCTGATCGGGGTTGCCATCATGGGCGCACTGTCGGCACTGATTGTCGGGCCATGCGTTGCTGCGCCGTTGGCGGGTGCCCTGATTTACATCGGCCAGACCGGGGATGCGGTGCTGGGCGGGCTGGCCTTGTTCAGCCTCAGCATCGGCATGGGCATCCCACTGCTGCTGATCGGGGGTTCGGCAGGCAAATGGCTGCCCCGCGCCGGAAGCTGGATGGAAGCGATCAAGGCGGTGTTCGGCGTGATGCTGCTGGGCGTTGCCATCTGGATGCTGGAACGTATCCTGCCCGAATCGGTCAGCCTGCTGTTGTGGGCTGCACTGTTTGTGATTTCCTCAATTTTCCTCGGCGCACTCAGCCAGTTGCCGGAACACAGCAACGGTTGGCACAAACTCTGGAAAGGTGCGGGCATCCTGCTGCTGGTGTATGGCAGTTTGCTGGTGGTGGGTAGTGCGACCGGTAGCGGCGGTTTATGGCAACCACTCAAGGGGCTGACACTGGGGGAGGGCGCTTCCGCAGCCGAAAACACATTGGTGTTCAAGACCGTCAAAAGCTTGCCGGAGCTGCAACAAGCGCTGCAAACTGCCAAAGGCCAGCCGGTGATGGTCGATTTCTACGCTGACTGGTGTGTGGTATGCAAGGAAATGGAAAAGGAAACCTTCCCGGATGCGGCGGTGCAGGCACAGTTACATAATGCTGTCCTGCTGAAAGCGGATGTCACCGGCAATTCAGCGGACACCAAGGCATTACTGGCACATTTCAGGATTCCGGGGCCGCCAGCCATCCTGTTCTTTGGCAAGGATGGCGAGGAAAAGCGTGGGTTCCGTCAGGTCGGTTTCGCGCCTGCCGGAGCATTTGCTGACCATTTGAACAAGGCACTGAACTGACCAAAACGCTTGGGTTGGCAGTTGACGTGGGAAGACTGTTCACAGGAGGGCTTCCTGCTTTTGTGCCAGCCAATAGTGCAGTTTTTCACGCAACCCATCCATTGAGATGGGCTTGCTCAGGTAATCGTCCATCCCCGCTTGCAGGCAGGTTTCACGGTCGCCCTGCATGGCGTTGGCGGTAAGGGCAATCACCGGGGTGCGGGGCTGGTTTTGTTCCTGTTCCATTTGCCGGAAACGGCGGGTCGCTTCGTAACCATCTATACCGGGAAGCTGGCAATCCATCAGCACCAGGTCGTACTGGTTTTCACCCAGCATGTTGATGGCTTCGAGGCCATCCATGGCAATGTCAAAACTGAAACCCAGCTTGGTGAGCATGACGTGTGCCACCTTGATATTGACCATGTGGTCTTCAACCAGTAACAGATGGCCGCTGATATTCATATCCTGGTCAAGCCTGGGTGTTGCAACAAACGGCTCAGCTTTTGTCTGGTTGATGACCGTATATTTTTCCAGCTTCAGGTCGAAATAAAAGGTGCTGCCCTGGCCGAGGCTTGACTGGATACGCACATCCGCCCCCATCAGATGCACCAGTTCCTGTACGATGGTCAGGCCAAGCCCTGTGCCACCGTAAATACGGGTGGTGGATTCGTCAGCCTGACTGAAGGCATTGAACAGGACTTCCTGCTGTTCATGGCTGATGCCAGGGCCGGTATCGGAAACCAGCAGACGGATGTAGGTTTTGCCCGGCGTCTCCTCCAGCACTTCCGCCCTGACGCCGACCCCACCTTTCTGGGTAAATTTGATCGCATTGCCCAGCAGGTTGCCGAGTATCTGTTTGAGGCGGATCGGGTCGCCGTAATACCAGGCATGGCTTTTTTCCGGCAGCGCCTTACTGAGGCGCAAATGCTTTTTGGTCGCAGAACCGCTGAACAGCAGCACCATGTCATCCAGCAACTTGAACAGGTCGAAGGGGATGTGTTCAAGCACCAGCTTGCCTGCCTCGATTTTGGACAGGTCGAGTACCGAGTTGATCACGTCCAGCAGGATTTCCGAGGAACTGTAAGCGGTACGCAGGTATTCATGCTGCTGCGGGTCAAGTTCGGTTTTGCCCAGAACATCCAGCATCCCCAGCACGCCATTCATCGGGGTGCGGATTTCATGGCTCATATTGGCGAGGAAGCGGGATTTTTCCTGCGACTTTTTCAGGGCACGGATTTTTTCCTCGGATTCCTGCTTGAGGGACTGGTTAAGCGCAAGCATTTCCTGGGAAGACACTTCCAGCGCCTGTTCCAGCAAATAACGGTTTTGCCGGTCATCCCGGTATGCCTGGTTCACACGCTCCAGAAAAGCACGCCACACCGTAGCATCGGGTGGGGTATCGGGGGTAAGTCCAGTGGCACGCAGTTGCCGGGTCAGGGTACGTTCATAATCGCTCATGGTAGTTCAATTATTTTTATCTATTGCGAATGATCATGGCATATTGCCCGGTTTAATGCCAGCAACCTTTTTGGAGGAAATTTATCCTTCCAATCAAACCAGGAACTGCTGAAAATCCTGCGCATACCCCGCCGCCTGTGCGATCACATATTCCTTGAATGCCTGTGCGGCAGGGGAGAGCCATTTGCCCTCGCGGGTAACAATGTGCCAGTAGCGTTGGAGGGGGAAGCCCTCGACATCCAGCAGGGTCAGGGAATCGGTTTCCAGTTCCAGACGGATACTGTGCAGCGATACGACCCCCAACCCCAGCCCGGCAATGACCGAATACTTGATGGATTCGTTGCTGCCCATTTCCAGCGTGCTGCTGAAAGCGTGCCCGTGTTCGGCGAAGAAACGCTCAATGGCGGCGCGGGTTCCTGAGCCTTGTTCCCGGACTACAAACTTTTCCCCAATAATATCCGCCACCGGGATGTTTTCCCGCCCAGCCAATGGATGCCCTGCCGGAGCAATCAATACCAGTGGGTTGCACATCAGGCGTTGGTAATGCAAATCAAGGTTGGCAGGCGGTTCGCCCATGACCACCAGGTCGGCCTCGTAGTTCTGCAACTGCTCCACCAGCGTCTTGCGGTTGGTGATATTGAGGGAAACCGTTATCCCTTCATTCTGGCGGGAAAAGTCGGCCAGCATCTGGGTAATGAAATAGATGGAGGTATTGGCTGCCGAGACCTTGATGTAGCCTTGGTGCACGTTCTTGTGCTCTTCCAGCGTTTCCACCAGCCCCTGATATTTGGCCATGATTTCCCCAGCGTAGGAATGCATCGCCCGCCCGGCAGCCGTCATGACAATGCGTTTCCCCTGGCGTTCAAACAGCGATAAACCCACATTATCTTCCAGTTGTTTGACCTGCATGGATATTGCGGGCTGGGTCATGTGCAACAATTCGGCAGCGCGAGTGAAGTTCTCGGTTTGCGCGACGGTCTGGAAAATCTGGATCTGGCGAAATGAGATATGCATGGCTTGAAATACTCACTATAAGGCTAAGCTTTCTTGCAAAGAGTTTAGCATAATCGTTGCTGATGTTTAAATCAGAACAAATGAGTTTCAGTTATCTTAAGTCTTGCTTATACTTGCGCACGTCGAAAGTTATTGCACCCGTTTTATCCAACTCTGAGGAGAGAAACCATGGACCAATCCGGCCGTTATGCTGATCTGAGCCTGAAGGAAGATGACCTGATTGCAGGTGGTAAGCACATTCTGGTTGCCTACAAAATGAAGCCGAAAACCGGCTATGGCTACCTGGAAGCTGCTGCCCACTTCGCAGCTGAATCTTCCACCGGCACCAACGTTGAAGTTTCTACCACCGACGACTTCACCAAGGGTGTTGACGCACTGGTTTACCACATCGACGAAGCCACCGAAGACATGCGTATCGCATACCCGATCGAGCTGTTCGATCGTAACGTCACCGATGGCCGTTTCATGCTGGTTTCTTTCCTGACCCTGGCTATCGGTAACAACCAGGGCATGGGCGACATCGAGCACGCCAAGATGATCGACTTCTATGTGCCTGACCGTGCTATCCAGATGTTCGACGGCCCTGCCACCGACATCTCCAACCTGTGGCGCATCCTTGGCCGCCCGGTACAGAACGGCGGCTACATCGCGGGCACCATCATCAAGCCTAAGCTGGGCCTGCGTCCTGAGCCGTTTGCCAATGCTGCTTACCAGTTCTGGCTCGGTGGCGACTTCATCAAGAACGATGAGCCACAAGGCAACCAGGTTTTCGCACCTGTCAAAAAAGTTATCCCACTCGTTTATGACGCGATGAAGCGTGCGCAGGACGAAACCGGTCAGGCCAAACTGTTCTCCATGAACATCACTGCTGACGACCATTACGAAATGTGCGCCCGTGCTGACTTCGCACTGGAAGTTTTCGGCCCTGACGCTGACAAGCTGGCGTTCCTGGTTGACGGCTACGTCGGTGGCCCAGGCATGGTCACTACCGCACGTCGTCAATACCCTGGCCAATACCTGCACTACCATCGTGCTGGTCACGGCGCGGTGACTTCCCCATCCGCCAAGCGTGGTTACACTGCATTCGTTCTGGCCAAGATGTCCCGTCTGCAAGGCGCTTCCGGTATCCACGTCGGCACCATGGGCTACGGCAAGATGGAAGGTGAAGCTGATGACAAAATCATCGCGTACATGATTGAACGCGACGAGTGCCAAGGCCCTGTCTACTACCAGAAATGGCACGGCATGAAGCCAACCACCCCAATCATCTCCGGCGGTATGAACGCACTGCGTCTGCCAGGCTTCTTCGAGAACCTGGGCCACGGTAACGTCATCAACACGTCCGGTGGTGGTTCTTACGGCCACATCGACAGCCCGGCGGCTGGCGCGATCTCCCTGCGTCAATCCTACGAGTGCTGGAAGTCCGGTGCTGACCCAATCGAATTCGCGAAAGAGCACAAAGAATTCGCTCGCGCGTTCGAATCCTTCCCTGGCGATGCTGACAAGCTGTACCCAGGCTGGCGCGAAAAGCTGGGCGTACACAAGTAAGCCGCAAGCAGCCACAGTGAAATCTCCCCCCATCCCCGACCCTTCCCCCGCAAGGGGGGAAGGGAGCAAGACGGGAAATGGGAGTACTCTTTTCCCTCACCCCTTGCGGGGGAGGGTTAGGGTGGGGGGTAATCTTGAATTCTTAATTGGAATCCCGCCATGACCGACGCTACCCAATACACCATCCAGCAAGAACCGTTCTATCAGGCGACTGGCCGCGAAGTGGAGCTTTACCAAGCTGCTTACCGCTCCCGTTTGCCGGTAATGGTGAAAGGCCCGACCGGTTGCGGTAAATCCCGTTTCGTCGAACACATGGCGTGGAAACTGGGCAAACCGCTGATCACGGTCGCCTGTAACGAGGACATGACCGCTTCCGACCTGGTAGGCCGCTACCTGCTGGAAGCCAACGGCACCCGCTGGCTGGATGGCCCGTTGACCACTGCCGCCCGTATCGGCGCAATCTGTTACCTCGATGAAATCGTCGAAGCGCGTCAGGACACCACTGTGGTGATCCACCCGCTGACCGACCACCGCCGCACCCTGCCGCTGGACAAGAAGGGCGAACTGGTGCAGGCACACCCCGATTTCCAACTGGTCATCTCCTACAATCCGGGATACCAGAGCTTGATGAAAGACCTCAAGCAATCCACCAAGCAACGCTTTGTTGCATTCGATTTCGACTACCCAGCAGCGGAAAAAGAATCCAGCATTTTGCAGGCTGAAACCGGCGTAGGCGCAGACATCGCCGACAAGCTGGTCAAAATCGCCCACACTGCGCGTAACCTTAAAGGCCACGGTCTGGACGAAGGCATTTCCACCCGCTTGCTGGTGTACGCAGCCAATTTGATGAAGGATGGCATTGCCCCGACTGACGCCTGCCGCATGGCGCTGGTCAGCCCGATTACCGATGACGCGGATATCCGCAGCACCCTGAACCATAGCATCGACGCCATCTTTGGGTGATCCCGATGGATGAGGTCACTACCCGCTACCGCGAAAAACTGAGCTGCAACTTCAAGCAACTTGACGAAGCCTTCGCTGCTTGTATGCAGGACGCGCTCGCTCTGTTGAGAGAGGAAGCTATCGACGATTACCTCGACGGCGCGTCACTGGTATGCAAAATCGGGCGCGGTTTCGACCCGGTACTGACCTACCTCGAAGAAATGCCGGAAATCGCCTACAAGCTGGGCGAGGGGATGCTCAAGCGCGTCAGTCAGGCCGTGTGGAAAATGTCACGCACCCCGAACGGGCGCTCCATTCCCGTCTTCATGCAGGTGCTGCCGGAAGTTTGCCGCCGTCTGGAAAGCGAAGAACTGGTTGGCAACTATATCGATATCCTGTTTGACATGATGGAGCGCACCACCGGTTCCATCCACGGTTTCCACACCACGATTCCCAGCCCCGGTCTGCCCAAGCTACTGGAGCAAATGCCCTACCTGCTGCACCAGTTGGCACTGGGTGGCCTGAAAAACTGGATCGAATACGGCATCCGCAACTACGGCAAGCATCCACAGCGGCAGGAAGAATATTTCAGCCTGCAATCCGCCGACGCCAAGGCGATGTTGCAGCACGAGCGTCACGGCACGCTGTTTACTCATCACGAGCGCAAGCTGAACCTGTATCTGCAAGCCTGTTGGGAAGAAAACGAACATCTGGTGCCGTATTCCATCGACTTCCGCGATATGCGTGAACAGCAGCCGTATTTCGATGCGTATGGCATCCGCATCCCGGACGTGTTCGATGACGCCAATGGCATAAGGGGCATTGACCGTTACCGGGCAGTGCTGGCGCACATGGCGGCGCATCGCCGCTGGTCAGGCTGGGTGATTGCCGACAACTTCAGCCCGCAGCAGCGCATCGCCATCGAGCGTTTTGAAGACAGCCGCGTCGAGTGGCTGGCGATGCAGGAATACCCCGGCTTGCGGCGCATTTTCACCGCCCTGCACCCGGTTCCTGACGAAAATGAATGCAATGTGCAGACGGAATCCTGCCTGCGCCATCGTCTGGCGATGCTCTCGTATGCAATCCTTAGCCCGGATCATGGCTATCAACACCCGCAGGTGATTGAATTTGCCCAACGTTTCCATGAAAAAATGGCGGAAGGCAACGCGACCACGGCGGACATGGCGCAACTGGCAATTTCGTTTGTGGCGAAAACCCGGCTGCAATCTGACCAGTTACCCAGCGTGTATTTCAAGAACACCACCATTGGCTATCGCGATGACAACCGCCACTTGTGGCGTTTCATCGAAGAGGGCGATGAGGAAGAGCTGTTCGAGGAAAACCGCAAACTGTCGCCGGAAGAACGTGAAAGTGAAGGCTTGCCGCCACGCCATTACCCGGAATGGGACTACAACACCCAAACCTACCGTCCTGACTGGGCGAGCGTGTATGAAAGCCTGCACAAACCTGGGGATGCCGGACATATCGACCGCCTGTTGCAGAAACATGCTGCTCTGGCGAAGCGGCTCAAGCAGATTGTCGACCTGCTCAAGCCGCAGAACTACACGCGGGTGCGTTATCAGGAAGAAGGCAGCGAGCTTGATCTCGACGTGGCGATCCGCTCCCTGATCGACTTCAAGGGCGGGGCGAACCCTGACCCACGCATCAACATGAGCCACAAGCACGACGGGCGTAATATCGCCGTCATGCTGCTGCTCGACCTGTCAGCATCCATCAGTGAAGTGCCGGAAGGCGCGACCCAAAGCATCCTCGAACTCAGCCAGGAAGCGGTATCGCTGTTAGGCTGGGCAATTGAAGCGCTGGGCGACCCGTTTGCGATTGCCGGGTTTGCCTCCAATACCCGCCACGAAGTGCGCTATCAGCACATCAAGGGCTTCAAGGAACATTGGGGCGATTCGGTCAAGGCGCGGCTGGCGGCGATGGAAGCAGGTTATTCCACCCGCATGGGTGCGGCGATCCGTCATGCCGCCCACTATCTGGAAAACCAGCAGGCTGACAAAAAGCTGATGTTGATCCTCACCGACGGGGAGCCATCCGACATCGACGTGGATGATCCGCAACTGCTGACGCAGGATACCCGTCAGGCAGTTAAAGAGCTAGACAACAAGGGTATTTACACCTACTGCATCAGCCTTGATCCTCGGGCGGATGAATATGTGCGGGATATTTTCGGCAAGCGCTTTACGGTGATTGATAATGTGCAGCGGCTGCCGGAGAAGCTGCCGCAGGTGTTTATGGCGTTGACGGGGTAGTGTCCCGAATTACCGGAGCGTTTACGCCCTACCTTACTGGCGTTTGGCCTGCAAGACTGCCTGAACCTCGGGGTCGATGCTGCGCAGATGCAGGTCACGTTGCGGGTAAGGGATTTCAATGCCGTGTTCGTGAAACTTTTCCCAGATGCGCAACAAGACCTGGCTTTTGACGTTGGAGCAGCCCCCCATGGGGTCGTTGATCCAGATGCGCTGTTCGAGGTCGACGGAATTGTCGCCGAAGCCTTTCAACAGGCATAACGGGGCGGGGGATTTGAGCACGCGGGGTGTTTCCTGCGCCGCTTCCATGCAGAGTTGCATGGCGAGTTTGACATCACTCTGATAATGCACGCCCACCGGGATTTTTAGCCGGACATTGGGGTCGGTGTACGACCAGTTTTCCACCTGATTATTGATCAGCTCATCGTTGGGAACCAAGTGTTCCGTCCCATCCCGTGTGATCATGGAAACGTAACGTGCACTCAGCCGGTTGACCCGCCCGTAACGCCCATTGACCACAATCGTATCGCCCGGCTTGATGGATTTGTCGAGCAACAGGATGATGCCTGCAATCAGGTTGGAAAAGACTTTCTGCAAGCCCAGCCCGATACCCACACCGATAGCACCACCAAAAACGGCAAAGGCAGTCAGGTCAACCCCCACGGTATTCAAACCAATCAGGATGGCAAAGGTCAGCAGGAGAAATTTGGAAACCTTGCCCAGTAATGCCTGGGTGGAAAGGCTCAGGTTGGGGTTGTTTTGCAGGCCACGCTCGATAATCCCCGCAATGATCTGGGCAAGCCAGACGAAACCTGCAATGGATAGCGATGAGGTGATGATCTCATAGAGGCTGAGCGCGTCCTTGCCTTCACCAAACTGGATGCTTTCCAGCCAGCTAATGGTGGCGGGCAAATACCCCAGGATTTTTAGTGCTTCAATCGTCCAGATCAGGGTTGCCAGTGACCGGCTGATGGTCGAATTGCTGATAAACGCCGAAGCAAAACGGATCAGCGCCCATGCAACTACCAAGCTGTTGATGGTGGTGAGCGGGGCGTGCGGCAAACCCAGCAGGTCATAACTCAGGATCGACAAGCCCGTCCAGATAACCAGGGTCAGCGGGAAAGCCAGCCGCCTGACCAGCCGCACCAACAGGCGTTGCAAACGGTGGTCATGTTCCGGCATTGGCAACCGTTTGCGCACCTGCTCACTCACATGGACAGCCAGCACCAGCCCGAAAATGGCCAGTGCGTACTGGATCAGGCGTTCCAGGGTAAACAGGTTTTCTGTCACCCACGCAATCAGCGGGCGGCTGGTTTCAAGCAGTTGGTTCTGGTCGAGCATGGCAGTATTTTTTCTGTCAGGACGGGACATCATATATACTCGGGAACCTTTCCCTTGCCAATAACCTGTACACACCATGACACATCCGCCAGCCTCCACCTCCTGTGATACTCTACCCAAAAGCATCATGACCATCGAACAGGCACAAGCGCAGATCCTTGGTGCCATCCCGGTCTTGCGGGAGCCGGAAAGCGTCAGTTTGTGGGGTGCGCAGGGGCGTATCCTTGCCGAAACCATCAGCGCACCGCTGGATGTCCCGCCACACCGCAATTCCGCGATGGATGGCTATGCCGTGCGCCATGCCGACCTTGCGGAAGGCAAGCCCCTGCGGCTCATCGGCAGTTCATTTGCCGGGCATCCTTTCATGGGCAATGTGCAGGCCGGGGAGTGTGTACGCATCATGACCGGTGCTGTCGTGCCGGACGGTACGGATACGGTCGTCATGCAGGAAAACGTCCAGCGTGACGGCGACAACATCCAGATTTCCGGCGACCATACGTCAGGCCAAAACGTCCGCCTACCCGGCGAAGACATGCGCAAGGGCGATACAGTTCTGGAGGCAGGGCACAAGCTGAATGCCGCTGACCTCGGCCTGCTGGCCTCACTGGGCATCGGCGAAATCCAGGTGCTGCGCCGTCCACGGGTGGCGTTCTGCTCAACGGGTGACGAATTGCGCAGTATTGGTGAAACCCTGGAAGTCGGCGAAATTTACGACAGCAACCGTTACACCCTGTTCGGCCTGTTACAGAAACTGGACGTGGAAATCATTGACCTCGGTGTAGTACGGGATACCCCGCAAGCGGTGGAACACGCTTTCCAGCAAGCCATGACACGGGCGGACATGTTCATTACCAGCGGTGGCGTCTCGGTTGGGGAAGCCGATTACGTGACCGAGACCCTGCGCCGTCTGGGCGAAGTCAATTTCTGGAAAATTGCCATGAAACCGGGCAAGCCGCTGGCCTTTGGCAAGCTGGGCAATTGTTTCTTCTTTGGCCTGCCCGGCAACCCGGTGTCTGTCATGGCCACCTTTTTGCTCGCGGTACGCCCGGCCATCCTGACCATGCGCGGGGAAAAGCTGCCGTTGACACCGGAATATTCCGCCATTTGCGACAGCAAGCTGAAGAAAGCCCCCGGACGCAAGGATTTCCAGCGTGGCATCTGCCAGCGTGACGCCAGCGGGCAATGGCGGGTCAGCAGCACGGGCGGGCAAGGCTCGCATATCCTGCGTTCCATGAGCGCCGCCAACTGTTTCATTGCCCTGCCGCTGGAATGGGGCAATGTCGAGGCAGGCACAACCGTTACCATCCTGCCATTTGAAGGCTTGTTGTAATCAACGGCCTTTTTGCAGCCAGTCCTGGGCACTGTCGGTAATCGCTTTTACGGCGGGGTGAGTGATGCGGCGTTCCACCGAGATGGCGAAAAACTGTTCCTTGATGTCATCAGCCCGCCCCAGCAGCTTGAAGCCTTCACTTTGCATGTTGGTTTCCAATGCGGTGGGGGCGACGAAAATGCCGGTTCCGGCCTGACCAAATGCCTTCATCAGCGCACTGTCGTCAAATTCGCCGACGATCCTTGGGTGCAAGTCGTTTTTCTGGAACCACTGGCGCAACTTTGCGCGTACCGCCGTGCCATCGCAGGGGATCAGCAGTTCTGCATCATTCAGGCATTGCGGGAATTCACCCTTGAGCTTTGCCAGCATCACCGGCATCGCAAAAAAGCTGATGCTGCTGGAGCCGAGTTCATGGTTGAAACAACGCACGTTCATGTTGTTGGGGGTCACGCTATCGGCGATTACCAGTTCCATGCGGTGGACGGCCAGTTCGGCCAGTAAATCGGTCAGTTTACCTTCGGTGCACACGATACGGGTCGCCTGCGACAACTTCATCGCGGGTTCCAGAAGTTTGTAGGCAATGGATTTCGGTACGACATCGGAAACACCCACCCGCAAGGTCTGCACGCTGCCCTTGGGATAATGGCGCATGGCTTCTTCCAGACGCGCACCGACCTGGAAAATTTCATCAGCATAGCCAAGTGCAACCCGCCCGGCCTCAGTCAGCTCAAGGTTGCGCCCGCTTTTCTGGAACAGTTCCACACCGAGGGATTCTTCCAGCAGGGTGAGTTGCCCGCTGATGGTTTGTGGGGTGAGGTGCAGGCTGTCGCTGGCGCGGCTGATGCTCCCGGTTGTCGCCACTTCACGGAAATAGTACAGGTGTTTGTAGTTCAGCATACCAACCTCAAATACTCAGTTTTTTACGAACTATTCTTGTATGAAACTCGAATTTTTCTAATGCTGCGGTGCTTGTATAGTCATTGTCAAGGAAATCAACAAGACAGGAAATCTGGAAATGAAACTATCCACTCAAGCTCAGCACGCCATCATGGCAATGTTGGCGCTGGCAATACACGACGATGAAGGTGCATTGCGTCTGGGTGACATAGCCAAACAGCAGGGCATTTCATTGTCCTATCTGGAACAGGTTTTTGCCCGTTTGCGTAGCAGCGGGTTGGTGGAAGGCATCCGTGGCCCCGGTGGCGGTTACAGGCTGGCACGTCCGGCAGAGGATATTACCCTGGTGGATATTGTCCTGAGCGCCGAAGATGCGGATGACGACATGCCGGTGGATGGTGTGGCTAATCCGGTACGTGCGAGTGTAGGGCGTATGTGGCAGGCATTCAGCCAGCAGTTTTACGGCTTCCTCGAAGGCATTACCCTGGCCAGCCTGGTGGAAGGGCATGAGCGCCCGCGCAAAGCCTTCCGCATGGGTGAAACCGCAAGCCTGATTGCCCGCATGTTCCCGGCACGTATGCCTGCGGGTATGCCGCACCACGCAGCGTTTTAATAGCAACAGTCACCTCCAGATACTGCCACTACTCCTCCGGGCAGTATCCTCCCCTGGCGGGGGTGTTTGAGCCACACCCCCGCACTTTATTCAGGCGTGATAGAATCCGGCTTTGCTTCCAACCCCGGTATCCACATGCAGCCTGACAATCACGCCACTTTGCAATGGTTTTTCGCCTGCCCGCGATTCATTGAACCGTTACTGGCCGATGAATTGACCCGGCTGGGTGCGGAACAGGTGAAAATCGGCCATGCGGGTGTGCAGGCCAGCGGCAATTTGCGTTTTGGGTATGGCGTCATGTTGTGGAGCCGTTTGGCCTCCCGCGCCACCCTGCAACTGGCACACGGTTACGGTAAGGATCAGGCGGAACTGCAAAGCCTGTTGCAATCCATTCCCTGGCATGAGCACCTCAAGGCTGACGGCAGCGTGAAAGTACGGTTTTCCGGCCTGAACGATGACATCCGCAACACGCATTTCGGGGCACAGTGGATCAAGGATCAGATCGGTGATTACTTCCTTGCCCGCGAAGGGGAGCGCCCCAGTGTTAGCAACACGCCTGATATTGTGGTGGTGGTTAATTTGCACAAGGGTCAGGCCAGTATTGGCCTGGAATTGAACCAGCAAAGCCTGCACCAGCGCGGTTATCACGACCCGGATGCACATTTGCTGATGCGTGAAAACCTTGCTTCCGCCTTGCTGATCCGCGCCGGGTGGCTGGAGATGCTGGCCAGTGATGCACAATACCTGACGGTGCTCGACCCGGCCAATACCAGCAGCACCTTGTTGGTGGAAGCGGCACTGATGGCGCTGGACATTGCCCCCGGTCTGTTGCGGGGTCGGACAGTCGCTGACCGCTGGCTGGGTCATGATGCTGCCTTGTGGGTAAGCCTGCGTGATGAGGCACGCCAGCGCCAGCAAGCGGCTTTGGCCAAGGCTGGGCGTTACACTTTCCGTGCGGAAGGGAACCCTGCCTCCCTGCTGACCATGCGTCTGGATTGGCAGGCAGCAGGTTTGCCCTTGTCCGTTTTACAGGCAGACCCGGCGCAGGCCCTGCGCAGTGATGCAGGAAACGTTGGTGGCGGTCTGGCGATTACCCAGCTTCCATTCGAGGCTGACAGCACGGCGGCCAATTTGCGTACCCGTTACCAGCAACTGGGCAAACGGCTAGCAGAACTGCCCCAGGGTTTCCGGGGTGGATTATTTGCCGATGCCAGTGCGCCTTTGCCGCTGACGGGGTTGTTTTTCAGCAAGGAATACCGTTTCCTCAACGGCGAAACCGAGTGCAAGCTCTATACCTTTGACAAGTTTGAGCAGAAAGAACGTGCCAGTACCCAGATTGCCGAAGCATTGGCCAACCGCATTGAAAAGAACCTGCGCAAGCTCAAACCGTTTATCAAACGTGGGGATAGCGATGCCTATCGGGTATACGATGCGGATATTCCCGAATACGCGATTGCGGTTGACCGTTACGGTGACTGGTTGCATGTGCAGGAATATGCCCCGCCCCAAACCATTGATGAAAGAACCGCAAAGCAGCGGCTGGATCAGGCGTTGATGACCCTGCCGGAAGCCTTGGACGTTGATCCGCGTCACATCGTGCTCAAGCAACGCAAGCAACAGAAAGGCAAGAACCAGTACGAGCGCCAGGGCAGGGAAGAACAGGCACTGACAGTGACTGAGCATGGTGTGAAATTTAAGGTGAATTTGACGGATTTTCTGGATACTGGTTTGTTTTTGGATCACCGCCCGATGCGTTACTGGTTGCAGCAACATGCCAAAGGCAAACGGGTACTCAACCTGTTCTGCTATACCGGGACGGCCAGCGTCCATGCAGCTGTCGGCGGGGCAAGCCGGGTGGATAGCGTGGATATGTCGGCCACCTATCTGGCCTGGGCGCAGGAGAATTTTGCCCTGAATGGTTTCCGGCATGACCCGTACCAGCGCCACCGTTTCATCCAGGCTGATGTGCTGGATTGGCTGGCCAGATGCCGGGAACGCTATGACCTGATTTTCCTCGACCCGCCAACCTTCAGTAATTCCAAGCGGATGCAGGAAACATTTGATGTTCAACGTGATCATATGGGCTTGATCAACGATGCCATGCGTGTGCTGGAGCGTGACGGGACACTGGTTTTTTCCAATAATTTCCGCAAGTTCCGGCTTGATCCCCAACTGGAGCAGCGTTATGTGGTGCAGGATTACCGGATGAAATCCTTACCCGTGGATTTTGAGCGTGATCCAAAAATTCATGGCTGTTGGTTGATTCAACACCGATAGGCAGGGAAGTGTTTTTCCGCTTCCGTTGCTGCACCGCATTCCGTACAATGCG
>JBBIHI010000028.1:0-17653 GCA_037447095.1 Thiotrichaceae bacterium
GTGACATTTTTCTCCCCGGCCTGAAGTGAGGCAGGGAAGGTCACACCATCTTCATCACCCTTACTGCCACACGTACCGAGCGTACCCAAGGTGCTGACATCACTGTTGTCACCATCGGCCAGACTGCTGGGCTTCCCATCTGCATCCGTATCGACGCAACTGCCCAGGTACACGGTGTTACCTGTCTGGACATGGCGTGCACCATCTGCGGCCAGTGTTGTCGGGTAGGGAACCGGCGCGTCGCCGAGATCATAGTTTTCCAGGACGGAAAGCGGGGCACAGGCGCCATCATCTTCATTGGGCGCTGTCGCGAAGTTTCCGGGAGTAGAGTCAACATCTGCTGGAGATGCCTTTGTGACCTCGGCGCAGTTGGTAATGGTATTATCCGCCCGTACTGCCTGTGAAGCAGCCGTCAACCACAGAAACCCTGCGCAAAGCAATAATCTGGTTATTCTCATTTTTTACCGCCCTGTTGAAAACGTACCCTGCGGCAAGCACGGTACTGCTTATAATAATTAGTAATTGCCTAATTAGATTTAACTATTTGGATGGGGTTCTACACCTCATCCGCAACCATTCCAAGAGTGCCAGCCTAGCAACATGAGGCTGCCACCCACCTGAACGAAACGCCTATCTGCCTACAGGAACGCCCCCGCAGGCAGGCTCCTGCCTCCTAATTCACCTTGACGTCAATTGTCAGTGTAGCCTTGGCATCCTTTGCTAACGAACCCACCGCCCAGATGCCAGTACCATTGGTGTATGTACCCTGACCAGCATTGTGGCTCTGGTACGTCACACCTGCTGGCAACTGGTCGGTCACTTCCACATTACTCGCTGCACCCGGCCCGTGATTGGTCACGGTAAGGGTATAAGTTACCGTATCACCAGAGTGTACATCCGTTTTATCTGCTGTCTTGGTTAAGCCGAGATCAACCTTTAATGGTGTAAAGCCAAAATCAAGCGAGTGGTTATTTTCACCCGGATTGCCTACCGTGAAAGGAATCTCGGCAACCTGATTATTGCCGCTCTTAGGTACTGCGTCAGAATCCCGGATGTCAGTTTGCAAGGCATTATTAGTTTGCCCATCCGCATTAGCTACTGTCAAAGCACGGTTAGCCAAGGCTACCTGCTGTCCATCAACCTCCAGGGAACAACTTTCGCCCGTATCCATGAATACCGCGTTACCGCCAGCCACATTGCTGAAATAAAATTCGCCCTTATTATCTGTTACCACCGTCTGCTGATCAGCGCCACATTTCAGCACGACATTCACCCCGGCAATACCTGGTTCACCAGCATCCTGAATACCATTGCTATTTTGGTCAAACCAGACACGGTTCCCAATTTCAATGGACGGGACAACTTCCACCGTTTCCAGATCACCCAAGCCAGCGGCTTTGCCGAAGGTTGCAGGCCCTGGGTCTGTCGCTGCGCCACTATAGAAAATTTCATAACCGTTATTGACTCGCTGCCCTGTTTGATTGTTATACAAATGGACGCCCCCTGACCAAATGCCAACAGGATCCAGAAACGTTGTCATCACTTGGTCGCTATCTGCTGTATGGTGGACAGCTAATGCACCTTGTGAACTTTCGGCATGAAACAAATTATCATTATAAAATTCAGGGTTGGTTTGAATATCGTATTTACAGGCTTTGACTGATGTATCGCGTTTCGCGCTGAGCGTTTCACCTGTCGTTGCAATACTAATAACAGCCGTTCCTGATAAAGCATAGTTATTCATCCCAAAACGGTGTCCACGCACATCCATCACACCGATAATGAAATTACCGCCATTATCAATTTCAATGTCAGAAATAAGTGGAGAACCCTTCTCTGCATCCCACGACCATGTACTTGATGCCCAAGGATACCAAAGGTAATCAGTGCGGTAATCAAACGTGAAACTAACTACAGGAGCACTAGACCATGTCTGGGTTTTGAGGTCGAGTGCGTAGATACTCCCTTTCATGTCAGCACTCGTTCCTGTAACAGTATCGCTTGCATCTTCGCCAGAACAGACAACACCCACGTAAGCCTTGCCCCGTGCAATTTTCAAAGCAAACGGACGGTATTCGCCACCTGCGGCAGTACATTCGTGTGGGATAGCAAACGCCTTGGTTTTGGCATTGGTTGGGGCAAGCGGGTTAAGCGGGTCTGTCAAATCCAGCTCATAAAGTTTGCGGTCATACAAGTTGACTGCGTAGAGGTAACGCCCATCTTCGGAAATATCTATGTCACCGATGGATAACTTACCAACTTGTGCATAGGCCGCAGGGTCATTGTTTGGAGTAGCCCTGGAGGCTGGAAGTCCGCGCTGAAGGTTGGTGCCAATAACAGGGCTGTACTGTACCGTTGAGGCATCAGGGCTTACATTGGCTGTGTACACTCCTGATTCATCACTGGTAGGAATGCCGATGGCATCCATATCCACAAAGTTAAGGTTTGCTGTTGTGTTGAATGGCGGCTCTGCGTTTAGCATATAAATACCACCACCACCCAACGGCCCAAAACCGGAGTGACGTTTCATAAAAGCAGAAACGAAGATTTTCTTTGCTTGCCGGGAGTAAGCCGTACCATAAACGGAACCCACCTGTTTTTGCAGGGCTGCCACATCATAGGCTGGCCCTAGTGGGGTTTCTGCATCATCACGTTCGGAATTCTGTGCAAACCCGGTATCCTGATAATGAAAACTCACAACCGCTGGTGCATCACCCGCATCCCCACCCCCTAGTGGATCACCATTAATCATTTTGGGCAGGAACACACGGGGATTATTATCTGTCGAGAAGTCGGCGGGATAATTGAAAATGAAATTGTGCGTTTCCCCATCGGCTTGGGCAAACTGCACAGAAGTTCCGTACTTATCACCGTTGGCGGCAGGAAAATCGAGCGCGGGATCAAGCCCACATGTATCGGTTGGCAAAGAAAATTCCAAACGCACAGGGTAATCTGTAGCTGTAACCGCTAACGAATATTGGCCATTTGAATCCGTGGTTGCCGTCGCCACAGGTGTTGTGGCTCCGGGCTTATAAGCATTAACAATAATACCGGCTCGCCCAACCTCACCAGCATTCTGTGTGCCATCACCATTAAAGTCACTGAATGCCGTACCCGTAGTTGCCGCCCAAACGGCATGGCCTGGAGCCAGCAACCACATTCCCGTCAACACAAGCCACGACAAGTACTTATTTTTCATTATGCACACCTGTTATTGTCATTATAACCACACATTGTATACGGTCGGCGGCCACATAATAAATGCCCACCCGACGAACTTACATTGAGCAATAACCAGCAAGCCATCCTTGAAGCCGATTGCCCGCAGTACTGCTAATTCACCGTAACATCAATCGTCAGTGTAGCCTTGGCATCCTTTGCCAACGAACCCACCGCCCAGATGCCAGTACCATTGGTGTATGTACCCTGAGCAGCATTGTGGCTCTGGTACGTCACACCTGCTGGCAACTTATCCGTGACTTCCACGCCCGTCGCTGCATCCGGCCCTTTGTTGGTGACAGTAACCGTATATTTCACCGTATCACCGGATTTCACGCTGCTCTTGTCGGCAACCTTGGTCACTTCCAGGTCTACGGAAGCGGCAGCCGGAATATACCCCGCGTCAAATGAGTGGTTGTTTGCGCCTTCTACCGGAATGTCACTTGCCGCTACAGCAACATCGCCGGAAACCGGTGCATTCGAGTCAATCAGGGTATCGCCCCCGGCGGTGGCCGTTGTCAGGCTGTAGGATTTACTTGATAACGTCACTGTTGGTGGGAAGTGTACGGTATATGCCATGTTAGGTTGCAACTGGGCAAGACCGTACTTCTTACTGGCAGTACTGGTACCCGCAGCATTGCTGAAATAATAAGTGCCGTCTGCTGCGGTGGTTGCTGTCGCAATAACCGATGTACCCGATTTCAACTCTACTGTTACACCTGCCAACCCGGCCTCATCCGCATCCTGCAAACCGTTTTTGTTGGTATCGACCCATACACGGTTGCCGATTTCAATCGGTGGCGGGTCTGTCAACACTTCAATATCACCCAGACCATTACCTTTCCCGAAGAAGCTGGAATCAGGTGTAGTGTTCAATTCATACGCATTAACGGGTTTACCCGTTGTAAGGCTATAAGTTGACATACCTTGCGACCAGAGCGGGAAGCTTGGCAAGGGGACATCACCATGTGGATCCATGGTGATGGCGTCAATCTGACCGGAACCATGGAGAAACGCCAAGGCACCATTGTTGCTCTCACCACGCCCATCACCTGCATAGTCTTCGAAGAATTGCCCCCCGTTGGCAGGCCCAGTCCCATTACTGATATTTACAGGGCAACCCGTTTCTCCCTCGAATGCAAAGCCGCTACCAACCTTACAGATTTTCAGGAAATCCCCGGTGGCCATGCCTGTAATCAAATTACTGCCCCCTGAGTACGGCTTATAATTGTCCTGCCCTGTTTGATGGACAAAAATATCCATGATCGCAAGGTACAAATTACCTGAGTCATCAATTTCAATATCAGACAACAAAGGTTGTGGGTAAGCCACTGCGCCATCCGGCAGGAACCATGGTGTATTTGCTGCATCCACATTCATCCAGGGATAAAAAGGGAGATAAGATGCAAAACGTGTGTAATTCAAAGGGAAGCTGACAACAGAAGAAAAACCTGCACTGATATTAGCCGGGTCAAAGGATAAAACTGCCGCTTTAAGGTCGGCTTTATTTTGGCTATCGAAAGCGTCACACGTAACCCCCAGGTAGCCTTTGCCCCCTGAAAACTTCAATGCCCATGGCCGTAAAGAACCACCAGTACAAGTAGGCACTCCCGATGCCCCAACAAGGGGATATTGCTTTACGGTTGCAGCAGCCCCTAATGAACCCACTGTATCAGAGCTGACATCAACACTGATCAGAGCCTGCTGGTTGGCATTGACAAGCCATAGCATGTCAGTTCCTGGTTGCATATCGGCATCACCAAAGCCGACTTTCCCGACCTTGTAAAAGGCTTCCATATCAACGCTGGGCGACGTTTTTGCAACTGGGATTACGTAATCAGCAGCGATACCTGTACGTCCACCTGTGCCAGCACATGTTGCATCACGGCACACACTGCCAAGGTCAATCGCACTACCACCATTGGATGGCGTGACCCCCTGCAAGTTGAATGAGCCAACCACCGTGCCAGGATTGGTACTTTCGTCCAGTACGTAAACGTAACCCAACCCATTTTTCAAGCCGACATGGCGCTTCAAAAAGCTGGCTGCGAAAGCCCGTTTCTTGTTTGCCTGCCAGGCAATCCCCCACACAGCACCAACCTGACCAATCAGGGCATCATTACCGGGGATTGGCCCCGTCCCCTGAGTACCATCAGAACTAAAGTTAGCATTCAACCCCGTACTTGAACGCAAGAAAGAGTGGATACCCGGATCGGTAGAACCGACACCAGAACCTGCCCGATATGTAGGGACTAACATTCGAGGATCAGCCGGACTACTGTATTCGCCAAGAGCATTCAGGGCGAGGTCTGCATTTGTTGCACCGTCCTGCACAAACTGTACGGAAGTCCCGCCTGCCGCCCCGGCCTTTAACCAGCTTCCTGACCAACTGAATTCCAAACGGTATTTTGAACCTGAAGTCAGGCCAGAAAGGGTATACGAACCATCCGCTGCGGAAGTTGCGGTGGCTACCTGCGTGCCAGTCGCATCAAATGCCTTGACTGTTACCCCCGCTACGCCGGTTTCATTGAAACTTGCCCCAGAGGTAAAAGTACCGTCACCATTGAAATCCCGGAAAGCTTTGCCGGATATATTGGCGTAAGCCGAAGAAGCCGACAGAAGCAAAAAACCCGCCCCCACGTAACCCAACAAACGTGATTTATTATTCATGACCCCATTCCGGTTATATCGGCAACCTGAATTCTAACCTCTCAGATTACCGTATTTTATCGCCAAAAATTTTTATATGTTCCGCATTGTATCAGCCGTGTCATCAACACGTAAGCGGACAAACACAACCGCCTGTCAGATTATTCCCCTGCTTCCGGCACAGCCCCCTTGAATTGCCAGCCATCACTTCCGGCATCATAACCAAACAAATACATGCGCTTGTGCGGATTGTTTTCTGCCATCAATCGGAAGCCGAATTCGGATTCCTTCGCCTGCATGAGATATTGCCCTACCCCACGTTGCGCGAAGCTGAATTTTCGCACGCAGGTGGTATTGCCATCCGGCAAGGTTGCCAGGGCAAATTCATGGCGGCTGTCGCTGGTGAAATCCCCTTTCGCATCCAGTACTACCGAATACACATCCGAAGAACGGGCGGAACCGAAATACAGGCGCTTGCGTTCCGCCCCGTTGAATACACCCACGCCGATGGCATCCACACCGTCCAGTTGTGCAACGACGGTTTTCGTTGCCACATCTATGCGGTAAATGCGCCCGTTGGCCTGTTGCGGGGTCGAACCCGCCAGCGAACTGGCGTACAGGCTGTTGGTATCGCAATCGTAAAACAGCCCCATCACCCCAAACGGGTTGGACTGGGAAGGCGGCGCAGCCGCTGGCAATTCCATCCACAAAGCCATTTCCCCGGTATGCGCGTCGATCCGGTAAATGCGGTTCTGCAAGGCAGGCGGGTTTTCTGACAGACTGACTTCCGGCGTAGGGGCAACGTAAATATTGCCGTCGTGGTCACGGTCAAACGCCCCCACATGCCCGGCGTCATCCCAGGTCGGGTGCTGCCAGGTCTGACCGGTTTGTGTTTGCACCAGGCGGATGCCGGTGTAACCCTGTTGCTGGGTATCAATTGCGACCGACCCCGCCAGCCCCGTGCTACGGATGAAGGCAGGCATGGCGCGGCAGGCATTCGCTACACCGGGGGTAAACTTGCCCATATCCGGTTTGCCGCAGGCAGTGAGCAATAAACCCGGCACGATCAGCCAGATTACCCAATTAATTTTCATCCTGCTCCCCTTGTTGTTGCACGACTCCCAGCACCAAACCAAATGGCGACAGGAGCCTATTTGCAGTCATTAGCGACGGGTTCGCCTTACCCGCCTCTATTTCATGGATAGTCCGCACCGCCACTCCGGTTAAACGGGCATATTCCGGCACAGTCAGACGCATTCCGGTACGCAATGTCCGCACGGCTTGCGGCAATGGCATCCCCGGCTGCATGGCAATCTCATCCAGCAGGGCTACCCGCTGGCGCAATTGCTCGGCGGCTGGCAATGGCTTGTAACGCTTATCCATCAGTACATTCCTGCAATTTGCGCCATGCCTGCTGGATGCCGGGCATAAATGCCTGGATGGTTGCAGCATCCACCCCCAGGGATTGCATCTGTTGTGGCAATTGCAACACCTTGTCCGCCATCGCCCGCAAACCTGCCAATAACGGGGGCAAGGCAACCTTGCCAGCCTCTGCGGCCTGACGGGCTGCCAGTTTCCAGTCTGGATGACCATTATCCTGCTGTTCCCAGCGCATCTGACGGGCAATGCCATCCGGGTGGAAAACCATCGGGGCGAAATCAAACACCGGGGTCAGACCTACCCAGCCATTCGCCCGCCGTTGTATTGCCGTATTACGCCCGTGATTGTCCTTGTTACCCAGCACCACATTGGCAACATCCCGTTGCAAATATTCGAGTATCTCGGTTTGCGGGTCGGTGCTGGCCTGCCCCAGGTAATGGCAAGCGGTGTTATGGCTCAGTTTCGCGCCAAAACCACTGCATCCGCACAGGGCATACAAGCTTTCCTGGGCGTGACGTTCCACCCTGTCCGCATGGCATTCCCGGTCAAAACGCGGCACAAACAAGGCACGATCCTGCTTCAGCAAACATCCATGCACCCGTAGCCCCAAAAATCGCGCCAGCTCCATCCAGGCCGCTTCCAGGGCAAGAATCCGGTTAAGCGCCACATCCTGACCACGGGCAAACTTCACCAGCCAATGCTGCCGTGCCTGGGCGTCGGGCAAAGCATGATCAAGAAACAGTTGGCCTGTCACATCTTCCGTCAACAGGATCTTTGGCCATTCGCCCTGAACCGCCGACGAACCCGCCACGAACAAACCGTGCTGCGCCAGATACTCGGTAAATGCTTCGCCACGTTGCGCCACTTCCACAAAGCTGAAGCCGCCTTGTTGCGGCTGGCTGCGTTCCTGTAACCAGTCAACAGCTTCACGGACTCGGCAATTGCCCACCGGGTTTGCTGCCCCTCTGCGCAACAAACGCCAATCTGCTGCAAGCTGCGCATGAGCGGGCAAACCCAATTGCCTCAGCAATTCCTGACGACCGTATCCCTGCGGCAACAAGTCCATGACAAATCCAGGCCAATTCGGTGTTTTCAGCGGCTGCAACCCCACCGGAAACGTCCACGACAAAGCGGCTGTATCATGTCGGCCAACGTGTTCCAGCACGTAATCCACCGTGTAGCCCAGATAAGCCCGGCTTTTCCAGCCCTTATCCGGGCTATCCAGCAGGCTCATGCTGCCTGCGTTACGCCATTCCCCGGATTGGAAAATTTCAAAGGTGATTTCATTATCCATTCCTGCATTATAGTAGCAATATTGAAAGCATGATAAGCCTCATTCATGCAATATAATGCATAACTACTTCACCGGCACAAACATTGGCCCCGACCAGCATGGCCACACCTCGATATTTTGCACGCCGTCCTTGACCCGCGTATCCGCCCAGCAATATTCGCTGCCGGGGTCGCCGTTGTTTTTCATTTGCGGCACGTACCACATCACCAGATTCTTGTCCTGTAACGGCTCGGCTGGTTCGATGAAGGTTTCCGGCCCCTGGTGGTAATCCTTGTTGCAGCAGGAACCCAGCGTTACCGTATCCTGCTCGCCCTCTTCCGGCTTGTAGGCGCTGAAATACGTGTAAGCATGGTCGCCGTGCCCGCCATCACCGAATTGCCCGTTGCCCGGCTCGATGTAAAAACCCTTGCCATCCTTGCCGGTGAAACGGTACTGATAGCCTTCCGGGGTCAGCTTGGCATCATCCTGCAAGCGCCACTGCTCCTTGTCCCAGGTTTTCCAGTCCGCACCGTCCCATTCCGCGACGGTTTCCGGCGTACCCGCACCTTCGGCATCCAGATCAATACGCGCTACCGGGCGGTAGGTTCCATCCGTCCCGCAACCACGCCCGAAATCGGCCTGCGCCACCCGGAAACGTCCATCCTTGTAGAATTCAAAGCGTTGCACATAACGGTAATTGCACGGCGTCGGCCACGGCGGCTGGCGGAAATCCTGGGTCACGGAGAAACCCACCGTCTGGCCGTCTTTCACAATCGGCTCGGTTTTCGGCCCGTTGTAGGCAATCACCACCGCCGAACTGAACAGCGGGCAACCAATCGCATCGCTGTAACCGAAGCCTTCGCGCGTGGAATAGCTGACATGCCAATCAAGCAGCTTGGCATTTTTCATCACCTGCTGGCCGTTGTACTTGACGTTGGTCAGTTGCAAGCCATCCGAGCCGGTAATGACATAATCCATCGACCAACCGTCCTGATTGAGCGAGTTCACCTTCTCGCAGTAATTACGGAAGGTGCTTTCATTTTCCAGACTACGCTCTGTCACCACTGTATGCGGGCCGCTACTGCCCAGTTCCGTCCAGCGCGTCCCCACCAATTTGCCATCGGTCAAATCGACAATCGCCCACAAGGCATCATTCTCAAACACATAGGTCGGGGCAACACACAGATGGTGCGAACGCTCACACATCGAATCCTGCAAGGCAGTCTTGAACTCCTTCTTGTCCGGCTGGCGTTTGGCATCCTGCAAAATGGCCTGAACCTCCGGCGAAGCACCGGCAATTTTCGCCGCCAGTTCCACCAGATGCTCGGGCAAATCCGGCTGTGCGTAATTCTGGCGACTCACTCCCAGCACCTGTTGCCGATCCACATCCACAAAGGCAATGGTGGAAGTATTATGGAAGTGGCTATACATTTCCACCCGCCAGCACTCGGCCTGTGCACACGGCCCGGCATTGCCATTGAAATCTGCCGGTAACGCCTTGCGCACGGTCATGATTTCATTACGCAGCGCAGCACCGCTCTTTTCATCACGGGTAAACTTGAGGAACTCGGGGTTGGTGATTGCCAGCTTTTGCGCCGCCTGTGCTTTTGGGTCGGGCAAGTCCTTGTCATCCAGCAGCATGACTGGCGGGTCGGCCTGCAATGCAGCCTGCACTTTCTGCCAGTAGGCCGCCAGTTCAGGCACCTTGCCCTGTAAATCGTTTGGGTCTGCCGGTTTGGCCAGCTCCCCGGTATCGGCGTATTTGTCCACCGTCGGCAAGGTGACGGATTTCGGTTTGTCATCCCCGCAGCCAGCAAGCCACAGAGAAACGAGGCATGTCAGAACAATGCCCGGCAGGTTTTTCATTGTTTAGCCCTTGAGTTGAGAGTGTGTCAGCCCGGCGGCCACTCCAGGACTCGTCCGGCCAACAGGTGCAGATGGATGTGGAAAACGGTTTGCCCCGCATCCGCGCCGCAGTTCATGGTCACGCGGTAGCCATTTTCGGCATAACCGGCGTCGGCTGCAATCTTTTTCGCCGCCAGGAACAGCTTGCCAACCAGTTCCGCATTATCCGCCGTAAGGTCGTTGATGGTCGCAATGTGTTGGCGCGGGATGATCAGGACATGCAAAGGCGCTTGCGGGTTAATGTCGTGGAAGGCAACGACATCATCATCTTCATAAGCCAGTTTGGCGGGAATTTCACCTGCCGCGATACGGCAGAACAGGCAGTTGCTCATCAGTATTTTCTCCGTCCTTCAAAGGCGTGGGAAAGGGTTCCGCTGTCGACGTATTCCAGCTCGCTGCCGACCGGCACACCGTGGGCAATGCGCGAGGCAGGGATATTGCGCCTTGCCGCCAGCTCGCTGATGTAATGGGCAGTCACTTCGCCTTCCACCGTCGGGTTGGTGGCAAGGATGACTTCCTGCACATCGCCTTCATCCAGCCGTGCTTCCAGCACATCCAGACCGATGTCTTCCGGGCCGATGCCATCCAGGGGTGACAAACGCCCGCCGAGTACGAAGTAATAGCCGCGATAACCCGTCGCCTGCTCGACTGCTACAACGTCAGAAGGGTGTTCCACCACACACAGCAGTTCTTTTTGCCGCCCCGGATTGGCACAGATACGGCAGGTATCATTTTCAGTCAAAGTACGGCAACGTGAGCAATGGCGGATGTCACGCATTGCCCGCCCCATCACATCGGCCAACCTCTCACCACTGCGCCGGTCGTGTTCCAGCAGATGGAAAGCCATGCGCTGCGCAGTACGCGCACCTACCCCCGGCAGGCAACGCAGGGCTTCGACCAGTTCCTTGAGCAGCGAGGATTCATTCATGGCTCAATCGCCGTTTAGAATGGCATCTTGAAGCCGGGCGGCATCGGCATACCCGCCGTCACACCCGCCATGCGTTCGCGGGAAGCTTCGTCCAGCTTGTGGACGGCATCGTTGAAAGCCGCTGTCACCAAGTCTTCAATCATATCCTTGTCATCTTCAAACAGGCTGGCGTCGATATTGACGCGCTGGCATTCGTGCTTGCCGTTGATGATGACGGAAACCAGACCGCCACCGGACTGGCCAGTGATTTCCATGGCCGCAATTTCAGCTTGCGCTTTCTGCATGTTTTCCTGCATTTTCTGCGCCTGCTTCAT
Organism: Thiotrichaceae bacterium; assembly: GCA_037447095.1. Taxonomy (GTDB): domain Bacteria; phylum Pseudomonadota; class Gammaproteobacteria; order Thiotrichales; family Thiotrichaceae; genus Thiothrix. The sequence continues at coordinate 11,669 of JBBIHI010000028.1, forward strand.
CAGGCCGCCGATTCCGCCTTTACCCATCATGGTTATTGTTTCCTCATTCTGTTTTGCAATCAAAGCAGTTTACTACACTTTCCCCGTTTCTGTGCGGGGGCGGATGCTGCCCGGTACTAGGGTTGCGCCAAACGTTTCCTGTAACTGTTTGACGAAAGGGTCATTCCTGATCGCTGCCTCAGCGGCAGCCTGTTTTTCCGCCGCTTCACGCAAAGTGCGCTTTTCCGGGGTTTCTTCCTGCAATTGGCGGGTCTGGATGCGTAATTTCAGCTCGCGCCCGAAATGGGCAGATAGCGCTTTGCCTAGCTGGGCTTCGGTGCTGGCGCTTTGCAGGTTTGCACCGCTTTCATCCAGCAACAGGGTAATCTGGTCGTCGGCGACGGATTCCAACAGGCAGTGTTGTGCCAGGGGCAAGGCCATACCGGAGAGGTTTAGCTGGGGAAGGATGTTGTGCCAGTCGTTGGTGGAGGGGGTGAACCCCTCACCCCCCGCCCCCCTCTCCCTCAAGGGGCGAGGGGGCGGCGGGGGGTGAGGGGTAGGGGTATCAATCAGAATTTTTTTTTTCTCGACCGCTACCGAGGTCGAGGTTTGTGTTGCTTTGCCGTCATCCAGCCGGAACGCCAGCATCCGTAACAGCAGCATTTCAAAACCACTGCGTGGATCAGGAGCCAACGGCAAGTCCCGCCGCCCATGCAAAGCCATCTGGTAATAAAGCTGCACATCAGCAGGGGAAAGCAGTTTCGCCAATGCCGCTACATCGGCATCTTCCTCTTCCGACGCCACAACCTGTTGCAAGGCTACGCTGTGCAGCAGGGAAATCAGGCTATCCGCCGCTGCCGTGAAATCGGTGGTCAATTGCGCCATCTGGGCAACCGTTGCCAACATACGCTTGCCGTCATCATCCGCAACTGATTGCATCAGGCTGACCAAGTGTTCGTGCGGCAACAGCCCCAACATGTCCTGCACTTCGTCTTCGCTGACCGCACCAGCACCCGCCACAATCGCCTGATCAGTCAGACTCAGGGCGTCACGCATACTGCCATCTGCCGCCCGCGACAGCAGACGCAAGGCCGCTTCACTGAACGGGATGCCTTCCTGTTCCAGCACATTTGCCAGATGCCCACTGATCATGTCCGCAGACATCCGCTTGAGGTTGAATTGCAGGCAACGTGACAGGATCGTGACCGGCAATTTCTGCGGGTCAGTGGTGGCAAACAGGAATTTGACGTGTGGTGGCGGCTCTTCCAGAGTTTTCAACAGCGCATTAAAGCTGTGCCCGGAGAGCATGTGTACTTCGTCAATCAGGTAAATTTTGAAACGGCCACGGGTCGGGGCGTATTGCACATTGTCCAGCAGGTCACGGGTGTCCTCGACCTTGGTGCGGGAAGCGGCATCCACTTCGATCAGGTCAACGTGGCGGCCTTCGGCAATCTCCCGGCAACTGCGGCATTCCCCGCACGGGGTGGCCGTAACACCCGTTTCACAATTCAGGCATTTGGCGAAAATCCGCGCCAGCGTGGTCTTGCCCACCCCACGGGTTCCGGTAAACAGGTAAGCATGGTGCAGGCGTTGCTGGCCATCATCACCCTTGAGCGCATTCATCAGTGCCCGCAATACGTGTGCCTGACCCACCATTTGCTGGAAGTCCTGGGGACGCCATTTTCGTGCAAGTACCTGATAACTCATTGGATGATTATAGATGATAGATTGGAGGCAGCCTGCACCAGCCACATCCCGGCGCCCGAATCAGCAAATACCGTTGCTCCCTTCCGAGCCTGGCGGGGTTTTCTGCCTACCGTCGCGGGAGAACCAATGCAGGCCACCATTGCGAAGAACGCAGGATTATGACGGAATCAGTGTATGACGACAAGCCGTTTGCGCTCTATCCAGCAGATTACCCGTTTCATACAAATTAGTTTGCTTAATGGACAGGGATTTACTATAAACAAGTCTGGCTATTATTTAACCCAAAATCCCGGTGAACCAGTAGCCCAGACAGGACAGAGGGACGCTGACCCAATACGCGGAAGGAACGCCATGAGCGGACAACAAACCCATCCTGCAATCCACAAGATACTGGTTGCAGATGACTCCAATACCGAACGGCTTAACCTGACCCGGATTCTCGCAGAAGCAGGGTATCAGGTCATTGCGGCGCACTCCGGCAATGAGGCCAAAACACTCGCAGAAAGCCAGCAACCTGACCTGATCATGCTCGACATCATCATGGAAGACGGTGATGGTTATCAGGCTTGCCGTGCCATCCGGCGCAACCCTGTCACCCAGACCATTCCGGTCATCATGGTGTCCAGCAAAGCCAATCAGGTTGACCGGCAATGGGCAGAAAAACTCGGCGCAAACGCCTATATCGTCAAGCCTTACAAGGGCGAAGAAGTCTTACAGCAAATCGCCGCCCTTTGACAGGCGTATGTGGTATGTCCTGAACACCCTTCCTGGCGAACGAGGAGGCCAGCATGGGCACTGAACAACAAAGCAGTATGCAAGCAATACCCCCGCAAACAACCGTCAGCCGGTTCTGTTACCGGGTGGGGCAACACGCCGTCCTGCTGGAGTCCGGCATGATGACGGAAGTGCTGGTCAACCAGACCGTCTATCCTGTGCCGTTTGCGCCGGAATGGTGTGCCGGGCTGATCAGCCTGCGGGGCGACCTGTTTCCGGTCATTGACATGCACAAGGTACTGCTGGGCGAACAGGCGACAGGCAACCCGTCCCTGCTGCTCATCCAGCACAAGCAGTTTACCCCCGTCGCCCTGACCTGTGACGGCTACCCGTTCCAGCTCAAGATACCCGCCAACCACCCGCCAGCACCGGAACCGGAACATCTGCCCGGCTGGATTCCCCACAGTTTCCTGCATGACGGGCAACGGCTGCTGGCCGCAGACCACGGCAGGCTGCTGCGGCAAATACAGTACCAGTCAGGCACACACAAAAAAGACCCCAGCGGCATCAACTAAACCGGAGACATCTACCCATCATGGCGACCATCAACAAACAACGTGCAGGCTTTCTCAGTAACCAGTCTGTTGCACGTCGTATCTACGCGCTGATCCTGATACCGCTGGCAATCCTGTTCATCACAGGTATTTTTGCCGTCATCGCCCTTAACCAGGATCGCCTCTCCCTGTCCAACATCAGCAACCATGTCGTCGCCATCGACAAGGGCAACAAGATTATCCGCCGTATGCAGAGTGACTACATTGAAGTCCTGTACGGGCTGGATATTGGCCTGATCGACAAGGCAAAAGCCCTGGAAACCCTCAAGGAACTCTCCGAAAACCTGCGTGAAAGCATCCTGCCCCGCTACCGCGAAGCCAAATCCATTGACCTGGAAGATGCACAGACCAAACAGGCACTGGATGAAGCGGAAAAAATGCTGACCACCATCAACAATGCCACCGGCATGGTCAGCAGCATGGATACACCGGAAGGTTCCGAACAACTGAAAACCTATTTGCGCAGCCAACTCTCCGCCGATACCAAACCCTTGCGTGACAGCATCCACAAAACGGTGGAAAACGACATCCAGCTTGCGGAAAACGAGTTCAAATCCGCCCAGCAAAAGGGGCGCTATTTCCTGATCACAACCGCCTCCCTGATCCTGCTGGGCACCTTCATTGCGGCGGGGCTGGGCTACCTGATCTACCAGTCCATCGCCGACTCCATTGAGAAGCTCACCACCACAATGCGGGAAATTTCCTCAGGGAACCTTCGCGCACGGGTGGGGTTGAAAGGCAGCAACGAACTGACCGAACTCGGTGACAGCTTTGACCGCATGGTGGAAGAACGGATTGCCACGCAAAACCGCATTGACCGCGAACACCGCCAGCTCAACCACTCGGTCAGCTCCCTGCTGAATGCCGTGTTCGACCTCAGCGAACGCAACCTGACCGTGCGGGCAAAAGTCACCGAAGACGCCACCGGCCCCCTGGCAGACGCCATCAACCAGCTTGCCGAAGACACCACCGAAGTCCTGATGCAGGTGCGTGAAGTGGCCACTTCCGTGGAAAATGTTTCGCAGGAAGTTAACCGTCACGCCCTGTCGGTCAACGACCTTGCCCAGATTGAGCAGGCCGAAGCCGAGGAAACTGCCGCCCGTCTGGAAACCATCCTGCAACGCCTGGACAATATCGCCGCCGCTGCCCAGCAGGCCAATCAGGTTGCTGACAACACCTCAGCCACCACCCGCAACGCACAGGCAACCGTATCCCGCAGCGTGGAAACCATGACCGGCATCCGCTCGACCGTGCAGGAAACCGGCAAACGCCTGAAACGCCTCGGTGAACGCTCGCAGGAAATCAGCCAGATCACCGACGTGATCAACAACCTTTCCGAACGCACCACCGTGCTGGCCCTGAACGCCAGTATGCAAGCCACCGCAGCCGGTGAAGCCGGGCGCGGCTTCTCGATGATTGCCGAGGAAATCCAGCGGCTGGCGGAAAACTCACGCGATTCCACCAACCAGATTTCCACCCTGATCCGCAATATCCAGCAGGAAGCCAACACCACCATCGCGACCATGGAGCAAACCATCGAAAAGGTGGTCAACGGTGCCGGTCTGGCCGAAGAAGCTTCCCGCCAGATGCAGGCCACCCTCGACACCACCAACCAGTTGGTGACATCCGTCGAACAAATTGCCAATGCTTCCGCCGAACAGGTTTCCATCAGCAAGGATCTGCAAAACCGCGCGGAACGCATCCTCGAAGCCACCCAGTCCACCGGCAAGGAGTTGCAATCCCTCACTGACCTGACCCGCAACATGGTGGAATACGGGCAGCGACTGGTGCAATCGGTCAATGTCTTCAAACTGGAAGAACAGCCATGAACGACGCCATCGCCTTTGCCGAAGAACTGGAAGACCTTGCCCTGCAACTCTCCAGCCTTGACCTGACAGCCGACACCCCGGAAAGCATCAGCGGCATTGCGGCACAGGCAGTGGCGGAATACGGGCGTCTCGGCATGACCGCCAACCTGTTCGGCATGGCAGGTGTCCAGCAAACCGCCGAATGGATACATGGCACATTGGCCGGTTTCCAGCAAGACCTGCCAGACGCCATCGTGGAACTGTTACAGGGTGGCCAACTGTTCGGCTGGATTGAGCTGTCCGCCATTGCCTTGCGTGAACCCGAGGAACCTTCCCATTTATCCGCCATCAGCGCTGAACTGATGGGTGACGCCTGGCCGGAACCCATTACACCCTCCATCCTGGCAACCCTGCTGCTCAATCTGCGCACCGCCGCTACAGCAGGAACGGAAGACGACACCCCCAACCCCGATAATCCCCCGGAAGGATCCGCACAACCAGCCAGTAACCCCTTGTCCTGGGATGAAGGTGTCCACCCTGAACTGCTTGAAGCCTACCTGCAAGAAACACCGGGGCAAATTGCCGAAGCCTGCCGCCTGATCCACCTGATTGCCAAAGGCAACAGCAATCCCGAACAGAAACGCCACGCTGCACGTCTCGCGCATACCGTCAAAGGTGCCAGCGGGGTGGTCGGTGTGGAAGCCATTGCCGCCTTTACCCACCGCCTGGAAGACATCCTCGACCTGGATGTAGGCAAACATCTGGCCAACGGCTTGGGAGCCACCCTCGAAGCCGCTGCCGACTGCCTGGAAACCCTGTTTGAACACTTACAGGAACACAAGGGCTTACCCACCGAATACCACACCCTGCTTGCCGATATGGACAAGTGGGAAGCGCAACTGCAAAACACGACCGGACTGGAAACAGAAACCGCCCCGGAACTCCCCGAACAACCTGCCCCGGTCACACTGCCCGACTTCATTACCCGCACGCTGGAAAACACCGCCGCCCCGGATGAGGCCATTCCCGCCAACACATCCCGCAGCACCACCACGCACCTTAGCGTCCCGATTGAAACCATCCAGCGCCTGCTCAACCTGACTGGCGAACTGATCACCTCCACCAGCCAGATTGCCGAGCATGTCCAGCATATCCTCGGCTGC
>JBBIHI010000029.1:0-16707 GCA_037447095.1 Thiotrichaceae bacterium
ATCCATCAGATTGGTTTGGGTATGCAGGCGACCGGCGGTGTCGGCCAGCAGGATGTCCGCCTTGCGGGCTTTGGCAGCCTGCACTGCATCGAAAATGACGGAGGCGGAATCCGCGCCGCTACCCTGGGCAATGACCGGAATATTGTTGCGTTCGCCCCAGATGGTGAGCTGTTCCACCGCTGCTGCGCGGAAGGTGTCGCCTGCGGCCAGCATGACCGATTTGCCGTCCTGCTGGAATTTTTTCGCCAGCTTGCCGATGGTGGTGGTTTTGCCCGCACCATTGATGCCAACCATGAGGATGACAAACGGCTTGTGTGCCGTGCCGATTTCCAGCGCTTGGGCGGAAGGGCGCAGGATACGGTGCATTTTGTTGTACAGCGCCTGCATCAGGGCATCCATGTCAGCCAGTTCATTGCGGCTGACACGGGCGGCGAGGTCGCTCATGATGGCGCGGGTCGCGTCGATACCGACATCGGCGGTCAGCAAACGGGTTTCCAGCTCTTCAAGGACTTCATCATCAACCTTCTTTTTGCCAAGCACCAAAGTGCCCATGCCCTCAGTCAGGGTATTGCCGGTTTTTGATAATCCCTTTTTGAGGCGGGCGAATAGCCCTTCTTTTTTATTTCCGAATCCAAACATCGTACAATCAACCGCCCAGTTTTTCTAAAGTGCCATACAGGTGAAAGATGCGGAGAATACTAACATTAACCGGCAAAATCCGTAATCCCGGAACAATTTTAGCCGTTTCCCTGGCGTTTGCAGGTTTTTTTGCGCCCCCTTCCCAAGCCATCGAACGGGTCAAGGTGACAGTCCCTGTCCACGAGTACAAGCTCGATAACGGCCTGAAAGTCCTGGTCAAACAGGACAAACGTGCGCCGATTGCGGTGGTGCAGTTGTGGTACAAGGTCGGCTCCAGTTACGAGGAAAACGGCCTGACCGGCCTTTCCCACGTCGTTGAACACATGATGTTCAAGGGGACGAAAAAACACCCGCACGGTGAATTTGAGCGCATCCTCGGTGAAAATGGCGCGGAGAATAATGCCTTCACCTCCCAGGATTACACGGCGTATTACGAGGTCATTGCTGCCGACCGCCTGGATGTGGCGATGGAACTCGAATCCGACCGTGTGCGCAACCTGCTGCTGGCGCCTGCCGAGTTCAAGAAGGAGGTGGAGGTCGTTAAAGAGGAACGCCGCTGGCGCATTGATGACAAGCCTACCGCCCTGACTTACGAGCAGTTTGCCGCCGTGGCTTTTATCAACAGCCCCTATCACATCCCGACCATCGGCTGGATGCCCGATTTGAACGCGATGAAGATAGAAGACCTGCGTGCCTGGTATGAGCGCTGGTATGCGCCGAACAACGCTACCCTGGTGGTGGTCGGTGACGTTGACCCGGACAAGGTATACCAGTTGGCGAAAAAGTATTATGGGCCGTTGAAACCGACCGCCAACATCCCGGTTCCCAAACCGCAGACAGAAATCGAGCAGAAAGGCTTGCGCTACATCAAAGTCAAGGCACCCGCAGAGTTGCCGTACATCATGATGGGTTACAAAGTGCCGAACATCCTCACTGCCAAGGATAAATGGGAGCCGTATGCACTGGATATGCTGTCCAGCATCCTCGATGGCGGCAACAGCTCACGTTTCTCCAAGGAACTGGTACGGGGCAAGGAAATTGCCGCTTCCGCCACTGCCTCGTATGACGGTGATGGGCGTTTACCGGATTTGTTCACCATCAGCGGAATGCCAGCCAAGGATGTCAAGCTGGAAACACTCAAGTCTGCCTTGCTGGAACAGGTGGATAAGCTCAAGTCCACACCCATCAGTGCCGAAGAACTGGAGCGGGTACGGGCGCAGGTGATTTCCGGGGAAGTGTATGAACGGGATTCCCAGGAATCGCAGGCCAGCAACCTGGGGGCATTGGAGTCCGTCGGGCTGGGTTACAAGCTGGCTGATGAATACGTCGACAATATCCTTGCTGTCACCCCGGAGCAAATCCAGGCGGTGGCGAAGAAATACCTGATCGAAGACCACATGACGGTTGCCGAGCTTGACCCGCAGCCGATTGACCCCAACAAGCCAAGGCATGAGCCAAGTTTTGCGAGATAAAAGTCATGTTGAAAAGAACCTTTAGCACACTGCTGATGCTGCTGTTGTTGGCGATTGCCCCGCTCACGCAGGCTGCCCCCAAAATTGAAAACTGGACAACCAGTAATGGCCTGCGGGTTTATTACGTCCATGCCCCTGATTTGCCGATGCTGGATTTGCGCCTGATTTTTGATGCAGGTAGCGCCCGTGATGGCGACAAACCGGCGCTTGCCTCAATGACCAATAGCATGTTGGATACGGGTGCCGACGGTTTGAGTGAAGACCAGATTGCCGAAAAGTTTGATAACGTCGGCGCGGTATTTTCTTCCGGCTCTTCCATGGACATGGGCTGGACGGGTTTGCGCACCATTACGCTGGAAAAGGAACAGAAAGCGGCGCTGGAGTTGTGGTTGAAACTGCTGTCCAAACCGGATTTCCCGCAGGAACCTTTCGCCCGTATCCAGAAACTGATGCTGGTGGGTTTGCAGGCCGAAAAGCAAGACCCGGAAGCACTGGCCAGCAAGGCATTCTACAAGGCGTTGTACGGCGACCATCCTTACGGGCAGCCAGAAAACGGCACGGAGCAAAGCGTGCAGGCCATGAAGCTGGATGATGTCAAAGCCTTCTACCAGAAATATTACGTGGCGAAAAATGGTTTACTGGGAATTGTTGGTGCAGTTGACCGTAAGCAGGCTGAAGCTTTGGCGGAACAGGTTGCGGCGGTATTGCCAACTGGTGGGGCGGCGCCACCGATTCCTGAGGTCAAGCCGCTGACCGAATCCAAAGTGGTCAAGATTCCTTACCCTTCTGCGCAGGCACACATTCTGGTTGGGCAGATTGGCGACAAGCGCGGTGACCCGGACTATTTCACCCTGTACATGGGCAATCAGGTGCTGGGTGGCAGTGGCTTTACTTCGCGGCTGATGAAAGAAGTGCGTGATGCGCGGGGTCTGACTTACAGCGTTTACAGTTATTTCGGCCCGTTCAAGGAGCTGGGGGTATTTGAAGTTGGCCTGCAAACCAAGCGTGAGCAGACCCAGGATGCGCTGAAAGTGGTACGCGACGTGATCGGCAAGTTCCAGAAAGATGGCCCGACGGATCAGGAACTGGAGGCCGCCAAGAAAGACATCACGGGTGGTTTCCCGTTGCGTACTTCCAGCAATAGCCAGATTGTCGAATACCTCGGGGTGATTGGTTTCTACAACCTGCCGCTGGATTACCTGGATACATTCACCAGCAAGATCAATGTCCTGAGCCGCCAGCAGATTGCCGACGCTTTCACCCGCCGGGTACAGCCGGACAAAATGGTGACGGTGATCGTGGGTGAAGAAGACCCTGCGCCACAGGCTGCCCCACCCGCTGCTGCCGGAGCCGCTACAGATGCCCCCGCGCAAGGGAAGTAGCAACCTGCTGCGGATTATCGGCGGGGAATGGCGCAGCCGTCGCCTGACCTTCGCCGATGTGCAGGGTCTGCGCCCCACGCCTGACCGGGTACGGGAGACCCTGTTTAACTGGCTGCAAATGCAGGTTCCGGGTAGCCGTTGCCTCGACCTGTTTGCAGGTAGTGGGGCATTGGGATTGGAAGCCCTGTCCCGTCATGCAAAAGAAGTTGTATTTGTGGAAAAGCATCCAGCCGCCGCCAAAGCCTTGCGCGACAATATCGCTTTGCTGGGGGCGCAAAACGCCACGCTGGTTAATGATGATGCATTCCGTTTCCTGCAACGGGAAACGACGGGTTTCGACCTGATTTTCCTTGATCCACCCTACCGTAAAAACCTGCTGGAGCCAGTGCTGGAAAGCCTTTTTACCCGCCAGTTGCTGAACCCTGACGGCATGATCTATCTGGAGCAGGAAACGGGGGCAGCAACGGATTTCGCCCGTTTTGGCCTGCAAATCCATCGTGAAACCGGCGCGGGGCAGGTACAAAGTTTGTTGTTGGACAGGATGGGGTAGGTCATGGTGCGCCAGTATAGGATGTCTGTCTGATACCTTTCTGACTATCCTGTCCGTATACTCCCAGTGTTTATTTTACCCACACAGGATGATTTTTATGGAAACCAAGCAAGTTACCGTTTGGGACCCGTTGGTGCGCATCATGCACTGGACGCTGGTATTATCATTTGCTGCTGCCTACCTGACAGGCGATGAGTGGGAGGAATGGGAAGAGGTTCATGAAATCGGTGGTTACGCTGCCCTTGGCCTGATCCTGTTCCGTATCCTGTGGGGCTTTGTCGGCTCGAAACATGCCCGTTTCAGTGACTTCCTGTATTCACCTGCTGCGGTTATGGAGTACCTGAAATCGCTGTTGACGACCCACCCGAAACATTACCTGGGGCATAACCCGGCGGGCGGCTGGATGATTATCCTGTTGATCGCGGGTGTGTTGGCTACGGGTTTCACCGGTTTGAAATTGCTGGCAGCAAAGGAAGGTGAAGGGCTGTTTGCCAATATGCAGGCTCCGTCCCTGATCAGTGTTGCCCGTGCCGAAAGCGAGCGTGAAGAAGCTGAGGAGCGTCGTGAACGCAGTGCGCATCAGGATGTTATGGGTGTGCGTGTGCCAGTGACAGAAGCTATTCCCGCGCCACAGGCAGACACTGCCCCAATAGCGCCGTCCGTTGCCGCCCCTGCGGCAGAAACCCAGCCAACGATGCAACCTGCTGCCGCACCACAAGTGGTACAACCTGCGATTGCGGATGTTCGGACGTTGGTCATGCAACATGCTGACGAAGACCGTGACGAAGAAGGTGAAGGCCACGAAGGTTCGGAGAGTGCTGATGAACATGACTGGGAAGAATGGCATGAGCTGGCTGCCAATCTGACCCTGTTCCTGGTGATTATTCATGTGCTGGGTGTTATTGTCAGTAGCCGTCTGCACGGCGAAAATCTTGCCCGTGCAATGGTAACTGGCAAGAAAAACATTCAGGACTAAGGATGGCAGACAGCAGATTTTTGTTTATCGGGGCAGTGCTTGGGATGCTGGCAGTGATGCTGGGCGCATTCGGGGCACACGGGCTGGAAAAGCTGGTGGATGCGCGGATGTTGCAACGCTTCCATACCGGTGTCGAGTACCAGTTTTACCATGCCCTGGCGCTGCTGCTGGTGGGGGTGTTGCAGACCCGTATGCAACACCGTTTCCTGGCGTATGCCGGGTATGCGTTTGCTGCCGGGGTGGTGCTGTTTTCCGGCAGTTTGTATCTGTATGTGCTGACCGGGATAACCGGTATCGCCATCATTACCCCGTTTGGCGGGACTGCATTCATCACGGGCTGGCTGTTGCTGGCGCTGGCAGTACGACGGGCGGCGGCCAATTAAAATTCATTGCTTGCTATACTCCCTGTTTTCAGTGTTATGGATTTGATTCAGGGAAGGATATATGCGTCATTTAAATGCAATCATGCTGGTGGGTAGCCTGCTGCTGGCTCCACAGGCGTTCGCGGCCTGCCAAACGACGGAAGATTTTGGCAAGTGGCTGGATGGTTTCAAGGTCAGTGCTTCAGCCGCCGGGGTCAAACCCAGCGTGCTGGATGCCGCTCTGGGTGGGCTGACGCCGGATAAGAGTGTGGTGCAGCGTGACCGCAGCCAGCAGGTGTTTGCCCAGGATTTCCTGAGTTTTTCTGCCAAAAAGGTCGTGTCTTACCGGCTGAGCAAGGGCCAGGCGTTGTTGCGGCAGAACGCAGGTCTGTTCCGTAGGATTGAACAGCAATACGGTGTACCGGGGGAAGTGATTGCCACCTTCTGGGGGCTGGAAACCGACTTCGGTGCCAATAACGGTAATATGCCGACCCTGCGTTCCCTGATGACCCTGGCGTATGATTGCCGCCGCCCGGAACTGTTCCGTCAGGAATTGCTGGATGCCCTGATGCTGGTGCAAAAGGGCGACCTGACCCCGGCTGAAATGCGTGGTGCATGGGCGGGGGAATTGGGGCAAATGCAATTGCTGCCCTCCCGTTACAATGAATATGCAGTGGATTTTGATGGTGACGGGCATCGTGACCTGATCCGCTCCAAAGCGGATGCGTTGGCCTCAGCAGCGCACATGCTGCAAAGCGCGGGTTGGCAAGCCGGGCAACCCTGGATACGTGAGGTGAAAGTCCCAGCGGAAATGGATTGGTCGCAGGCGCGTCTGGATAATCGGCAATCCCTGTCCGAATGGGCGGCGCAAGGGGTAAAAAATGCGGATGGCAGCCCATTATCCGGCAGTGGCTCAGCCGCCCTGTTATTGCCCATGGGGCGTAATGGTTCGGCGTTCCTCGCTTTCCCCAATTTCGACGTATTCCTGAAGTGGAACGAGTCTACCGTGTATTCAGCGACCGCTGCCTATTTCGCCACACGTCTGGCAGGTGCGAAACCCATGCACGCAGGTAATGCGCCAGTGCGTACCCTTTCCATGAGCCAGGTACGTGATTTGCAGGCGAAACTGAAAGCGCGTGGCCTGCCTATCAGCAAGGTGGATGGCATTATTGGTGAGGAAACCCGTGATGCGGTACGCAAGGTGCAACAGGAACTGGGTTTGCCTGCGGATGGCTACCCGGATGTGCCTTTGTTGGGGCATTTATAACGCTTGGTGTATCGGCCATTTTCCTGGGGTGATCACGCTTTCGGGTTTTCAGGTTCATTTCAGATAGCCCCGTTAGGCTGCAAGTATGAGCGCAATAAATGGAGATGAACCATGAAAACCCGGAACATATTGGCAACTACCTGTTTTCTGCTGGCGTGTGCTGGTGTCGTCACAAGCCCTTCTGTATTGGCGGCTGGTAATGGAGGAGATGCAAGGAGTGTGGTTTCTTCAACCTTGAGCCGTACAGAGAGTGAAGCCTTGGCATTTATGCGGGAAGAGGAGAAACTCGCCCGTGATGCTTACAAGACCTTGTATCAGAAATGGCAATTGCCGGTTTTCCTGAATATTGCCAGTTCCGAACAGCAACACACTGACCGTATCAAAATGTTGCTGAATACGTATGGCGTAGCTGATCCGGTTCTTAATGACCAAGTTGGGGCATTTTCTAATACGCAGTTGGCTTCCCTGTATAACCAACTGGTGGCGCAGGGCAGCGTATCTGCTGTTGAAGCCCTCAAGGTAGGGGCATTGATTGAAGAAACCGATATTGCAGACCTGCAAAAAGCGCTCAAAGATACCTCCCGTGCGGACATTAGCATGGTTTACGAAAACCTGATGCGAGGCTCCCGCAATCATCTGCGGGCGTTTGTAAGCCAGCTCGCCAGTCGTGGCATTACGTATAGTTCCCAAATTTTGCCCCAAACGGAAGTGGACAGTATCGTCAATAGCCCGCTGGAACGGGGCAGGGGAAATGGTGCTGGCGGCGGTGGCCGGGGTTTCGGTCGGGGAGGTAGGTGGTAAGCCCGTGCGTATGATGTGTTGACTACAGTTCCTGTATTGCGAGGAATGTTCGGTCAAGGCTTCTGTGCTTGACCGGACATTTTTTTGAATGCATCATGTATGTAATTAATCACTAACTTACGGGTATGGAGCTTACAAATCATGTGCAAACTATGTTGGAGTGTTGCGGCGTTACTCATTTTGGCCTTGTTGGGTGGTGCTTATAAATTCATGATTCAAGGTAGTGTTGCCCCAAGTTCGGATGGGCGGAGTGCCCTACGGTTGGAGCCAGCAGAACGCGATTTGGTATTGGCAGAAATGCGTGCCTTCCTGACCAGCGTACAGCAGATTACCCAGGGTGTTTCCGCGCAGGACATGAAAATGATTGCTGAAGCTTCCCGCAAGGTTGGCACGGCGGCGGCACACGAAGTCCCCGCTTCCCTGATGGGTAAACTGCCGTTGGAATTCAAAAGGTTGGGTCTGGATACCCACAGCAAGTTTGACGAAATGGCCTTGGATGCGGAACAGCTCGGCGATCCGGCGCATTCCCTGCAACAGCTCAGTGCCGTGATGAACAACTGTCTGGCCTGCCATCAGGCATACCGGATTGACCCGATCCCCGCACCCGGTCAGTGACACATGAATAGCCCTGTTCCCCAAACCCGGCTTCCGGCAGAACAGCGTCAGGCTGAAATGGTACAGGCGGTGTTGAGGCTTGCCGCCCGGCAGGAACCTGCCAGCATCACCACCACCCATATCGCCACTGAAGTGGGTTTGAGCCAGGGGGCGGTATTCCGCCATTTCCCCAGCAAGGAAGCGGTGTGGCAGGCAGTGGCGGAATGGCTGGAAACACAACTGCTTGCCGTCATTCAGGGGGCGATCCGGCAGCACAACGATCCGTTGGCAAACCTTGCCACCATCTTCCACGCCCACATCGGTTTTGTGCAGGCAAATCCCGGCGTGCCGCGTTTCATCTTCCATGAATTGCAGCAACCGGCGGAATCCCCGGTCAAGCAGCGCGTAGGGGGGATGCTGAAAACTTACAGCGGTATCCTGATCCGCCAGTTACAGCAGGCCAAAGCTGCCGGACTGGCTGACCCGGCACTGGATGAGCAAAGCGCCGCGACGCTGTTCATCGGTTCCCTGCAAGGTTTGGTGATGCAATCCATGCTGGCGGGGCCGGGCGTGCTCAAATCGGGTTCGGCGGGGTGTCCCCGTCACGTTCTGCAAGCTATCCGGCGGGAAATCCGTTAGCAAACGCCTGTTTTTCCTGACGCCATTTTCAGTTCCATTTCAGATCACTGAGTTAAGGTTCAGGCATCGTCAACTAAATCAAGGAGTGGCCGAGATGAAACCTTTATCCCATACTTTTACGGTAACTGTGGCAGCAGCATTGCTGGCTTCGATTGGCTGGGCGATGGCTGAAGATGACACACCCGCGCCAGTACCTCCGCCTCCGGCGATGGACATGATGACTGCGCCAGTCTTTGCCGATTTCGATACCGATGGCAATGGCTGCGTTAATGCCGATGAATTTGCCGCTGGCTGGAACAAGCGTCGGGCGGCTAATGCCAACATGCCTGCGTTCAGCGCATTCGACACTGACCAGGATGGTTTCATCAGCGAGCAGGAACTGGCTGATGGCCGTGCCAAGCGCATTGCTGAACGCGCCGCCGAAGGCAGGCGGATGCGCAATGTGGGCAAAGCCGCTTCTTTTGCCGAGATTGATGCGAACAATGATGGCAAAATAGACCCGGAAGAGTTTGCAGCCCACCAGATGCAGGATCGCCAGCAACGCCCCTGATCTGTATCCTGTTGGCAAGGAGGCCGGATGCGCCTGTTAGTGGTAGAAGATGACGCTGAACTAAGCGCCAGTTTACATACCCGCCTGAATCGGGAGGGGTTTGCCGTCGATGTCGCCAGTAACGGTGTGGATGGTGAATTCATGGGGGACGAGGAACCCTACGACGCCATCATCCTCGACCTCGGCCTGCCGCAACGTAGCGGGTTGGAAGTGTTGCAGCACTGGCGGCAGCGCGGCAACCGTGTTCCCGTCATCATCCTGACTGCCCGCGATGCTTGGCACGAACGGGTGGATGGCTTCAAGGCAGGTGCGGATGACTACCTTGGTAAACCCTTCCATTTCGAGGAACTGCTGGTACGGGTGCAGGCGCTGATCCGCCGCAACCATCAGGCGCTCGCTACCGATCAGGTGTTGAAATGCTGTGGCCTGCAACTGGATGAGGAACATCAGCAGGTCACAACGGAAGATGGGCTGATGTTCGATTTGACGGGCACCGAGTTCCGTTTGCTGCGCTATTTCATGCTGCATCCGGGGCGTATCCTGACCAAATCGCGTCTGACCGAACATGTCTACGAACAGGATTTCGACCGTGACAGCAACGTGATCGAAGTCTACGTGCGCCATTTACGCCGCAAACTGGGTGACTGGCGCATCCTCACCCGTCGGGGGCAGGGGTATGTCTTTGTTGACCCGGACAAGCGGGAACCTCCTGGATGAAATCCCTTGAGCGCCAGTTACAGATCAACCTTGCCATCACCCTGATTGCGGTGATGGCGTTGATCTGGCTTGTTGGCAGCCAGTTGCCACGCAACCTGACTACCGAGCAAATACTGGAGCAGCAGGGGCTGGTCTGTATGCCAGCGGATGATGGCAGTGTGCCACGCATTGACCATCGCCAGCACCGTTTCAAGTGGTTGTTTCCGTTTCTGGCCG
Organism: Thiotrichaceae bacterium; assembly: GCA_037447095.1. Classification (GTDB taxonomy): domain Bacteria; phylum Pseudomonadota; class Gammaproteobacteria; order Thiotrichales; family Thiotrichaceae; genus Thiothrix. Next base: position 10,166 of record JBBIHI010000029.1, read on the forward strand.
CTGGTGGCATCGCGCTGGTGCTAGGTATTCAGGGTGTGGTGATCCGGCGTACTTTCCGCCATCTTGATCATATCCGGGCCGAAGTTCAGGAACTGGAAGCGGGTAAAATCCGAGTCCTGAGCGAAAACGTGCCGATGGAAATTCACCCTGTCGTGCATGAATTCAACCACCTGCTTAGCCGGATGCAGGAGCGGCTGGAGCGCTCACGTAATTCCCTCGGCAATCTTGCCCATGCGCTCAAAGGGCCGCTCAACCTGTTGGTACAATATCTGGATGAGTCGGACGCAACCGGAAGCAACCAGCAGGCAAAACTACAGACCGAACGCATCCGCCAGTTGACCGAGCGCGAGCTGAAACGGGCGCGCATGGCCGGGCAGGGCGGCTCTACCCAGCGTTTCGACCCTCATGCGGAATTGCCGGTGCTGGTTGATGTGTTATCACGTATTCACCAGAAACCCAGGGATTGCATCGGGCTTGACATAGCACCTGATGTTTCCCGTTTCGGCGACCGTGAAGACATGTTGGAGCTGATCGGCAACCTGCTGGACAATGCTTGCAAATGGGCAAGGCAACAGGTTTTCTGCCAGATTTTCCTGCATGAAGGCAAAGCCTGCATCATCGTCGAAGATGATGGGGCGGGGTGCACAGAGGCTGAGCTGCAACAAATGGCCGAGCGTGGCGTCCGTTTGGATGAATCAGTGGAGGGGCATGGGCTGGGTCTTTCCATTTGCAAGGATATTGTGAAGTTGTATGGCGGAACGATCACCTTTGCCCGTTCAGGAAGTCTGGGTGGGGTGGGGGTAACGGTCGTGCTTTAGATGGTTGGTGTTCAGCCCAGGAAATCTTCAAAGAACCAGGCGGCAAATTCATGCCTCCCGTTGAGGCCGGATTTGCGGTAAATGGCAGTGGCCTGCTGGCGCACGGTTTTTTCCCGCGTATCACGCACGCTGGCAATTTCATCGAAGCTCAAGCCTTTCAGCAGGAGTAGGGCAACGTCTTTTTCGCTGGGGGTAAAATCCCAGGCGTCAAATTGTTCCTGAATGATTTCGGCGTATTGGCGGCTGGCCTGTTGTATTTTGAGGTTCAATTCATGCAAATTGGTGCGGGCAGCCTGTAAATCATGGCGGGTAAGCTTGAGCTGGTTATTCAAGCGCTCGGCTTCCTGGCGGTGCTGGTATAGTTCCCTGATCAGGAACAGGATTCCGGTCAGTGCCAGCAGCATGGTAAAGATTTCAATGCCTGCATCCGTCCAGCTATGGTCTGGCTCATGAAGTTCCTGGAAGAAATCGTAGCAGGTCGGCAATACGATCAGGAATAAAGTGGCAATCAGGTAAAGGTTTCTGGTGCGTAACATCTTTTGAAAAAAAATCCACTCAAGGTTGCCTGTAAGGGGGGGTTCTGGTATCCTTCCGCGCCTTTAGAGTTTGAAGAATCGCAGATTTGGAGTATCCAGATGTCTCGTGTATGCCAAGTAACTGGTAAGCGTCCGATCACCGGCAACAATGTATCGCACGCTAACAACAAAACCAAGCGCCGTTTCCTGCCTAACCTGCATGCGAAGCGTTTCTGGGTTGAATCTGAGGGGCGCTGGGTTTCCCTGCGTGTTTCCACCAAGGGTATGCGTATTATCGACAAGAAAGGTATTGAAACCGTGCTTGCCGACCTGCGTGCCCGTGGCGAAAAAGTTTAATTGACGGGAGTATCAGACAATGGCTAAGAAAGGTGGTCGTGACAAGATCAAGCTGGTTTCTTCCGCAGGAACTGGTTTCTACTACACCACAACCAAAAACAAGCGCACAACCCCGGACAAGCTGGAATTCAGCAAGTACGATCCGGTTGTCCGCAAGCATGTCATGTTCAAGGAAGCCAAAATCAAGTAATTGATTGGTTTTAGTGCGATTCTTGATAAAAGCCCGGCCTGTTAAAGTCCGGGCTTTTTGCGTTATAGTCGGGGCAATTACTATAGGGATGTAAACATGTGGATTGGATTGGGGATATTGGCAGTCATCCTGATATTACTGCTGTTGACGGGAATCCTGTTGCCTGCCAAACAGCAGGTGACGCGGGTTGAGTTGTTCAAGGCACCCATCGCAGAGGTGTGGGAGGCGCTGGATAACTTGCCGGGGCAAACCCAGTGGCGGGATAACCTGAAAAGTGTGCAAATGCTTGATGATGATGCGGGTTTGCGTTGGGCGGAACAACCGGTAAAGGGTAAGCGCGTAACTGTGCGTAAACTGAAGCGGTTTGAGCAACAGGAATTGGTGCTGGAGTTGCGTCAGCGTGGCAGCCTTGGCGTGCGTTCTGCACGCCTCAACCATGTTCCGGGTGGCACGCGGGTGACATTTACCGAAACGCTGGAAAACCGTATGCCGTTTGCGCGGATGGTGTCCCGTTTGCAGGGCGGAGTGGATGCGCGGCTGGATGGTTTCATCCGCCAATTGCGCACCCGGTTTCCGGGTTAAGGTTGGGGCGGGGAACACTCCAGCTCAACATGTTGCAGAGTTGTCCGTGACAGTCCGGTAGCAGCGGCAATGGCACTGATGCTTTGTTGCAATACCGGATGGATAACATCCGGGGCAATTTCCGCCAAGGGAAACAGGACAAACGGGTAAGCGGTAATATCGGGGTGGGGAAGCTTGATGTCCGGTAAAAGGTTCAGGTTTCCATACAGCAGCAGGTCTATATCCAGGGTGCGGGAACTGAATTTTTCCTGGGCAGGTTGACGGCCATGCAAGGCTTCCAGGTTTTTCAGGTAATTGCGCAGGTTTTTAGATGAGTGGTTGGTGTCAAACCCTGCGACCAGATTCAGGAATGGGTTGCCCGTAAAGCCTTCGGCGGGGGTTTGATAAATGGGGGAAAAGACTGTGCCATGAAAATCGTGACGGAGATGCTGGATGCAGGAACAGACATTGGCCTCAGGGTGGGTATTGCTGCCAATGCTGACGTACACAAAAGCCATTAACGGATGCCCCGTTCAATCCTTACGCCTACTTCACTGGAGCCGCGTACCGCACCCGGTTTACCAACCGTCACTTGTATCCAGGGGATATTGAATTCTGCCATCAGGATCGAGGCAATGGTTTCGGCCAGCCGTTCCACCAGTTCGTAGTGGGTGTTTTCAACCAGTTGGGCGACCCGTTTGGCGGCTGTCTTGTAGTTGAGGGTGTCCTTGATGTCGTCACTGGCAGCAGGGATGCGGTTATCCCACGCCATTTCCAGATCAACACGGATTTTTTGCAGGATGCGCTTTTCCCATTCGTAGATACCGATCCGGGCATCCAGTTTCAGGTCACGCACATATACGATGTCCATTCCATCCCTTCTTGTTGCTGTGTTACGCGAGGGGATTGTACTACAGATGGGGTAGGGGGGCGAGAAAACCCACCCTCCGTAGATGGAGGGTGGGCATCACCACGGATTATGTTAGTGGGTTACCCACTGGCCATTAGGTTGGCGACAAGCGGTCATCTGGACGTTTTGTGGCTGTCCATTGCTATAGCCCACGACAGTTACAGGCTTGCATACCTGATTGTTGGCAGCAGTAAAGGTTTGGCCCGGTGTGGCCGTATAGCGGACGCCAGTATCAGGGTTTTGCCAGCTAACAGGTCGGCCTGTTGTAACAGCTTGCCCCAGATATTGGCGGTCATATTGGCTACCCATTTGAGAGCCGATGTAACCGCCCAGGAGAGCGCCTGCGATGGTTGCTGCGTCATTGCCATCGCCCCGGCCAAACTGGTGTCCGATAACCCCACCGACGACTGAACCAGCAATTGCGCCTGTCGTTGCATTACTTATGGGTGCACCACCACCGCAACCTGCCAGAATGGATGTTGCAACGAGGGTGGCACCTGCCGCGATACGTTTCATTGATTGTTTCATCGAAAAACTCCTTTTTGCTGGGGTATCCCGGATCCCGGGTTCAACAGTATCCGGGGTTATGGATTAGTAAGGACGGTAATAAGGTTGTGGCTGCGGTTGTGGTGGGTAGTATGGGCGGTCTGCATTCGCACCCATCTGGCCACCAATATAGCCGCCTGCTACTGTGCCCAGAACGGTTGCGGCAGTTTGGCCATCACCATCGCCAAACTGGTGTCCGACAACACCACCGATGACTGAGCCAGCAATCGCGCCTGTGGTTGCATTGCTCATGGGAGCAGCACCACCGCCACATGCGGTCAACAGGGCGGCAAGGGCGATAGCACTTACGGAAATCATGACGGTTTTCATTTTGTATAGCTCCTTAAAGGAATTTTATGTGTTGGCATTGCCAGATTTTTATAACTGGTACTCATTAGACCAGAGAGTTCTGCACGGGTTCGGGAGAAGTTTCCTTAATTTTTTATCTTTTACCGATCTCAGCATTTCCCTCCCGCTATTCTCACCTAATACGGGGGGGAAAGGGAAGACCAAAAGAACAGCAAAGAAAAACTTCACTTGAACTGGAACAGGTGCTTGGTCGTGGCGGCTGCTTTGACATCCATGCGTGCTTCCTGGGTTTGCCCTTCAAAGGATGCTGTAATCCGGTATGTGCCAACGGGGATGGTTTCACTGACCTCATGTTTCAGCAATTGGCTGGCGAAGTAATGTTCATCATCAGTGTAAAGGGTGAAATTGGCCTCGGCAGGCTGCCCGTCCCCATGGCGGGACTGGAGTTTGATTTGCCCCATTGGCCCCAGGTCAAAGTGGTACTGGATGGTTTGCCCCGGTGTGACATCGAATGTGTGGCTTTGCTTGAGTTCGCCCCACAACATGTCAACCCGGTAAGTTCCGGGGGCAATGCTGTGTGTGACTTCAGTTTGTGCGGTGTAGCTGGCAATATGGTGTTCATCATTGTCATAGATCAGGAAACTGGCCATGAGGTTGCCCGGCTGGTTGCTGGCACCTGCACTGAGTTTGAGGGTTCCGGGTGTGTTGCCGGTCGCAGGTGGTTTGTTGCTGGCTGGTGTGCTTGCTGCTGTGTGCAGCTTGCTTGCCATCTGCTCCCATGCCTGTGTTTCATTGGCGGACAGCAATGCGCCTCCGGTGTTGGCCGTAATACATTCGAGGGTGTGGGCAGGTTTGTCCTGGAAGGCCAATATATCCACCCGCAAATCGGGATTGTCCGTTTTCAATTGCTGGCTGATGGCGCAAGGGTCGGCATCACAGCTTTCATTGCCATCACTGATCAGCAGGATGTGGTTGCCCAGTTTTGCTGCCTGTTGCAAGGCTGCCCCGAGCGGGGAGCGTCCCTTGGGCATGATGCCCAGTGCCTGATGAAGCAGTTGGTCTTTGGGGAGTTCCCCCGGTGTTGCCAGGGTGTTGATGTCATGGCAGTCGGATTTGCGGCGGTTTCCATAAGCCATCAAGCCAATGTCGTATTGTTCGGGCGCATCTTTCAGCAGGGTGGACAGTCTGTTGCGGGCAATGCTGATCTTGTGCTGCCCATCCAGCTCGCCCCACATGCTGTTGGAGGCATCCAGCAGGATGACCAGTTGGTCATTGGCAAGGCTAATGCCAGGGAGCAGCAGGCAGGCGGAAAGCAGGCTTGTCAATAAGAATCTCATGGTAATCCAGGCCGTTTGATTTTGTGTAGTGGTGGATGAAGGCATGAATGTAGCACCCCATACAGAAAAGGGTTGGACTTTCCGACCGTTTGGAGGGAAACACTTGCACCTCGCGATTCGATCATGAAGAATGCAAGCATCAAAAAATAATAAAAAAGAATACTGATTATGCAGCTTGCTACATCCAGTACCCCGCCAGCCCTGTTTGGTGAGCGCTTGGTTAAATTGGGCAAATTGAAACCCGCCGACCTTGAGCGTGCCTTGCGTGCGCAGGGTGAAATCCATCAGCCATTGGGCAGTGTCCTCGTCCGTCTGGGTATGTTGACGGAGCAGGAAGTCGCCGTCGTATTGTCGCGCCACCTGGGTCTACGGCTGGCCATGACCCGTGACTATCCGTCCATTCCGGTTGAAAGCCATGGCATTTCCATCAATTACATGCGTAATGCGGAAGTGGTTCCGGTGCAGGCGGATGAGGAGCGGATGGTGGTTGCCATGTCCAATCCGCAGGATGAGTTCTCCCGTCAGGCATTGTTCATGGCCACCGGCAAGCAGGTTGAACCTTTGCTTGGGCTGCCGAGTGAAATCCGTACCAATATTGAGCGTTTGTATGGCGCTGAGGCAGGCAAGGTCAACGGTAACGATGACGAGTTCGAGATTACCGGCGGTGGCGATAACCTGGATGATATTGAGCACCTGAAAGACATGGCCAGTGAAGCGCCGGTCATCCGTCTGGTCAACCAGATCATGACCAATGCCATGAGCCAGCGGGCGTCCGATATTCACATTGAACCGTTTGAGAGCCATCTGAAAGTCCGCTACCGGATTGATGGGGTGATCCATGAAGTGGAGTCACCGCCGACCCAGTTGACCGCCGCCATCATTTCCCGGATCAAGCTGATGGCGCGGCTGAACATTGCCGAACGCCGCCTGCCGCAGGATGGGCGTATCCAGATGCGTGCCCAAGGCAAGGAAATCGACATGCGTGTGTCCACTGTTCCC
>JBBIHI010000030.1:0-16587 GCA_037447095.1 Thiotrichaceae bacterium
GTGCAACCTTCCGGGCGTTCGTCATGGTTGGGAGATGAGCATTGGCGGGCAACATCCAGCAAGCCGGTTCCGGCATCAATTTTCATGGTTCTTCCTCGGCAGGCAGGCTCAACGCTGTCTGGATGGCGTGGTGGATACGCACAGGCAAGGCTTCGCATTTCAACTCATGGTGATAATGCCCATCCACGTACAAAAACAAGGCGGGCAGATGAAATACGTCCAGCGCATTCACCAAGCCGCCGTTATGCACGGCATCCACCTCGAAAACTGGCAATGGTTGGTATTCCTGCAAGAATATTTCCATCGCTTGCTTGAAACTGCGGCACGCGCCACAGTTGGGGGCGGTGAAAACTACCAGTGCTGCGCCCGGCGTTTCCGCCAGTGTGTGATGGAAATTGAGGTCGTCAAGGCTTGCGATTCTTGTCATGGCGGGCATTATACACGCACCTGTTACCGCCCAATGCTGAAACTTGCTATAGTCAGGGAACCTGGAACCAAGGACAAAAGCCATGCTCGACAGCCTGCACATCAAGAACTTCCGCTGCTTTGAAGACCTCACCATCCCCTCGCTGGGGCGGGTAAATCTGATCGTGGGGAAGAACAATAGCGGGAAGAGCACGTTGCTGGAAGCTATTTATACTTACTCAAAAAAAGGTAATATAGATACTATTTTGAATATTCTTTCTGATAGAGATGAAGCTTCATATTTTGATGGCAGCTCTGAGAAACGAGATGCATTCCAAGATATTCAAAACTTATTTACAGAAAGGAAATTTCCAATTATAAATGATGAAAACAAGAATATAATATACATTGGCAATATAGAAAAAACACTAAAACTTGAAGTTGCCTATGTCCGTTATATCGAAGAAAGCAAAACAATTAGAGAGAGTTTACCTGCACGCAGTGTGCCGCCCGAAAGAAAGTTTATAAATCAAGAGCAAGAAGAGCAAGCGAACTCTCCCGTGTTTGAGGCGTTAGCTGTTATTCCAAAAGAGCCGAACGAACTCACAGTGTATGACGCAAATAATTTTAATTTAAGCACTACACTAAAAAGAAATATAAAAGACTTGCCGTCCAGCTTTGTTGCAACACAACTCTTTCAAGTTAATGATTTGGCAGAACTGTGGGATGATATTCTTCTAAATTCGATGGATACTGAAGCTAATAGCTTTTTATCAATCATCGATAATCGTTTCATCAATTTATTTTTTATCAGAAAGCCTGGATTTCGCCATGGAAGAATAGCAGTAGTCAAGTATGCAGGCGAAAAAAAAGCCATTCCTCTCAAAAGCTTTGGAGAAGGCATTAGCCGACTTCTACAAATATTTCTCCATGCATTTCAAGCTCGAGGCGGCTATTTAATGATTGATGAATTCGAGAACGGTTTGCACTACTCGATTCAGGAAGAAGTTTGGGAAAAACTTTTCAAGTTAGCCAAGGAACTTGATATTCAAGTATTTGTAACAACTCATAGCGAAGATGCTGTTAAAGCTTTTTGCAAGGTCGCATTAAAGTCAGAAGATGAACAAGAAGCCCGTTTAATTTCGTTGGGGAGAAGCGTAGGCAAATCTGATTACGGAAAAATATTTGCGTCTGTATTTGACCGCGAAAATCTGGAACTTATTTCCAATACTGGCATTGAGGTACGCTAATGGGCAGCACAGTTCACGAGCGCACCTTGCTGGTTGAGGGCGAGGATGACAAGAAATTCTTTTCTACATTGTTAGAAAAAGAGCTGGGCTTTGGGAAAGGCAGCTTTGCCATTGATCCGCCGAAATCAACAGGAGAGGTTTTTCACAATGGCATCAATACATTGCTCAAGATTCTCCCTTCCAGACTCAGCTTTGTAAAGAGTGGAACGATAAATCAACTTGGTATCGTGATTGACGCCGACTCTGGAGAGTTTGGCTTTCATAATCGCAGAAAGCAGATCACTGATATACTCGACGCACATGGTTACACGATTACAGATGCTCCAGATCAGTCCAACATTGGAGAATCATTTTCTCACCCGGATGGCTTCACCGTAGGGCTATGGATCATGCCAAATCATGCCGATGATGGGTTGTTTGAGAATTTCTTATTGGAAACCATTCATACACCGACACAAATAGAACTGTTGGAAACTGCCAAAACAGCAATTGGCAACCTTGGCGAACAACAGCTCTTTATCCCTAAACATCTACCCAAAGCCCAGCTATCGACTTGGCTGGCTTGGCAAAAGGATGTCGGTATGTCAGTTGGATATGCTTACCATACAGGTCTTTTCGATAAAGCCAACCCCAATATTCAAGCCCTCATTAAATGGCTTGAACAAGTATTCCCAGAATCTGCCGAATGAACGGACTCAACCCCCAACAACGCGAGGCGGTCACCCACCTCGGCACCCCGCTCTTGGTGCTCGCTGGCGCTGGCAGCGGCAAAACCCGCGTCATCACCCAGAAAATCGCCTGGATGATCCGCAAGGGCGTGCATTCCGCCGACCAGATTGCCGCGATCACCTTCACCAACAAGGCCGCCCGCGAAATGCGCGAACGCGCCAGCAAACTGCTGAGCAAGGAAGAAGCCAAGGGACTCACCGTTTCCACCTTCCACACCCTCGGCCTCAATATCATCAAGCGCGAAGCCAAGCGGCTGGGTTACAAGAGCAATTTCAGCATCCTCGACGCGCAAGACAGCGGCGCGATACTGAAAGAACTCGCCCACAAGGAGGAAGTCGAGGAAGCCGACGGCCTGCGCTGGATCATTTCGCGCTGGAAAAACGATTTCATTTCGCCCGAGCAAGCCGCGCTGCAAGCCAATACTACCGACGAAAAGCTCGCCGCCATCCTCTACGAAAAATACCAGCGGCAGATCAAGGCGTACAACGCGGTCGATTTCGACGACCTGATCGTGCTGCCGGTGAAACTGTTCGAGCAGCACCCGGACGCCTTACAGCACTGGCAAAACAAGCTGCGCTACCTGCTGGTCGACGAATATCAGGACACCAACGCCTGCCAGTACCGCCTGATCCGCCTGCTCTCCGGGATGCGCGGCGCACTCACCGCCGTGGGCGACGACGACCAGTCCATCTACGCCTGGCGCGGCGCACGCCCGGAAAACATCATCCAGCTCCAGCGCGACTACCCCATGCTCAAGGTGGTGATGCTGGAACAGAATTACCGCTCCACCAGCCGCATCCTCAACAGCGCCAATAAACTGATCGGCAACAACCCGCACCTGTTTGCCAAAAACCTGTGGAGCACACTCGGCGAAGGCGACCCAATTCGCGTCATGCCCTGCCGCACGCCGGATAACGAGGCCGAAAAAGTCGTCGGCGAAATCCTCAAGAAACGCTTCCGCGACCGCGCCGCCTACAAGGATTTCGCCATCCTCTACCGCAGCAACCACCAGAGCCGTCTGTTTGAAAAAGCCTTGCGCGAAAACAACATCCCCTACAAACTCACCGGCGGCACTTCCTTTTTCGAGCGTTCCGAGGTCAAGGACATCCTCGCCTACCTGCGCCTGATCGCCAACCCGGACGATGACGCCGCCTTCCTCCGTATCATCAACACCCCCAAACGCGAAATCGGCACCTCCACGCTGGAAAAGCTCGGCGAATACGCCCACGAACGCCACGCCAGCCTGTTCGCAGCAGCGCAGGAACTCGGTTTCACCCAGCGCATTTCCGCCAAAGCCCAGCAACGGGTAGAAACCTTCAGCTTCTGGCTGCACGAAATGGTGCGCAATGCCGAAGGCACCGACCCCACCAAAATTGCCCGTCAGGTCATCACCGACATCGGCTACGAAGACTGGCTGAAAAACACCTGCAACACCCCCAAACAGGCCGAAGCCCGGATAAAAAATGTGTGGGAAATCGTCGAATGGGTACGCAAGCTGCACGACGACGGCGCAGGCAAGGAACACTTAAGCGACATCATCGCCCACATGAGCCTGGTCGACATGCTGGAGCGCAACAGCGAAGAAAAAGAACAGGATGCCGTCACCCTGATGACCCTGCATTCCGCCAAGGGACTGGAATTCCCCAACGTGTTCCTGGTCGGTATGGAGGAAGAACTCCTGCCCCACGCCAACAGCCTCGACGAACACGGCTTGCAGGAAGAACGGCGGCTGGCTTATGTCGGCATCACCCGTGCGCAAAAACACCTTGTCATCAGCTACGCCAAGGTGCGTGTGCGTTACGGGGAATCGTCCATCGTCGAACCCAGCCGTTTCCTCGACGAATTGCCGCCGGAACACCTAGAGTGGGAGAACAAAAAGGTGGTGTCGGATGAGGAACGGCAGGAAACAGCCCGTGCCTACATCTCGAATTTGAAAGGGCTTTTGGGCGATTAATCCGCTAACCATCCGGCAAACTGAGCTACATCAACGTTCCCGGCTTCTGTCCGGCGTACCCTGAAAGCATGGGCATTTGCCCGGTTTTCAAGGAGGATGAAATCATGAAAGCACTGCATATCACCCTGTTAGGGCTGGTGCTCGCTTCCCCAATGTGTGTTGCCGACCAGAATGAAACCGTATTGCCGGGCGAAGGTTCCGGCGTCGACATCAGCCAGCCCGCCGACAAGGTATTGCGTCAGGACGGCTGGGAACTGCAAATCTGGTATCGTGCCAAAGGTACTCGCAGCGAAGGCCAGCACGGTGTCCTGTTCCACGACGGCAAAGAAGTTCCCCCCGGCAACGTGGGCGATGAAATGGATACCGCCTTGGGTAAGATGAAATATTACGGCGCAACGCCAAACGTTTTATGGGATCCAAGTGGCTGGCATTTCGCCGACAAAAAGCTGATCCAGCCTTCCACATTTTGCCCATAAATAGCAGGCGGCCTCTCCCGTGCTAAGATAAGACGCTTGAACGGGAGAGCGCCATGCACGAGCCAGACAGTTTCCACCTCAACACATCTTACCAGCCTGCCGGTGATCAGCCGGAGGCTATCCGTTCGCTGGTGGAAGGGCTGAACGACGGGCTGGTTCACCAAACCCTGCTGGGGGTAACGGGTTCCGGCAAAACCTTCACCATGGCCAACATCATCCAGCAGACCCAGCGCCCGGCGATTATCCTTGCCCACAACAAGACGCTGGCCGCGCAACTTTACGGCGAAATGAAGGAGTTCTTCCCGAACAATGCGGTGGAATACTTTGTTTCCTATTACGATTATTACCAGCCGGAAGCCTACGTCCCGTCCAAGGACATCTACATCGAGAAAGACGCCTCAATCAACGACCACATCGAGCAAATGCGCCTTTCCGCGACCCGTAACCTGTTTGAACGCAAGGACGTAATTATCGTCGCCACCGTTTCCTCGATTTACGGGCTGGGCGACCCGGAATCCTACCTGAAAATGCTGCTGATCCTGGTACGCGGCGACAAGATTGACCAACGTACCGTGCTACGGCGGCTGGCGGAAATGCAATACACCCGCAATGACCTTGACCTGCAACGCGGTACGTTCCGGGTACGCGGCGAAGTCATCGACATCCACCCCGCAGAATCCGACAAGGAAGCGATCCGCATTGAGCTGTTCGACGACGAAATCGAAAACCTCAGCTATTTCGACCCACTGACTGGCGAAATCCTGCGCCGCGTGCCGCGCCTCACCGTTTACCCCAAAACCCACTACGTCACCCCGCGCGAAGTCCTGCTCGAAGCTGTCGAACACATCAAGGTCGAGCTGAAAGAGCGGCTGGAAACCCTGCGCAACAACGACCGCCTCGTCGAAGCGCAACGCCTCGAACAGCGTACCCAGTACGACATCGAAATGATCATGGAAACCGGCTACTGCTCCGGCATCGAAAACTATTCACGTTACTTGTCGAAACGCCCGGCAGATGCACCGCCACCCTGTCTGTTCGACTATCTGCCACGCAATGCGATTGTCTTCGTCGACGAATCGCACGTCACCATCCCGCAATTCGGCGGCATGTACAAAGGCGACCGTTCGCGCAAGGAAACGCTGGTCGAGTACGGTTTCCGCCTGCCCTCCGCACTCGACAACCGCCCGTTGCGCTTTGACGAATTCGAGCGCCTGATCCCACAGGCCATCCACGTTTCCGCCACCCCCGGCAATTACGAGAAAGAACACGCCGACAATATCGCCGAACAGGTGGTACGCCCCACCGGATTGGTCGACCCCGAAGTCGAAATCCGCCCGGTACTCTCGCAAGTCGATGATGTGATGTCGGAAATTACCCTCCGTGCCAAACGCAACGAGCGCGTGCTGGTCACCACCCTGACCAAACGCATGGCCGAAGACCTCACCGACTACCTGATGGATCACGACATCAAGGTACGTTACCTGCATTCCGACATCGACACGGTGGAACGGGTGGAAATCATCCGCGACCTGCGCAAGGGCGAGTTCGACGTGCTGGTCGGGATTAACTTGCTACGGGAAGGTCTTGATATACCGGAAGTTTCACTGGTAGCGATTCTTGACGCCGACAAGGAAGGTTTCCTGCGTTCCGAACGTTCGCTGATCCAGACCATCGGACGGGCAGCTCGCAACTCAGAAGGCAAAGCCATCCTCTACGCCGACAAGATCACCGATTCCATGAAAGCCGCGATCGGCGAAACCCAGCGCCGCCGCGAAAAACAGACGGCCTACAACGCCGAACACGGCATTACCCCTCAAACCATCCGCAAGCGCATTGCCGACGTGATGGAAGGCGCGTATGCCAACGTTGCACGAGGTAAAGGCAAAACCCGTGCTGACAAAAAAGTCGCAGAAGAAGCCGCCGAATACCGCACGCTTACCCCTGACCAAGCACTCAAGCAGCTCAAAAAGCTGGAAGACAAGATGTTCCAACATGCCCGCAATCTGGAGTTTGAACAGGCGGCGGCGGTACGTGATCAGATTTCGCATATCCGGGCGCAGGTGTTTGGGTTGGAATAAAACCGCTCAACCATTCAGCAACAGTTTCAAGGACACCAGCAAGGAAACCGTCACCAGCACCGGGCGGATCAGTTTCGCCCCGTGTTTCACTGCCATGTGCGAACCCACATAACTGCCGAGCATCTGCCCTGCCCCCATCACCAGCCCGATCAGCCACACAATATGCCCTGACAGCGCAAAGAACAGCAACGAGGCAACATTGCTGGTGAAATTCAGCAGTTTGGTGTTACCAATGGCTTTCGGCAAACCAAAACCCAGCAGCGCGATATAACCCATGGTGAAAAACGTGCCCGTTCCGGGGCCAAAAAAGCCATCATAAAATCCCGCACCACACCCGACTGTCAGTGCAAATACCTTTGGCGAAACCAGCCGTTGCTGATCCATGTCGCCAATACGCGGGGAAAACAGGAAATACAACGCGAACAGGATCAGCAGGATCGGGATTATCTTGCCCAACGCTGCCGAATCCACCTGCTGCACCAGCAGTGTCCCGCACACTGCGCCGATAAACGTCAAAACAATGGCGAGTTTCTGCCCCTTTACATCCACCAAACCATGGCGGGTGTAATTCAACGCGGCGGTGGAGGAACCGAAACTGGCCTGCAACTTGTTGGTTGCCAAGGCTTCCAGCGGCGAAAAGCCTGACCACAACAGCGCGGGGATGCACAGCAGGCCACCACCTCCACCGATGGAATCGACCCACCCGGCAATGACCGCGACGACGAACAGGATCAGAAGCAACTCCACGCTTTACCCGCCTTTTGCCAGCAGATAATCCAGCGCTTCGCCGATCACAGTATAGGCATGGCGCAATTCGCTTTCGGTGATGCAATAAGGCGGCAGCAGATACAACACATTACCCAACGGGCGCAGCAGCAAACCACGCTCATGGAAAAACTGTTTGAGGGTCAGACCGACCGAGGATGTATAACCTGAATCCTGTGCTTCCACATTGAAAGCAGCAATCGTGCCCGTTACCCGGCTACGTTGGACTAGCGGATGCCCTGCCAGCTTTGCCTGTTCCTGACGATGCCAGGCTTCGATTTGCGGCAGTTTCGCCAAGGTTTGTTCGTCTTCAAATACCTGTAAGGAAGCCAGCCCAGCCGCACAGCCCAAAGGGTTCGCGGTGAACGAATGCCCATGCACCAAGGCACGGTCGAAGGTTTCGCCCAGAAACGCGGCATAGATGGCTTCCCGCACCACCGTTACCGACAGGGGCAAGAAGCCGCCGGTGATGCCTTTCGACAGGCAGATAAGGTCCGGCATGACCTGCGCTTTCAGGCTGGCAAACAGTGCGCTGGTACGCCCAAAGCCGGTCATGACTTCATCGAAGATCAACAGGATACCGGCCTGTTTCAATTTCGCTGCCAATTGTTGCAGGAATTCGGGGCGGCACATGCGCATTCCTGACGCACCCTGCACCAGTGGCTCAATGATGACGCCTGCCAGGGTTGTGCCGTATTGGTCGAGGTAGCTATCCAGCCGTGCCAACGCGGCCTGTTCCTTCGCCTCAACATCGGCATCACCATCCCAGGTTTCCGGGTAAGGCAGCAGACCGACCTCAAACAGCAAACTCCCGTAAGTGCTGAAAAAGTCCGAACCCTTACCGACTGACATCGCACCCACGGTATCGCCGTGATAGCCGCCTTCAAAGGCCAGAAAACGGCTGCGCTGCGGTTCACCCTGATTGCGCCAGTATTGCAGTGCCATTTTCAGCGCCACTTCCACGGCGGTGGAACCGTTATCGCTATAAAACACGCGGCTCAAGCCTTCCGGCAGGCGTTTCACCAGTTCAGCAGCCAGTTGCACTGCTGGTTGGTGGGTAAACCCGGCGAAAATTACCTGTTCCAGGGTTTGTGCCTGTCGGGCAAGTGCTGCGGCAATGGTCGGATGGGCATGGCCGTGCAGATTGACCCACCACGAGGAAATCAGGTCGAGAAACTCGCGTCCATCCACCGTGTGCAGACGTATGCCGCTGGCCGACACGATTTCAATCGGGTCGGGCGCTGTCTGTTCCTGGGTGAAAGGATGCCAGACGTGCTGGCGGTCGAGCATCACAATACTGGACAAAGCTTTTACGCCCCGCCGCAGGAATGCCAGTCCGGCGTGCCGGTAAACGACTTGTCGTTTTTGTAGTTGGTAATGGTGTAGGTTTTACCCCGATCATCACCCGGCGGGCAGTCGTCAGGAATCGAGTCCAGACACACTTTTACTTCGTCACCTTCGGCGAAATCGTCGGTGTTGTACATGTATTTGTCAGCGTTTTCGTTTTCAGACATGCCGTCAACCGAGATGACGTAAAAGCCGAGATTGTGTTCCATACCAACAATGACTTCACCACCTGCTTCACCGGGTGTCGCGCCTTCAAAACGGGTGAGCTTTTTATCGATGACCAAATCCGAGCAGGTGCGTACTGACTGGGGCAGGTAAACCGTGCGGGCGAGGTCGGAAATACGGTAGTTGTACTGATCCTTAATACATTCATTGTCGCCACCGCAATCATTACGGTCTTTCAGCCACGTCTTTTGTGCCGCCTTAATCCCGGAGGCATCACCAGCTTGCAGGGCTTTTTTGTAGAGGCTAGCCATGTCTTCGTCCAGACTGGAAAGTTCGTCGTCCGTGCAGATGGATTTTTCGACTTTCGTAGCGGCTTTGCTGCAATCAAAACTGGCAGCGAAAGCGGGGCTCGCAAGAGTCAGGGTGGCGGTGCTGATTCCCAGCAAAAACAGGGCGTTCAGGCTATTCATCGGAGAATTCCCTCGGTGGTGGCAAGATGTAATCTTGTATACGCCACCGCGTGCGGATACGTCAATGGGTTTACCTTATCCACCCCAGGGCAATTGCATTAAAGCGCTATCGGCTTGCACGGCTTCCAATCCCGGATGCCGCACAAGCCAATCAGCAGACAGAAACAGCAGGTTGGGCTAAGCTGCGTAGGAAAGGTACAAATACAGTATCCCCACCGTGATGGCGATACCGGTCAGCCCCATGACCACCGTGCCCAGATATTTGTTGCGCAGGCCATAAATGACCCAGTAGCTTTCCAGGCCGATAAACGCTGCTGCCGCCCCGTAAGCAATGAATATATTGGCGTGTTCAAGGTTACTCCCGGCGATGAATACCACGTAAAATACGAATGCCACCCCGATCGGGAGCAGTGAAAATATCCAGTTGCCGACAACATCCTGGTGATCCTGCGAACCTGAATTGACAGGTGTATTTTTCTTTTCCATTTCCTCTCCAGCTCTCTTTCATTTTACATCGCCGCAACCCTACAAAATTTTTACCCTATCCGCCATGACCATCATCAAGCCTGTGAAACATTGGACGGGTCTGCCCCCAAACACGACACCATGGTAAACTTCCCCCCTCTTTCCAATCACGGACAACACCTCATGCAAGAACCCAACCAAGACCCGGAACAAACCCGTAACTTCTGGATTGGCAATGGCCTGCTCGCTGTTGCCCTGCTGATGCTGTTTTTCATGGGCGACCTTTCACAAATGCTGGGGGTGGGCGCAGTTGCGCTGTGGATGGTGCTTGCTGCCATCGGCACTTACTTCATCATGAAGAAATAAAAATCAACGGCTAACAGCAAGAATGAGCAAGGACACGCAACACACGCCGATGATGACGCAATACCTGCGCATCAAGGCCGAATACCCCGATATCCTCCTGTTCTACCGCATGGGGGATTTCTACGAACTGTTCATGGAGGATGCGAAAAAGGCTGCCGCCCTGCTGGACATCACCCTGACCGCACGTGGCTCCTCCGGTGGCGAACCGATTGCAATGGCAGGTGTACCCTATCACGCCGTCGAACAGTATCTTGCCAGACTGCTGAAACAGGGTGAATCGGTCGCCATCTGCGAACAGGTTGGCGACCCGGCCAAATCCAAAGGGCCGGTCGAGCGCAAGATCACCCGTCTGCTTACGCCGGGCACCGTCACCGACGACTACCTGCTCGATGACCGCCGCGACAACCTGCTGATGGCAGTATGTGGGGAAAAAGAGGGGGAAAATTACGGCATCGCCTGCATCGACCTCAGCACTGGCCGCTTCACCGTGCAGGAAGCCGATTCAGCCACCACCCTGCTCAACGAAATTGAACGTCTGCAACCGGCTGAAATCCTCCACGACGAAGACTGGCGGCCACCCTTCGCCCGCAACCACCATTGCACCACCCGCCCAGCCTGGCATTTCGACCTCGAAACCGCCCAACGCCTGCTGCTACGCCAGTTCGGCACGCACGACCTCAGCGGTTTCGGCTGCGACCACCTGCCGCTGGCCATCACCGCTGCCGGAACCTTGCTTAATTACGTGCAGGAAACCCAGCGCACCGCCCTGCCCCACATCAACAGCCTGACGGTGGAGCTGAGCGACGAAGGCATCATCCTCGACGCTGCCAGCCGCCGCAACCTGGAGCTGGAAAGCAGCCTCAGCGGTGAACACAAGAACACCCTGATTTCGGTGATCGACAAGACCGCCACCAGCATGGGCAGCCGTCTGCTGCGCCGCTGGCTGAACAAACCGTTGCGTGACCGTTTCACCCTGCGCAACCGTCATCAGGCCGTCGGCACGCTGCTGGAACAGTACCGCTACGAAGATCTGCACGACACCCTGCGTGGCATCGGCGACATCGAACGCATCGCCAGTCGCATCGCGCTCGGTTCCGCCCGCCCGCGCGACCTTTCCACCCTGCGCGATTCGCTGCACGTACTGCCACGCATCCACGCGCAAACCCAGCCACTGGACAACCCGCGCCTGCAAGCCCTATTGCACGACATCGACCTGCACGCAGAACTGCGCCACCTGCTCGACAGCGCCATCATCGACAACCCGCCGGTAGTGATCCGCGATGGCGGCGTCATCGCCAACGGTTTCGACGCCGAACTGGACGAACTGCGTAACCTCAGCGAAAACGCCGACCAGTACCTGCTGGATCTGGAAGCCCGCGAAAAAGTCCGCACCGGCATCGACAAACTCAAGGTCGCCTATAACCGCATACACGGCTATTACGTGGAAGTACCGCAAAGCCAGCTCAGCCGCATCCCTGCCGACTACATCCGCCGCCAGACCCTGAAAGGCGTGGAACGCTTCATCCTGCCGGAACTGAAAAAATTCGAGGACAAGGTGCTGTCCGCCCGCGAACGCTCACTGGCGCGGGAAAAAGCCATCTACGAAGACCTGTTGCACACCTTGGCCGAACACCTGATTCCACTGCGCCAGAGCGCCCAGGCCATCGCCGAACTCGACGTGCTGGGCAATTTCGCCGAACGCGCTAGCACCCTCAACTACAACTGCCCGGCGCTGGTGGAAGGCGCGGGCATCCAGATCGAAGGCGGACGCCACCCGGTAGTGGAACGCACGCTGGACGCGCCCTTCGTCCCCAACGACCTGTACATGGACTCACGTCGGCGGATGCTGATGATCACCGGCCCCAACATGGGCGGCAAATCCACCTACATGCGCCAGGTCGCGCTGATCGTGCTGCTGGCGCACATCGGCAGCTACGTGCCCGCGCAAACCGCCCGCATCGGCAACATCGACCGCATTTTCACCCGCATCGGTGCACACGATGACCTCAGCACCGGGCGCTCCACCTTCATGGTGGAAATGACCGAGGCCGCCAACATCCTCAACAACGCCACCGCCCACAGCCTGGTGCTGATGGACGAAATCGGGCGCGGCACCAGCACTTTCGACGGCCTGTCGCTGGCCTGGGCGTTCGCGGAATATCTGGCGCGCGAACGCAAGGCTTTCACCCTGTTCGCCACCCACTACTTCGAACTGACGGTACTGCCGGAACAGATCAGCACCATCGTCAACGTCCACATCGATGCCATCGAGCACGGCGACAAGATCGTGTTTTTACATGCGGTAAAAGACGGCCCCGCCAACCAGAGCTACGGCTTGCAGGTAGCGCAACTGGCGGGCGTGCCCAAGCCTGTGATTGCACAGGCCAGAAAAAAACTGGTATCGCTGGAAAAGCACAGCCAGCAAGCGCCGCAACAGGGCCAAACCCTGCCGCTGATGTTTGGTACTCCCGCAGAGCCTCGGGATGAAGATGCTGAAAAGGTAAAAGCCGAACTGGCCGCCATCGACCCTGACGAACTGACACCGCGACAGGCACTGGACGAACTTTACCGCTTGCGGAAACTCCTGAAATGATTCACGCCCCCACCCCTTGAGACAAGGACACCAGCATGAGCAAACTTGCCCGACTTCTCCCCTACCTTGCAGGCTTACTGCTTGGAAGCAGTTTGCTCGGTGGATGTGGTGCATCGCAGGAAGCCGACAAAAAGTCTGACCAGAAACCTATTGAAGTCGGCGTCGTCACCCTCAAACCTGAAACCGTCGCCCTGACCCGCGAACTGCCCGGTAGGGTCACGCCAGTGGAAGTCGCCGAAGTCCGCCCGCAGGTCGACGGCATCGTTCAGAAACGCCTGTTCCGCGAAGGCAGTCAGGTCAGGCAGGGCGACCCGCTCTACCAAATCGACAGCGCCAGCTATCAGGCCACCGTAGACACCGCCAAAGCGCAACTCGCCAAGGCCGAGGCCAGCCGCGACGACGCACGCAGCAAGGCGCAACGTGGCCAGTCGCTCGCCGCACGCGGCCTGATCAGCCACGACAGCTACGAAGACCTCGTAACAGCGCAGAAACAGGCGGAAGCCGATGTCGGTGTCGCCCGTGCAGCCCTGGAAAGCGCCAGCATCAAGCTTGCGTACACCCAGGTCAAAGCCCCCATCAGCGGCTTCATCGGCAAATCCAGCATTACGGCGGGCGCGTTGGTCACAGCCAACCAGAGCAGTGCACTGACCACCATCCAGCAACTTGACCCTATCCTGGTGGACATTTCCCAAGAAGGCGCGGACTCATTACACAGCGAATTCCATGATTCCGCCCCCGTTACCCTGAGCCTGCCTGACGGCAGCGCCTACGCCGAAACCGGCAAACTCGAATTCGCCGACCTAACCGTGGACGCCAGCACCGGCGCGATCACCGTGCGTGCCCGATTCCCCAACCCGCAACGCAAGCTGCTGCCCGGCATGTTCGTGCACGCCAAACTGGACGCAGGCGTGCGCAAGGACGCCCTGATGCTGCCGCAGCAAAGCGCCGAACGCAAGCCCAACGGCAGCATCAGCACCTGGGTGGTTAAACCCGACCAGACCGTGGAACAGCGCACCGTACAGGCGACCCAGGCCATCGGCGACAAATGGCTGGTGGAAAGCGGGCTGAGCGCGGGCGAACAGGTGGTGATCGACGGCCTGCAAAAGATCAAGCCGGGGGCCAAGGTCAAACCGGTGGCGGTGGATACCCCTCACCCCCCTGCCCCCTCTCCCTCAAGGGGCGAGGGGGAGCAAGACAGGCACAGTTCTTTAGCCCCTCTCCCCTTGATGGAGAGGGGTTGGGGTGAGGGGTAAAACTAATGTCCCGCTTCTTCATTGACCGCCCGATTTTCGCCTGGGTTATCGCCATCACCATCATGCTGGCCGGGATTCTGGCGGTGCCCAACCTGCCGGTCGCGCAATACCCCGACATTGCACCGCCGACCATCACGGTCAGTGCCAGTTACCCCGGCGCTTCCGCCAAAACGGTGGAAGATTCCGTCACCCAGATCATCGAACAAAAAATGACTGGACTGGATGGCCTGCAATACATGTCGTCGACCAGCAGCGCAGCGGGCGGTACCAGCCTTTCGCTCAGTTTCATCGCCGGAACCGACCCCGACATCGCCCAGGTGCAGGTGCAGAACAAGCTGCAACTGGCCCTGCCGCAACTACCGGACGCCGTGCAGCAGCAAGGGGTGAAAGTGGCGAAAAGTTCCAGCGGTTTCCTGCTGGTGATCGGCTTCATCTCCGAAGACGGCAGCATGAACCAGACCGACATCGCCGACTACATCGTCACCAATATCCAGGACTCGATCAGCCGGGTGGAAGGCGTGGGTGAAACGCAGATGTTCGGCGCGGCGTATGCGATGCGAATCTGGCTCGACCCGTTCAAGCTGACCAATTACAAGCTGACGCCGGGCGATGTGAAAAGCGCTATCCAGAGCCAGAACGTGCAGGTATCCGCCGGGCAACTGGGCGGCACGCCCGCTGTTCCCAACCAGCAACTGAATGCCACCGTCACCGCGCAGTCACGCCTGCAAACACCGGAGCAGTTCCGCGCGATTGTGCTGAAGACCTCGGCGGATGGTGGCGTGGTGCGCCTCGGCGATGTCGCCACGGTCGAACTGGGCAGCGAAAACTACGACGTGATTTCCCGTTTCAAGGGCAAGCCTGCGTCCGGGTTGGCGGTGTCGCTGGCCAGTGGGGCAAACGCGCTCAGCACCTCCGAAGCGGTCAAGGCCAAACTGCATGATCTGGCGGAATATTTCCCCTCCGGCCTGCAAGCGGTGGTGCCGTATGACGCCTCGCCCTTCATTCGCCTGTCGATCGAAGGCGTGGTCCAGACCCTGCTGGAAGCGATTGCGCTGGTGTTCGTGGTCATGCTGGTGTTCCTGCAAAACTTCCGTGCCACCCTGATCCCCACCATTACCGTACCGGTGGTGCTGCTGGGCACGCTGGGGGTGCTGGAATTGACCGGTTATTCCATCAACACCCTGACCATGTTCGGCATGGTGCTGGCAATCGGCCTGCTGGTGGACGACGCCATCGTGGTGGTGGAAAACGTCGAGCGTCTGATGCACGAGGAAAAGCTGTCACCGCGCGACGCCACCCGCCGGTCGATGCAGCAGATTACCGGGGCGCTGATCGGCATCGCGCTGGTGCTGTCGGCGGTGTTCGTGCCGATGGCGTTTTTTGGCGGTTCGACCGGGGTGATTTACCGGCAGTTTTCGATCACGCTGGTGTCGGCCATGAGCTTGTCGGTGCTGGTGGCGCTGATCCTGACCCCGGCGCTGTGCGCTTCCCTGCTCAAGCCGCCGCAGCAAGGGCATGGCGAACATGGTTTCACCGGCTGGTTTAACCGCAATTTCAACCGTGGCAGCCAAGGCTATCGGGGCGTGGTGGGGCGGATGATCGGCAAGCCGCTGCGCTATCTGTTGGTGTATGGCCTGTTGCTGGGGTTGCTCGGCGTGCTGTTCCTGCGCCTGCCGACCTCGTTCCTGCCGGATGAGGATCAGGGCAGCCTGTTCGTGCAAATCAAACTGCCGCCAGGAGCCACGCAGGAACGCACCCTCAAGGTCATCCAGCAGGTCGAGCACTATTTCCTCACTGAGGAAAAGGATGTGCTGAACAGCCTGTTTGCTGTCGCTGGCCGGGGTTCCGCTGGCAGCAGCCAGAACCTGGCGCGGGCATTCGTGCGCCTGACCGACTGGTCACAACGCAAATCCCCCGACAAAACCGCGCAGGCGGTGGCGGCACGGGCGATGAAGCAACTGGGTAAAATCCGCGACGCCAAGGTGGTGGCACAGGCTCCGCCCGCAGTACGGGGTTTGGGCAGCGCGGCGGGCTTCGACCTGGAATTGCAGGATCGCGGCGGCTTGGGTCATGATGCCCTGATGGCGGCACGCGACAATTTCATCAAGCAGGCGTCGCAAGACCCCAGCCTTACCGGGGTGCGTACCAACGGACAGGAAGATACCAGCCAGTACCAGATCGACATCGACATTGTGAAAGCCGGGGCACTGGGCGTATCCGTTGCCAGCATCAATGAAACCCTTTCCACCGCGTGGGGCGGCTCGTATGTGG
>JBBIHI010000031.1:0-12500 GCA_037447095.1 Thiotrichaceae bacterium
GTAAAGTTGAGCCACGAGCCGCCGCGAATCACACGGCGCACAGACGTTGAATCTTTCGATGCACAAATTTTGGCAGAATCCCCTAACTCTGGTTGCCACTCCGAACATGTCCACTCCCAAACATTCCCGGCTGTATCGTGTAACTTCCAAGCATTAGGTTCAAAACTCCCCACCGGAGCTACCAGCATATTATCCCACTGGCTCCCACAACCATTACAATTGGCTTTTCCCTTACCCTCAGCCTCATCACCCCACCAATAGGCAGTTTTTGTATCAGCACGGGCGGCATATTCCCATTCCACTTCTGTCGGCAGGCGGTACTCCTTACCTGTTTCTTTCGTCAGCCATTGGGTGTAAGCCAATGCTTCGTTCCACGATACTTGTGTTACGGCACGCTGACCACGCCCATTATCACGAGTTGCCCCCGTTGGGTAGATGATTTCTTTTTCATCCTTACCCTTTTTGCGTTGTTGCCAAACATAGTAATCATATTGTTCATAGGTGATTTCATACTTCCCGATAGCAAATAGGGCTGGAACTGAAGCAGTAATAGGCGGGTAGCCAAAATTCTGCTGGTTGTATGCCCCCTGATCTTTTAGTGACTGATTGGCTGACTCACCAAAACTTTTATCCAACTCACCTACTTGGAAATCTCCACTAGAAGCCTGAATATCAACCATCTCCGGCAACGGTTCGGGCAGAAAATCCCAATCCATCAGGCGGAATTTTTGCTCCTCAAACAGGTAATCCGCTGGGAAGTTATTGCGGTATATCCACAAGAACGAGTCAGCCAATATCCCCAACACTGCCACCAGCACGGTAATAATGCTGCCCATTACCCAACGCTGCCGCTTGAGCCGCCGCGCTTTCCATTTATTGTTCCACTGGTCGATGCTGTCGGAGAACATATCGTGGTAAAGCTCATACCACACCACTTCATCGCGCTCTTGGTCACGCAAGATACGCATATCACCCGTCGCCAGTTTCGCCAACACCTTGCCGAGCTTGGCTTGCGCCACTTTCAGAATCCGTGCCAGCACATCCAGCGGATACGCCATCTTTAAACCACGCTGGGCTGCCAAATAATCGAAAGCCCTTGATGCCAGTTGCTTTTCCCCCGACGACAAGCGGGTGAGGGCATCATCGAGGAAATAGTTAAGAATGCCGTCAATGCCCCCCGCTTTTTCATAACTCGCCAGTCGCAGGACAGTTTCATTTTCCCCTTTCAACCGCCACAAATAGGCGCACACAATCTGCAAATACGGCGGGTCAACCGTTTCCAAACCGACCGCTGGCATTTGGTGTGGCAACTCGCCTTGCTCACGTCTACGGTCTTTCAAATCATCTAGCAAACGCTGTAACAATGCAGGCTCGTAGTCACAACCCATCTGTTTAACCGGGTCAAGTATCGCTTGTGTCGCAGCTTTTTTGTTGAGCTTTTCCAGCCGATAGAAATTTTCAAACAACAGCGTTGGCAATTGTGGCTTAAAGGCATTGAGTTCCATCGCAAAATCTTCACGCATGGAAATCACCACACTCACGGGCAAGCTGCTGTCGGTAATCACCGCTGCCAATTGCCCAATGAACGGGCGAAACGCTGCACTGTGCCGCTGATAACGGAAAAACTCCTCAAACTGGTCAAGGATCAGTACCAACGGTGGGCGACGCACAAACAAGCCGCAAAACTCCAACCATTCCGTGAGAGTTTCACCTTCCAGGCGCGTACCGCTAGGCAACAAACTAGCCGCTTCGATCATTTCGCGCAACCGCGCCAACGGCTCACTGACCCAATCGGTGTTACAAACCACGGTCAGACTCTCACCATCTATCGCCTGCAAATGCGGAATCACCGCCGCCTGCAACAACGAGCTTTTCCCCACCCCGCTTGCCGCAAACAACAGTGTCAGGCGACTTCCCAGCACCTTATCAACCAGAATCGCCTTATCCGCTTCACGCCCAAAAAACTTGCCCTGTTCCCCCGCCGTATAAGGCCGCAACCCCGGATAAGGTGCAGCATCTCCAGTTCCCCCCTTTGAAAAAGGGGGGCTAGGGGGGATTTTCTTCATCTTCTCATCCATCACACGCCCCCCCGCTGCAAATACCCTTCCAACGCCTGCATATCCATCGGGCATTCGCGCACATTACGCCGATGCCAAAACACATCTTCCAACGGCTCAATACCCGTCATTGCCAACCGGAAACACGGTTCACGGGCATTTTCACGGTTTTTCAACAAGGCTTTCACCAACAAACGGTCTTCCCACTGGCGCGGACGATAACCGATGAATAACAGCGCGGAAGCCAACAGCGGGCTTGCCAAACAATTGGGGATCATGGTTTCGGCATAGCGGGCAAAACTAAAATAATCGCTTTCGGTGAGGGTCAGCGGCGCATTTTCGCCTTGCCCCGTGCGGCACGTACCGCGCATTTTGTAGAGGATGGAATAGGGTTTCAGGTTTAACCCTGAGGTTTCTTCCTTGGTATAAACGCCCGCCTCCGGGTTATTGTCCGAAAAGCTGACCTGTACGTGCCCTACACCGTACTGCCCTTGCTGCACTATCGAAGTCAGCACCACAAAGGGTTTGCCCGCTTGCCGGAAAGCTTGTTCCAACAAGTCATCATACGCCGCCGAAATCAACACCAGCCGCGCCGGAATCGCCGCCAAGGTTTGGTAAAACGTCACCGCTTGCGCATCATTGGGCAAAATGTCGGTCATTCTGTCCACCAAAGTATCCAGCCCCAGATTGAGTTTCAGGCGGTAATATTCCGCAATCGAGGACAAACTCCCGTTGAATGCCCCGTACTTGGCAAGGTGCGCTAATTGGTTAGCCAATGCGGTTTCTTGCGCCGTGCCACCCAATACATCCGACCCCAGAAACAACACCATTTTGCCCGCACGGATGCGTTCTGCCACCCCACTATTTTCCTCATCGGAAAAGTCAGGTTCAGGCGTTTGGGACTGTGCGCATCCCCACCAAAACAAAAAATCATCGACATTGGCAGGATCAGCCACCAGCAAGGTGAGTTGTTCCGTTAGCAGCGCGTGACGACGACCTGTTTCTGTACGCAAGGCATTCATCACCGCCGTGCGTACCGCTTTAAAGGCAGGGTTCTGGATACGGATCAACTGCGTCGCCCATTCGGTATGGCGGATTTCACGCGATACTTTCGCATCAATTTCCGCATCGAGCTGCTGCAACTTCACTTGGGTGTCCGCGATGCTGCGTTCCAGCCGCATTTGCTCCTCCACGCGGGTTTCTAAATCGTATTGCGCCTGTAAACGCGCCAGCAATTCCTGTAAGGTGCGGCGACGTTCGGCGGGGTCAAGCAAATGTTGGTGTGGCGTATCATGGGGCATGGGCAAGCCTTCGGGGTCGGGATTTGCATTTCTTGTATAACAATTTACACAGAGGCGCAAACCTTTCTTTATTATCCGTTTGCCAGCCGTTATTCTGCTGGACATTCGACATAAACAGGACAGATACCATGATGCAAAAATGGCTGGGATTAGCTATCGTACTGGCTTTACTGGCTTTACTGGCTTTACTGGCTTTACTGGCAGGCTGCGGCAACAAGGGGCCGTTGTATCTGCCGGATGATGCAAAAGCAAAGCAGGAACAGACTAGGTAAGGGCGTTTTACATGGATCATTTTGAATACCGCAACGGCCAGTTGTTTGCCGAAGACGTGGCTGTGGCCGATATTGCCCGCGCACACGGCACGCCTTGCTACATCTATTCCCGCGCCACGCTGGAGCGGCATTGGCACGCTTTCAACGACGCTTTCGGTACACAGCCGCATCTGGTCTGCTATGCGGTGAAAGCCAATTCCAATATCGCCATCCTCAACCTGTTTGCACGGCTTGGTTCCGGCTTCGACATTGTATCGGGCGGGGAACTGGAACGGGTATTGCGGGCAGGCGGTGACCCCGGCAAGGTGGTGTTTTCCGGCGTTGGCAAGAAGGCGGCAGAAATCCATCGGGCGCTGGAAATCGGTATCCGCTGTTTCAACGTCGAATCCGAAGCCGAGCTGGATCGCATTAATGCAGTCGCGGGCGAAATGGGCAAGGTTGCGTCAATTTCCCTGCGTGTAAACCCGGACGTGGACGCGCAAACCCATCCCTACATTTCCACTGGCCTGAAAGAAAACAAGTTCGGCATTGAAATCGGGCGGGCGGAAGCGGTTTACCTGAAAGCAGCCGCCATGCCACATTTGCAGGTAGTTGGCATCGACTGCCACATCGGTTCGCAATTGCTGACACTTACCCCGTTTATGGATGCGTTACAACGGGTGTTGGCATTGGCCGAACGGTTGGCAGGGCAGGGCGTGCAAGTCCATCACCTCGACATCGGCAGCCGCGCCACGTCCTCATACAAGGACGATCAGATTGCACCAAGCCCTGCCGAATACATGGAAAAACTGTTTGCCGACGAACGTCTGCGCCAGTACGAAATTTTCGTCGAGCCGGGCAGGGCGATTGCCGCCAATGCCGGGATTCTGGTGACTGAGGTCGAATTCCTGAAAATGGCGGAATACAAGAATTTCGCGGTGGTGGATGCGGCTATGAATGACCTGATCCGCCCGGCGCTTTACAGCGCATGGCAGGAAATCATTCCGGTGGTTCCTCGCACGGCGGGCAAGACCGAGACTTACGATATTGTTGGCCCGGTATGCGAGACGGGCGATTTCCTCGGCAAGGAACGTGATCTCAATATCCAGTCGGGTGATTTGCTGGCAGTACGTTCGTCTGGTGCTTATGGTTTCACCATGTCATCCAACTACAACACCCGCGTGCGGGCGGTGGAGGTGATGGTGGATGGTGCTGCTGTGCA
Organism: Thiotrichaceae bacterium; assembly: GCA_037447095.1. Classification (GTDB taxonomy): domain Bacteria; phylum Pseudomonadota; class Gammaproteobacteria; order Thiotrichales; family Thiotrichaceae; genus Thiothrix. The sequence goes on from JBBIHI010000031.1 coordinate 4,832, forward strand.
TGTGATCCGTAGCCGTGAGACGTTTGAGGATTTGGTGCGGGGCGAGGCTATCTTGCCGGACTGATTTTCGCTTATTTCCGACGATGTTCATAAACCCCGTCCCAGTCTGGTGGCGGGGTTTTTTGCATCAGGCGGGCGATACGTTGCAGATACATACCTGCCAGATGTTCTTCGGGGTATTCCACCAGAATGCGTGCAAACAGTTTTGAGGCATGTGGCCAGTCCTGTTTCCAGTAGGCGTCCATGGCGCGTTCATGCATGTTCCACAGGTTTTGCAGCGGTGGGGTAAGGTCGATGCTCAGCCCCAATGGCTGGTAGAGCAGGACCGTTTCGCGCTTGCCTTTGACCCGTACCCGGTCGATGGTGCGGAAGGTGATGCCCTTGCATTGCTTGCGGGTATGTTCGCTGACCAGAATGTCGACGCCGTAAAAACGGGTCAGGGATTCGATACGCGAGGCGAGGTTTACCGCATCCCCCAGCACGGTATAGGCGCGGCGGTGGTCGGAACCCATGTCGCCGACGTTCATGTCGCCGCTGTTGATGCCGATGCCGAGTTGCAGGGGGGTAATGCCAAATTCGCGGTATTCGGCAGCGTTTTCCGTCAGCATCCGGCGCAGGTTCAGGGAGCAGAGTACGGCCTGGCGGGCATGTTTGGGTTCGCGCAAGGGGGCATTCCAGAAGGCCATTACCATGTCGCCGATGTATTTGTCGACCGTGCCATTTTGCTCGAAAATGATGTTGGTTACGGCATTCAGGTAGCGGTTGAGCAGGTTTTTCAGTACCTGGGTGTCGAGCCGTTCGGCAATCGATGTGAAATCGTGCAGGTCGGCGAATAGCACGGTCATTTCACGCTTTTCCCCATCCAGCGTCAGGCTGTCGGGTTTGGCCAGCATCTGGCGGATGTGTTCCGGCGGTACATACTGCCCGAACAGGTGCTGCAAACGCTGCCGGTCACGGCTTTCCTGCAACAGGTCAAAAATGACGAACAGGGTGGTCACGCCAAAGATCAGCGCCAGCGCCGGAACCATATCCAGCCGCACATGTTCGCCATGCCACATCCAGACATTGGCGGCGATGACCACGAGGGTCAGGGTGATACCGGACAACAGCAGGGCGCGGGGTGGGCACAACGGGTAAAGGCTGAGCATCAGCAAAGCCAAAGCCAGCAGCCCGATCAGTTCCAGGGTCAAATCCCAGGCCGGTTCGTGGAGCAGGATTTCCGGGTGCAGCAAGCCTTGCAGGACAAAGGCATGGATGGTGATGCCGGGCATGTTGGCCTGCAACGGGGTGTTTTTCAGGTCGCCTTGCAGGAGGGCGGATGAGCCGACCAGCACGATTGCACCTTCCAGCGCGTGGGGGTTGGTTTTGCCGCGCATGATGTCGGTGGCGGAAATGACCGGGAAATGGGTCTCGCGGGCATAAGGGATCAGGATTTCACCCATGGGATTGGTGGCAATGTAACGGGAACCCAGCCCGATGCCGGTATACAGGGTGAGCTTGTCGAGGCTGGCGGTATGTACCTGCCAGTCTTTTTCCAGCAGGAAACGTTGCGCTGCCGCCAAGGTCAGGGAAGGGTAGAGATGGCCGCCATATTGCAGGAACAGCGGGATGCGCCGTGCCGACCCATCCGTTGCCAGCAAAGTGTTCATGTGGCCAGATCGGAAGAGCGCCTGTTGCAAGGGTGCAAGACTGGTCGAATAACCGCGTGCTTCCCACAATTTCAGGGCATTGGCCGTGACAGCCTTGTTGCTGGGGGGCAGTGTGCCATTACTGACATACTCCTGGTGGAACAGGAAACCGAGGATGACATCCTGCCCGGCGATGGCTTCCGCCAGCTCACGGTCAGCCGCTGTGGGGTCAGGTGGTGGGGTCAGCGGGCAAAAATCATTGGCGTTACAGGCGGTTTGCTGCACAGGTTCGGTGGAGCCAAACAGCTCATCCAGTACGATCAGGGAGGGTTCCTGTTCGCCAATGTGCTGGATCAGGCTGGCGGTCTGGTGGCGTGACCACGGCCAGCGGCCTTCCTGTTGCTGGGTGTGTTCGTCGATGTCGACGATGACGATGGGCGGTTCCGGGGTTTCGGTGGACGAAAAACCTTCTCCCAGCCGGATACGCAGGTCATATAACGCCATATCGGCGTGGCTCATGATACTCTCAACGGGGTTCGGGGGGGTAAGCAGTGCGACAATCAGCACGGCACTGAACAGCAAGCCGATGAGAATTTCAGGGGCATGTTTTCGATATTTCAGCCACATCACCAGATAAATGTGGCATATTTCCAGATAAACGGCGACGTTAGATTTTACGCACCTGACAGGCGGTCAATGCCAGCGTTGCGGGAACTCCTCTGCTTAGATATTAGGGGTTGGGGTGGGGGTCTTTATCCTGCACCAGCACCCATGGCGCGACCACCACGGCCCACAGGTTTTCCGGCTGCTCCTTTACCCAGCGTTTGGCAACATCATTGCTAAGTTGGCCGACCTGTTGCGCCTCCATCCAGCTTTTTACCTGGGCACTATTGTCTTGCACAATGCTGGTGGCAACGTCCACCAAATCCAGTTCCGGGGCAACCAGAATGACTTTGCCGCCTGCGAAATGGCGTTCCAGTTCAGGCCAAGCAATCCGGGCGGTTTCCAGGTTCATGCGGGTATGCAGGGGGAGTAGTTCGTCTTCCATCATGCCGCCTTGTTGCGTTGCCAAAAGTAGTAAACGGTTAGCGTAACGGCGATAAATGCCAGGATTGCACCCATAATCAGCAGCTTGTTTTCCTCAAAAAACTGCACGTTGCCGCCAATGAAATAACCCAGCAATGCCAGTACTGTTGACCACAAGCCAGCGCCGAGGCAGGTGTAAGAGGCGAATTTGGCAAAATTCATCCGCGTCAGCCCTGCGGGCAGGGAAATCAGGTGGCGGATGCCCAGTACCAGCCGCCCGGTAAACGTCGAAATGGCACCGTGCTTGCGGAAAAAGGCATCCGTTTTATGCAGCAGTGCCGGGCGCACGAAAAAGTATTTGCCGTAACGTTCCAGAAACGGGCGGCCTACCCACAGGGCAAATACATAGTTGATGGATGCACCCGTAAGGCTGCCCAGTGTGGACGTGAGGATCACCATGAACAAATTCATTTCCCCCTGATGGGCAAGATACCCGGCAGGGATCAGTACCGCCTCACTCGGGATGGGCAATACGGTAGATTCCAGTCCCATGGAAATGAAAATACCCCAGTACCCCCAGCCCTTGACCGTGGCCAGTATCCAGCCGATCAGCTCATGCAGCATGAAATGTCCTTGTGTAGCGCATCATTACAGGTGGTCGGAAGCAAAATCTGCCAGCCGTGACCGTTCACCGCGTTGCAGGGTAACGTGCCCGGCGTGCTCCCAGCCTTTCATGTGATCCACCACATACGTCAGGCCGGATGAGGTTTCCGTGAGGTAGGGCGTATCAATTTGCGCGATGTTACCAAGGCAAACCACTTTTGTCCCAGGCCCGGCGCGGGTAATCAGGGTTTTCATCTGTTTCGGGGTCAGGTTCTGGGCTTCGTCGATAATGATGAAACGGTTGAGGAACGTGCGCCCGCGCATGAAGTTGAGTGACTTGATCTTGATTTTGCTCATCAGGAACTCGTCGGTGGCAGTGCGTCCCCATTTGTGCGTGCCGCTGGGTTGGGTCAGGACTTCGAGGTTATCCATCAAAGCACCCATCCACGGGGTCATTTTTTCCTCTTCCGTGCCGGGCAGGAAGCCAATGTCTTCACCTACCGGAACGGTGACGCGGGTCATGATGACTTCCTTGTAAAGTTGTTCGTCCAGCGTTTGGGCGAGTGCGGCTGCAAGGGTCAGCAGTGTTTTGCCGGTTCCCGCCACGCCCAGCAGGGTAACAAGGTCAATTTCTGGATCCATCAACAGGTTGAGGGCGAAATTCTGTTCACGGTTACGGGCTGTGATGCCCCAGACAGCATGGCGCGGTTCCATGTAATCGTGCACGGTTTCAATGACCACATGGTCAGTATGGCGGTTGCGCACAATGGCCTGGAACGGCTGTTCACCGCCAATGGCAATGAAATCGCTGGGTAGCCAGCCACTGGTCAGCGGGCCGGAGAGTTTGTAGAAGGTGTGCCCATGCTCCTGCCAGGAATTGATTTCCTTGTTATGCGTTTCCCAGAAATTATCGGGCAATTCATGGAAGCCGGTCGGTAACAGGTCGGTATCATCCAGTACCTGGTCGTTGAAATAATCTTCCGCCTTGAGGCCGATAATGGTGGCCTTGATGCGCAGGTTGATGTCTTTCGATACCAGGATGACATCGCGTTCCGGGTGTTTGTCACACAGTGCCAGGGCAACCGCCAGAATCCGGTTGTCAGCGGAATCACTCGGCAGGGTAGCGGGCAATGCCTGGGGTAGCGCTTCGGTCTGGAACAGCAGGTTGCCGCTTGCCGCACCTTTGCCGCTGCCACTGCTTGCTTTGCCACCCAACGGAATACCTGCGCGGATGGCTTCCGGGCCGCTATCAGAAATCAGGTCGTCGAGAAAGCGGTTGGTCTGGCGTACATTGCGGGCAACTTCCGACACCCCTTTCTTGCCACGATCCAGCTCTTCCAGTACGACCATGGGCAGAAAAATGTCGTGCTCCTGAAAGCGGAACAGGGCTGTCGGGTCATGCATCAATACGTTGGTGTCGAGGACAAACAGGCGTTTTTCGTGTTCGTGCGGGGCGTGTGTCGGGCTCATGGTATTCCTGCGCGTTGTTATGTTTGCGGTAAATCGCCTACCGCAGCAAGTACGGCAGCGACATGGCCTTTGACGGAAACTTTCCTCCATTCATGGCGCAGGATACCCTGTTTGTCAATCAGGAAGGTGCTGCGCTCAATGCCGCGAACCTGTTTGCCATACATGTTTTTCAGTCTGATGACATCGAACAGGGTGCACGCGGCTTCATCCGTGTCGGACAGCAGTTCAAACGGGAAGCACTGTTTGGCCTTGAAGTTCTCGTGTGATTTCAGGGAATCACGGGAAATGCCGAAGACTTCCACCCCGGCAGCCTGGAACTGTGCATGGTGGTCGCGGAAATCCTGGCCTTCGGTGGTACACCCTGGCGTGCTGTCCTTAGGGTAAAAATAAAGGACGACGTGAGACTTGTCCTTGAAATCAGACAGGCGGAATGGCTTCCCGGATGTGGCCATTATATTGAAGTCGGGAACCGTGCTGCCAATCGTTGGGGCGGTCATGTGTTTCTCCTTAGGTTTTGCCGATACTGTTCTTGTGTTTCATTACCCGCCCCAGTAGTATGCTGTCAAATCATTTTTCGGAGGATCACATGTTTCGCGGCAGTATGGTGGCGCTGATTACCCCAATGACAGCAAGTGGCGAAGTCGATGAAGCAGCTTTGGAAGCGCTGGTAGCATTCCATCTTGAAAATGGCACTGACGCTATTGTGGCTGTGGGTACAACAGGCGAGTCGGCAACCCTGAATTATGGGGAACACCGCCATGTCATGAAGCGTGTGGTTGAACTGGTCGCAGGGCGGATTCCGGTGATTGCCGGGACAGGTTCCAATAGCACCGCAGAAGCCATTGAAATGACGGAAATTGCCATGCAGGACGGTGCCGATGCCTGCCTTTTGGTAACGCCGTACTATAATAAGCCTACCCAGGAAGGTTTATACCAGCATTACAAGATGATTGCCGGGCGTGTGGCCATACCGCAAATCCTCTATAATGTGCCTGGGCGCACGGCGTGTGATATGTTGCCTGAAACAGTTGAGCGCTTGTCCGCCATTTCCAATATTGTCGGTATCAAGGAAGCTACCGGGAATCTGGAACGTGCGCGGGACATCCTGGAACGTTGCGGTGACAGGATAGACCTTTACAGTGGTGATGATGCCACCGCGATGGAGCTGATCCTGATGGGTGGCAAGGGTGATATTTCCGTAACAGCGAATGTTGCCCCGCGAGCCATGCATGAAATGTGCGCTGCTGCGCTGGCCGGTGATCGTGAGACAGCCGCACGGATCAATGCAACGCTGGAACCACTGCACAAGGACTTGTTCCTGGAACCCAACCCGATTCCTGTGAAATGGGCATTGGCACAGATGGGATACGGGGATGCCCGAGGCATTCGCCTGCCGCTCGTGCCGTTGTCTGAGTCCGTCCAGCCGCGAGTCATGGCGGCGATGCGTACAGCAGGAATAGAGTGTGTTAGTTAATTAAACGGTATATACAATGAACCCCATGAATATCCGCCTTTCTTCCATTTCCTTGGCCTGCGCTTCGGTGTTGGTGTTGTCTGCCTGTCAGTCCCTTAGCTTTGATGTGGGGGATACGATTGATTACAAGAGCAACAAAAGCATCAATGCACTCGAAATCCCTCCTGGTCTGAGCAGCCCGGATTATGATACGACTTATGCGGCTATTCCGGGTGGGTCGGTAAGTGCTGCGGCTTTGGCACGGGGTGAGGCGCAAGGTAACAGCCGTGCTGTACTTCCTGTGAATGCGGGAAGCCAGATCATGAGCAGTGGCAATGTCCGCTGGTTACAAGTGCGGGCACCTGCTGAAGCCATATGGCCGAAGCTGCAAGAATTCTGGAACGTCATGGGTTTCACCGTCAAGACTGATGAGCCACGGGTTGGCATCATGGAAACCGATTGGGCCGAAAACAAGGCTGAAATCCCCATGGATGGTATTCGCAAAGCCCTGGGTAAGACATTTGAAGGCATGTGGGATGCTGGTAGCCGTGACCGTTACAAATTACGTCTGGAACGTCCGGCTGGTGGTGTGACCAATATCTACCTCAGTTCTGAACGGGCAGAAGAGTTTGTCAGTGACACAGGTACCAAGTGGGAATACAAGCCAGCCAAGCCTGAGGTCGAGGGTGAAATGCTCAACCGCCTCATGATCTTCCTGCAAGGCGGTGATCCAAGCCATGGCTCAAGAAATGCAGCAGTGCCTGAGGCTGCCCTGACTGCCGTGCCGATTGCGATGACGACACTGGAAGGCGGTTATCCTGCATTGAGCGTAGGTGGTCGGGCAAATGATGTGTGGGTGCGCACTGGTGTCATGCTGGGGCGTATCGGTATGAATATCGAAGATCAGCAACCTGCCAAGGGTATCTATGTGGCCACCTACGGTGGTGATCCAGGGCGTGGTGAAAAGCAGGGTTTCTTCTCCCGCATGTTCAAATCTGACCGCCAGATCGTGAAAACCGGCAGCCGTTATCAGATCATGATTGCTGATGCAGGCAATAGCAGTGTGATTACGGTGGGCGATGCGGATGGTTCCCCATTGAAGCCCAAGGCAGCGCAAGGCGTGCTGGAGCGTCTGAAGTCCGAATTTGAGCGTTAATGCTGCGCTTTGCCTCCCTGGGCAGTGGCAGCAAGGGTAATGGGACACTGATAGAATCCGGGAAAACCCGGATTCTTCTTGATTGCGGTTTTACCCTTGGGGAAACGGAGCGGCGCTTGCACCGTTTGGGTTGTCTGCCCCAGTCTATTACGGCCATTCTGGTCACACACGAACACAGCGACCATGCAGGTGGTGTCGGTCGTTTTTCCCGTCGTTATAATGTTCCTGTCTGGCTGACAGTGGGGACAAACCATGCCATGCGGGATGCCCGTTTTGCGCATACCCATTACATCAATGTGCACCAGGCACTGGAGATTAATGATCTCCATGTCA
>JBBIHI010000032.1:0-16080 GCA_037447095.1 Thiotrichaceae bacterium
ATACCTTTGTGGTATTGTTGTTGTGGCTGGATAAACATCCTTTGGAGTGGTCGTAATGGGAATCTTGAAAAACGTGGTATTTACGATCAAACACCGGTTAAGTTCCCGCAGCCGCATTTCTGCCAATGTCTACATCAAGGGTCACAAAAATATTTCTCTTGGTCAGCAATGCAAGATTCATGATTCAGCTTCCCTGGATGCAAGCCGGGGTGTTTTGTCCTTAGGGGACAAGGTTACGGTTAACCGTTTTGCCTATTTGCAGGCGGATAGGGGTGGAGTACGGTTAGGTAATCGGGTTGAGATTAATAATTTTAGCATTATCAATGGTACGGGCGGTGTGGTCATTGGTGATGATACCCTGCTTGGCCCTGGGGTTAGAATTATTTCCTATCAGCACCAATACAATGCTGGTACATTGATCCGCAGTCAGCCAACGCTTGCCAAGCCCATCCATATTGGTCGAGATGTTTGGATTGGTGCAAATGCCGTTATTTTGGCTGGAGTAACGATTGGCGATGGAGCTGTCATCGGGGCAGGATCGGTCGTTACGCGGGATGTTGCAGCGAATGTAGTTATGGCAGGTGTGCCAGCAAAGCAGATAAAGGTAAGGAATTAGATGAATGTTCATGGCAAAACAGCCAAACGGATAAAAAAAATTCGCTGGATGTTCGGGAAACCGGATTTTTCTGTTTCCCACGGTGTAGAGCTGCCGGTCAAACACCGCCTGATTTCAGAAGGTATCGCGAAACAAATTTTCTTCGGCGAATATGAGGCCAAGGAAATTGACATTATTTCCCGCCGTCTGGAAGCAGGAGACAGGGTGATGGAAGTGGGGGCTGGCATAGGTTTCCTGTCAGCCTTTTGTGCCCGGAAAGTGGGTAGTGAGAATGTATTTGCTTATGAGGCCAATCCTGAGTTGCTGGATGTTATCAGGACGACGTATGCCAGGAACCAGGTCTCCGCATCCATCAGCAATGTTTTTCTGGCAGGGGATGAGGGTGAGTGTGACTTTTACGTGCATGATGACTTTTGGGCTTCTTCTTCAGTTGTTTCAGGGGAAGGGGATGCTGCACGTAAAATTAGCGTGAAAAAGGTAAAATTAAACGAAGAAATTCAACGGGTAGCACCGACGTTCCTGATCGTGGATATTGAGGGCGGAGAAAAAGAATTTTTTGGAATTATTGATTTCGATGGCATTAAAAAGATATGCATTGAAACGCACCCCGGTGTTCTGACTGATAAAGATATTTCCGATATTTTTCATAAGTTGATGCAGCATGGTTTTGTGCTGGATTTTTCAATTATCCGTAAAAATGTTTTTTATTTTTACAGGGAGAACTGATGTCCTCCAGGCGGCTGTTGATTAATCACTCCGGTTTTTATAATCCGCTGCTTCGGGAGCTCGAGAAGCTTGGGTATGAAGCCTTGTGGGACAAATGGGAGCCAGACAGTGCTGAATTGGAAGGTGTGCAAGCCTGTTTTGTTTGGTTTTATGATTGTATCCGTTATCCCCTGAAGAGCCTGAAGCTTAGAAATATCCTCCGCAAGCACAATATTCCGCTGGTTGCCTGGAACAGGGATGCACCCCATTATCTGAACAGGGCAGGCTGGCGTCTGGGTTTGCTGGATTACGCCCGAATCCTGGATATTTATGCTACGCATACCTTAATTGATACACGCCGCCAGTTTGCTGATTTGGTTATGTATTTTCCTAATGCTGCCGACACGGTTTTTTACTATCCTGATGGTGAGGTTGAAAAGGTATTTCATCACTTGCGTGATACTGCTGCGTATCAATGGGATGTCAGCTTTTTTGGTGGGATGGACGGTAAACGTTACAAGGAAGATGCTGCCCGTGCCGAGTTCTTTACGGCATTAGGCGAGCAGTTAACCCAACGGGGAATCTGTTTTAAATTCCGTGAGGCGGAAAGCATGAGTGTCCGGGAACAGATAGGCTTTATCCAGTCGTCCCGTATAAATCTTAATTTCGGAGCCCGCTGTGAGTATGGTGCACCCGTTGCGTCTGGTTTGCCGGAACGTTGTTACGGAATTCCGGCTTGTGGTGGTTTTTTGCTCTGTGATAGGCGTACTCATGCACAAGATGATTTTACCCCCGGAGAGAACTGGGCTGAATTTGATGGGTTGGATGATTGTGTAGCAAAAATTGAATACTGGTTGTCACATTTTGATCAGGCTCGGGATTTGGCAGAGCGTTGTCATGCTCATGTTATGACTCATCATACTTATGCCCATCGTGCAGAGACATTACATCATGCTTTGTTGGCTTGGCATCAGGGAAAACGGGGATTATTGAAGTGACAGTTAGCCTGTCGGTGATTATGCCGGTCTATAATGTCGCAGCATATTTGCCTGCTTGTCTGGATAGTCTGGTTGCCCAAACGCTACAGCCGACAGAGATTATAGCGGTTGACGATGGTTCGACGGATGAGTGCCCGGCTATCCTACAAACCTATCAGCAAAAGCTTCCTCAGTTGCGTATTATCCGGCAGGAAAACCAGGGCTTGTCAGGTGCGCGGAATACCGGAATCGAGGCCGCGACCGGGGAGTATATCCATTTTCTGGATTCGGATGATTTTCTTGTAGCAGATGCTTATGCTCTTATGTTAGCCGAAATGCAGAAAGATGATCGGCTGGATATGCTTCTGTTTAATGCCACTTACCATTTTGAGGGGCGAAGGGAAGATTATTTAATCTATCGAGATAGGTCAGATTCTAGCGTTATGAGTGGTGCAGAATGGTTGGTGTACTGCCTTGCTGAGAAAAAATTCATGCTGCATATGGTTTGGCTGCATTTGTACCGTCGGCAGTTCATGCTTGAAAACAGGTTTCAGTTTATTCCAAAACGTATTCATGAGGATGTTGTTTGGACAACCCAATCCTTATTGGTAGCTAAACAGGTCAGGTATTTGAACGCATCCCTGGTTTTTTACCGGATTCCGGTCAGGAATTTTTCGCTTGATGTTAGAGACGAAAAGTATGCCAATTTGATTGAAAGTAGTGCCTTGAATGCACTGGAATCTTTAAAGATTGCGAATTCTATCCACTCACGGGATTTATCTCGTTTATTGCGTGATCAAGCTATTGATGGTGGAATGTCGGTCTTTCATAAGCTGGAGAAAATAGCATCTCATGAGGTTAAAGCACATCTTTTGTTGTTTTTGTGGCGTAAAAGTTTTTTTGGTTCACTCTTTCAGGCATCCGATAATTTGGCATCTAAAAGAAAACTGCTTAGCAAGATGATACGCGCCCTGTTAGTTAATGTGGCTGTTATTTTGAGTATTACGGTAAGAAGGTTGGTTAAATGAGAAATAAGATTTCTTTTTTCTTTGGTTTGTTCTGGATGTCAGGTTTTATTGCTTTGCAAGGCATTCCACATGCTGGAGCCATCAAGACCATGTTTTCATTATTAGGCATTGGGCATCTGGTCTTTTTGCTGAGAAACAGCAACCTTAAACCTGTATGGCCAAAATTAAATGCAGAGGTTCTGCTTTTTATAGCCCTTTCCTGCTGGCTGCTATTTCAATCTTCTTTATTGGCTACCACGCCAATGGATGCGTTAGCTGCATTGGTAAAAGAATGGGGAAAGTTGGTGCTGATGGTGTTACTTGGGGTCTGGATGGTGGTAAGGTTAGATGATGGAAAAAGTCTAAACTGGCTGCCATGGGGATTATTTGGTGGGTGCTTTGTGCACGTCATTGCTACCATTGCTTATCAGATATGGTCTTATGTGATTTATGGACATCTGATGCTGATGAACAGTTTTTTGGGGAATTATGGTTATGTTTCTCCTTTTGTTAGTATTGCATTGGCAGTATTGTTGGCTGAGTTATCGTTGAGGTTAAGAGGCCAGCAATGGTTAAAGTTATCTGGCATTTGGCTATTTGTTTTATTCTTCTTATCATTGCTTTCTCTCGCCATACTAAATACGAAGGCGGCGATTGTTGCATTTGTAATGTTGTGTTTGTTATTTGTACTCGTTGCGGTTGTTCTTACTAAATCACTGCGATCTTTTGCAATGGGTGTTATTCTAGGGGGAACTGTAATCGCCCTGACGTTACTATGGGGTAATCGTTGGGAAGGTGGCTATACGTCTATAGCAATGGCAAGTAGTGTTAATGTCATTTATCAGGCGCAACACCTGTGGGATACGGGAACTATTATTGGGGATCCTTCTTTTTATGTTCGAGCTATCTGGATGAAAGTAGGTTTATATGGAATTCTCGAACACCCATTAGGATTAGGTTATGGCGCTGATGCGTTTGGACGCTACGTTGCAGAATTGGGCGGTGAAAGAGGGGCTATAAGCAGTCATAGTGGCTGGGTTGACTTTACATTGGCGAATGGTATTCCGGGGTTTTTGTTATTGTTTCTGCTTTGGGTGGCCATGATTTATCGAGGATGGGTGAGATTTTGTTCGGGAAGCCCAGTTGGTTTGGTTCTGATTTTTTTTGTTGCAAACTTTGTTATGCGAAGTTTGATGGATGGCCATCTTTATGGTTCGCATTTAATTTATTTTTCTTTTGTTGCTAGCATACTGTGGATGCTTTCCCGTAAAAGAGAGTTGTCAGTATATTGATACCCCATAGGGTGCTGATCTGACCCGGCAATCCCGGATATTTTAAGATGTGGGAGCTGGCTGGCTTGAGACGGTTTCTTAGAGGTTCCCTATGGTAGCGATTAATTTGGTTTTTAAGGCAGGATGACCTGCACACTTTCTGACGGACGGAGTAATTCTTTGCCGTTGCGTTGGAACAGAATGTCCAGCTCGTAAATGGCACCTTCCGGTTCAATGCGCACCGCTTCCACGCCTTGGCTGTAAACTTTTCCGCTGCGGCTGTTACCGTTGACGACGACCTGCACAGAAGTACCGGGGGGATAATGGCGGAGTACATCGGCTGTCACGAGCACCCGTGCGAGCATCTGGTCGTCGGGGGCAAGCGATATGAGAGGTTGATCCTGCTTGCCTGCGAAAATCACCGCACCTTGCCAGGCGGTGTTGGACACGATAATGCCGGAAAACGGGGCTTTCAGTTCGGTATGTTCCAGCGCCACTTGGGCGGCTTCTTCCGCAGCCTTGGCAGACTCCAGTTCTGCCTGGGCAACAGCCTGCTTCAGTTCACTGCCTTTCAGCTCTTCTTCGGCAATCAGGCCACGGTCAAACAACTCCTGGGTGCGGGTCATGTCACGCTCGGCTTCATCCGTACCCAATTTGGCGCGGGCAGCGCGGGCTTTGGCCTCTTTCAGCTCGGCCTGTTGCTTGCGCTGTTCCATTTGCAACAGGACATCCCCCTGCTTGACGTGCTGTCCGGTGGTGACGTTGACTTTTTCAATGACGCCGCTATCGGTGACGCGCATATCGACTTTGTGTACCCATTCCAGGCGGCCCTTCATGTCCAGTGCCTGCGCATTCAGCGTTGAAATCAGACCTGCCAGTAACAAGCCTGTTTGCAGGATGATTTTCATTTTTTTGGTTCCTCGGTTTGCTTGTCCGGTTTGGGCAGTGGCCAGATTGGTTTGCCTTGCAAGGCATTCAATTCAGCCAATGTCAGCGCTTGGCAAAACCGGATTTGCTGTTTCTGCAAACGCGCCTTGCTTTGCTGGGTCATGGCATCACCCAGATCGGATTTGACCTCCTGTTCGTACAGGGTGCGGCTACGTTCCAGATAATACTCGCGCCATTGGGTTTCCGATTCGGCACGTTCTGCGGCGACCTTGAAAATATCCATGCGCAGTGACAACTCAATGAATGCCTGACGTAATTCCATATCAATCACGGCACGTTCATCACGGTTGGCATCGTCGCGCCGTTCTTCCAGCCAGTGGTTGTCTTGCAGGCTGATTTCGAGCAATTTGTCCAGTGTGGGTATTTCTGCTGGTGGTTTGCCGATTTCAACCGGATTCAGGGTCTTGGGCAGGGTTTCCGGGCTGTTGATGGCGTCGGCCAACAGGGTGCGGGTCAGGCGTTGCGATGCTGTGCTGGCGGCACTTTGCTGGCGCACTACCTGATATTCAGCATCCAGTTCCGCCACGTCCATGTCGGAAAACTCTTTCAAATCGCGGCGGGTACGGGTGCGGTCTAGGGGGATGTAGTAAACCGCCATGTTTTCTTCATCCCGCTGGGCACTGGCATCGGCCAGCAATACGTCGAAAAAACTCTGCATGATTTCCAGGCGTTGCGCATCGGCAGGGGAAACCAGGGTCGGCAACAGCCGGTCACGCTGGCTGTCGGGGCTGACATTGTTGTTGTAGGCAAGGGCATGGCAGTTCAGGTAAAGCGGTTCGGGAGGTGGGTGGCGCAGGAGCGTTTCCGGGTCAAGTCGGGTGCGCGGATGATCTTCCGCATAATGCAATGCCTGCTCAAGGCTGAGGGGGTCGGGGACATCGGCTGCATAAGCCATTGTTCCCGTCAATATCAGGCTACCCGTAAGGAAGATACTGGGAAACCGTTTAGCCTTTGGCATCATCGGCCTTGGTATCTGCGCCCTGCTCGTGTTTGTATTTGATGAACGGCATTTCCTCGTTTTTCTTGTCCACGATGAATTTGCCAAACAGCATGAACTCGGCAGCGTCTTCCGTTGCGCCAGTCAGGCGCCCGTTTTTCATCGGCTCCCCATCCAGCCCCATAAACTGGAAGACCGGTGTGGCGCGGACACGGAATTCTTTCAGGGCAAAATCTTTCTGGGTGATGGTTTCGCCTTTGAAATCCGTCATGTCAACATCGCCTTCAATGTCGACGCTGACAATGCGGAAATGCTGCTTGAAATAGTTCTGAATGTCGCTGCGGTTCAATACCGTTGTTTTCATGCGGTGGCAGAAAGGGCACTCCTCCATCTCGAACATGATCAGCAGCCCTTGTTTGCCATCGGTTTTGGCGGTTTCCAGCTCTTCTTTCATGTCGTTGAAACCGTCATCAAAGAACTGGCTGACATCGCGCACTTCCACCTTGTTGGACGTAGCAGTATCGGCAGTTCCAACCGTGTCTTTCCCGGTTTTTTCGGTTGTGCCTACGTCAGTGGATTTGTCTTCAGCCGGTTTGTCTGCCGCAAAAACAGTGGGTACGGAAATGCTCAATGATATGAGCATGGTCAGCAAAATCTTACGTAGCACGCGGGCTTCTCCTCGGTTATTTTGTGCCAATGATGTTTCGCCTTTGACGAACATGGCAATGGAAATATTCCGGCGTCCAGCCAAGGGTTAACCCTGGGTTGCCAAGGATCGTTGCCGGAGTTTAGAAATCCTGTTTGAGGATGTCAGGCTTGTCCGGGTTGCGGCGGTAAAGCACGGCAATATTGCCAATCCGCTGGACTTGTTGTGCCAAGCTGTATTGCAGGATTTGCCCTATCAGTTCGTCGCGGAGTTCGCGGTCGCCCACTGCCAGCTTGATTTTGATGAGTTGATGGTAATCAAGGGCACTGCTGATTTCTTCCAGTACAGTTGGCTTGAGGCCGTGCTGGCCGATCATGACGACCGGTTTGAGGTCGTGGGCGCGGGTACGCAGGCGTTTTTTCTGGGCTTCAGTCAGTGTTTCGGTCGGTTCCATGGTACGCTTCCGCAAATCGGCAAGTGTAATGAGTGGCAATGAGGCATGGCAAGAAGCAAAAGCAGCAGCCGTTGGCTGGGTGAGCATTTCAGTGATGGATATGTCAAAAAAGCACAGCAGGAAGGCTACCGTTCACGCGCAGTCTACAAGCTCAAGGAAATTCATGAGAAAGACCGGATATTGCAGCCGGGTATGAAAGTGGTTGATCTGGGGGCGGCACCGGGCGGCTGGAGCCAGTACGCGACCCAGCACCTTGGTAAAAAGGGACGGATTGTGGCGAGTGACATTTTACCGATTGACCCGTTGCCGTTTGTCGAGTTTGTACAGGGCGACTTTCGTGAGGATGCCGTACTGGCAGAAATCCTCGGTTTATTGGGTGATGAAAAGGCTGACCTTGTTATTTCCGATATGGCGCCCAATATGAGTGGGGTGGACGCTGTTGACCAGCCACGCTCCATTCATCTGTGTGAACTTGCACTGGATATGGCGCGTCGGGTATTAAAGCCGGGAGGTGCTTTTCTGGTGAAACTGTTTCAGGGGGATGGTTCCGAAGCGTTCATGCGGGATGTGCGCAGCAGTTTCAAAACAGTGAAAGTCAGGAAGCCCGCCGCCTCAAGGCCACGGAGCCGGGAGGTTTATGTGTTAGCGCAAGGTTTTGTGGTGTAATATCACCGTATTGGGTATTGCAGGAGCGATGCCCTGATTTGGAAAAGTGGAGAAATCACTTGAACGATTTGACCAAAAATTTACTGATATGGGCTGTTATTGCTTTCGTCCTGATTGCAGTGTTCAGTAAATTCAGCGTGCCTGCCCAGCCTGCGTCGTCCGTCCCGTATTCGGAGTTCCTGAGCAAAATGCATGAAGGGGCGGTCAAGGATGTGCAGATCAAAGGGCAGAAGATCATTGGCGAAGATAATAATGGTGGCCGGTTTGTTACGTTCAGTCCGCCGGACGATCCAAAACTGGTGGATGACCTCCTTGCCCATAACGTCAAATTTGATGCCGCGCCACCGGAAGAGCGTTCCATTTTCTGGGATATTGTCATTAGCTGGGTACCTTTCCTGCTGATCATTGGCTTGTGGATTTACATCATGCGCCAGATGCAGGGCGGTGGCGGTGGCCGTGGTGCCATGTCGTTCGGCAAGAGCCGCGCCCGCATGATGACCGAAGATCAGGTCAAGGTGAATTTCAACGATGTTGCCGGTTGCGACGAAGCGAAGGAAGAAGTTGGCGAGTTGGTCGAGTTCCTGCGTGACCCTGGCAAGTTCCAGAAACTGGGTGGCAAGATTCCGCGCGGTGTATTGATGGTCGGTTCACCGGGTACAGGCAAGACCTTGCTGGCGAAAGCGATTGCCGGTGAGGCGAAAGTGCCGTTTTTCAGCATTTCCGGTTCTGATTTCGTGGAAATGTTCGTCGGTGTCGGTGCATCCCGTGTGCGTGACATGTTTGAACAGGCCAAGAAACATGCGCCGTGCATCATCTTTATTGATGAAATTGACGCCGTAGGCCGTCAGCGTGGTGCGGGTCTGGGTGGTGGTCATGATGAACGTGAGCAAACCCTTAACCAGTTGCTGGTGGAAATGGATGGTTTCGAAGGGAGTGAAGGCATTATCGTGATTGCGGCGACCAACCGCCCGGATGTGCTGGATGCCGCCTTATTGCGTCCGGGTCGTTTCGACCGTCAGGTTGTCGTGCCGCTGCCGGATGTGCGTGGCCGCGAACAAATCCTCAAAGTACACATGCGCAAGGTGCCGTTGGGTGATGATGTCAAGCCGTCACTGATTGCTCGCGGTACGCCCGGTTTCTCGGGTGCTGATTTGGCCAATCTGGTGAATGAGGCCGCCTTGTTTGCGGCCCGTTCCAACAAGCGCACGGTCAATATGGCTGAGTTTGAAAAGGCCAAGGACAAGATCATGATGGGTGCCGAGCGCAAGTCCATGGTCATGAAGGATGAGGAAAAACTGGCGACTGCCTATCACGAGGCAGGCCATGCGATTGTGGGGCTGAGTGTCCCCGAGCATGACCCGGTTTACAAGGTCAGCATTATCCCGCGTGGCCGTGCCTTGGGTGTGACCATGTACCTGCCGGAAGAAGACCGTTACAGCTACAGCAAGCAGCGCCTGGAAAGCCAGATTTCCAGCCTGTACGGTGGGCGGATTGCCGAAGAGCTGATCTATGGCTTCGAGGGTGTTACTACGGGTGCTTCCAACGACATTGAGCGTGCCACCAATATTGCCCGCAATATGGTGACCAAGTGGGGTTTGTCAGACAGCATGGGGCCGTTGGCTTATTCGGAAGATGAGGGCGAAGTGTTCCTGGGGCGTTCCGTCACCCAGCACAAGCACATGTCGGATGAAACGGCACATGCCATTGACCGTGAAATCCGCGAAGTGATTGACCGTAATTACGGTCGTGCCAAACGGGTTCTGGTCGACAAAATGGATGTCCTTCATGCCATGGCGAAAGCTTTGGTCAAATACGAAACGATTGACCGTGCCCAGGTAGAGGCGCTGATGCGCGGCGATGAGCCACCACCGCCTGCGGACTGGAATGATGATGACTCTTCTTCCGGTGGGTCGGGAACACCAGCCAAGCCGCGTGCCAGTGATACCGGTACGAAACCGGGTGATGGTGTTATTGGTGGTGCGGCAGGCTCACACTGAGCTGGCTTTTTAATCGTGGGTAAGGCGCGTTAAATGTCGCGCCTTATTTTTTGGTAGGCGCTTATGTGGTGGATGGAAAGCAAAGTGCAGGTCATGGGGATATTGAACATTACCCCTGACTCATTTTCAGATGGCGGCTGTTTTCAGCAGCAGGATGCTGCTTTGCTGCGGGTGGAGCAGATGCTCGCCGAAGGCGCGGACATCATTGATGTTGGTGGCGAATCTACCCGCCCCGGCGCACAGGCGGTCACAGTCCAGGAAGAACTCGATCGGGTTGTGCCATTGGTGGAAGCTATACGCCAGCGCTTTGATGTACCGGTATCGGTGGATACCAGCAAGCCGGAAGTCATGCTGGCAGCGGTCAATGCCGGGGCTGCCATGATCAACGATATACGGGCTTTGCAAGTGCCGGGGGCGATGGATGTCTGCGCCACCTTGCCTGTCCCGGTCTGCCTGATGCATATGCAGGGTGAACCCCGTACCATGCAGGAAAATCCCCGCTATGACGATGTGGTTAGGGATGTTTACGATTTCTTTGAAACACGTATCCAGGCATGTATGGCGGCGGGTATTGCCCGTGAGCGGCTGGTTCTTGATCCCGGTTTTGGTTTTGGTAAAACGCTTGGGCATAACATCGCCCTGTTGTTCAATTTGCATGAGTATAAAAAACTGGGCTTGCCGATTCTGGTGGGAATGTCCCGTAAGTCAATGATCGGTGCATTGTTGGGCAATGTGCCAATTGGGCAGCGTGTTCAGGGTAGTGTTACGGCAGCCGTCATGGCTGCGGTGCAGGGGGCTGCCATTGTGCGGGTGCATGATGTCAGGGAAACGGTTGAGGCAATCCGGTTTTATAATGCAGCCCGTGAAGTGCTTGATTTGAGTTTGGTGTGAGGAACCTGTAAGGATGGCAAGAAAATATTTCGGTACGGATGGTATTCGCGGCAAGATTGGCCGTTACCCCATGACCCCTGATTTTGTCCTGAAACTGGGTTGGGCGGCAGGCAAGGTGTTGGCACGGAATGGGAATCCACTGGTATTGATTGGCAAGGATACCCGTATTTCCGGTTATATGCTGGAGTCTGCCTTGCAGGCCGGTTTGGTGGCGGCAGGTGTCAATATCCGGCTGGTAGGGCCGATGCCTACTCCAGCGGTGGCGTACCTGACGCGGGCGTTCCGTGCATCTGCCGGTATTGTTATCAGTGCGTCGCACAATCCGTTTGAGGATAACGGCCTGAAATTTTTCTCAGGTGATGGCACCAAACTGCCGGATGCGGTGGAGGAAGAAATTGAAGAGTGGCTGGACAAGGAGTTCAAGACGGTTTCTTCGCAGGAGCTGGGCAAGGTCGAACGGGCCAAGGATGCTGCCGGGCGCTACATCGAGTTTTGCAAGCGGGCTTTACCCAATAATGTTTCATTGAAAGGTTTGCGGGTTGTGGTCGATTGCGCCAACGGGGCAACTTACCATGTCGCACCCGATGTATTCCGCGAATTGGGTGCGGAGGTTATTGCCATTGCCAATGTACCGGATGGCCTGAATATCAATGACCAGTGTGGTGCGACGCATATTGATGCATTGAAGGAAGCAGTGTTGCGCTACCGTGCCGATGTTGGCATTGCCCTGGACGGTGATGGGGATCGTCTGATTATGGTGGATCAACGTGGGCAAGCCGTTGATGGTGACGAGATTTTGGCAGTCATTGCCCAACAGCAACACAAGGAAGGCAAGTTGCAAGGTGGTGTCGTCGGGACGCTAATGAGTAATCTGGGGCTGGAAAAGGCCATCCAGGCGATGGGGTTGCCATTTTACCGCGCCAAGGTCGGCGACCGCTACGTGATTGAGCAGATGAATGAACATGGGTGTGGGTTGGGTGGTGAGTCATCCGGGCATATCATTGTGCGCAACTTCATCACAACAGGGGATGGCATTATCGCGGCCTTACAGGTATTGCGTGCGATGCTGGTGTCGGGAAAGCCATTGCATGAGCTGAAGCAGGTCATGTCCAAGTACCCGCAAACGCTGATTAATGTACCGACCCGCCAGAAAATTGATCTGGACGCCTCAGAAACCATTCAGGCGGCTGTCCGTGAAGTGGAAAGCAAGCTGGGGAATCGAGGCCGGGTATTATTGCGTCCTTCGGGAACTGAGCCGCTGATCAGGGTCATGGTTGAAGGTGAGGATGCCGTTGAAACTGCGCAACTGGCAGATGATATTGCCAGCGCGGTACGTTCCGTCGCCTGACCTGCCCGGAATGAAGATTGATTTCCCCTGCTTATGCAGGTAATCTTTCGCCCTTGCTTGAAAGAGAGGTGAAATCATGCGTCAAAAACTGGTAGCAGGCAACTGGAAACTGAATGGTTCCAAGGCAAGTATTGAATCACTGGCCGGCGGTATCCTGACTGGTCTGGCAGGGATGGATAACGTTGCGGTGGCTGTTTGTGCCCCTTATGTTTACATTCCAATGACGCAGGGTTTGCTGTCTGGCAGTAACGTTGGCCTGGGTTCGCAGGACATCGCTGATCAGGATGCTGGTGCCTTCACGGGCGAAGTTTCCGGGCCTATGCTGAAGGAATTCGGTTGCGAGTATGCGATCGTTGGCCACTCCGAACGCCGTGCACTGTACGGTGAAAAGGACGAAGATACTGCCCGCAAGTTTGCCGCCGCCCGCAAGCATGGCTTGAAGCCTATCCTGTGTGTGGGCGAAACGCTGGAAGAGCGTGAATCTGGTATTACCGAACAGGTGGTTGCCCGCCAACTGGATGCAGTGATTGCACTGGAAGGTGTGGATGCATTGCTGGATGGGGTTATTGCCTATGAGCCTGTCTGGGCGATTGGTACTGGCAAAACAGCCAGCCCACAGCAGGCGCAGGATGTGCACGCCTTTATCCGTGGCAAGCTGGCGGCGTTGAGTGCCAATGTGGCGGAAAAAGTACAAATTTTGTACGGTGGCAGCGTCAAGGGGGCGAATGCTGCTGAGTTGTTTGCAATGTCGGACATTGATGGTGGCCTGATCGGTGGCGCTTCCCTGGATGCCAGCGAGTTTCTTGCCATCTGCAAAGCCGGAAATTAAGGTTAATAAAAACGCATGTTATACAATATCTTGCTGATTGTTCAGATCGTTGTTTCTGTTGGGATTATCGTGCTGGTGTTGATGCAGCAGGGTAAGGGGGCTGACGCGGGGGCTGCTTTTGGTAGCGGTGCTTCCGGTACGGTATTTGGTGCGCGTGGTGCTGCCAACTTCCTGAGCCGTACAACAGCGATACTGGCAACGGTATTTTTCCTCAATTCGGGTGCATTGGCCTTCCTGGCTTCCGGGCGTCCTGTTGCCAGTGTCAGTATCATGGATAGTGCAACGCAAACGGCACCGGCGAAGAGCGAGGCTCCTGCTGCACCGTCCAGTGATGTACCGCCAGTACCCGGTGCAGGTACGGCTGCGGCGGGTGATGTGCCCCAGCAGGCACCTGCTGCCGATGCTGCGCCATCCAGTGATGTGCCGCCTGCCCCGGCTGCTGAAAAGCTAGCCACCCCGGATGCGGGCAAGCCTGTTGGCAAGGCAGAAGATGCCAAGGCTGCTGCAAAGCCTGAGAAGGCGGCTGCCGCTACTGGCGGGAAGCTTGCTGGCAGTGAAAAAGCCGTGCAAGAAAAGAAATAGTGGAGTAATATCCCCGCCTGCTTTGCCGACGTGGTGGAATTGGTAGACACGCTATCTTGAGGGGGTAGTGGCGAAAGCTGTACCGGTTCGAGTCCGGTCGTCGGTACCAAATAGAAAGGCCCGGTGCTTAAGTGCATCGGGCCTTTGCTTTTAGTCATGATTCTTGGTAAAAATCTGACAATACCCACTTTGGGGAGTTAATCTGTTGTTCATGCACCGTTATATTCGGTGGGCAATGAACAATGACACAAACTGTGCGGGTTTGTGATCATGACGACAGATAACCGCAAGTGAGAGAGGCGCAAACGGTTTGGACCAGGAGTTAGTATGCTAGGAGAATACCTTCCTATTCTCGTGTTCTTGGCAGTGGGCTTGGGTTTGGCAGTAGTACTGCTGGGAGTGGGTTTGCTGGCTGGGCCACGTCGGCCAGATGCTGAGAAAGATTCACCCTTTGAATGCGGGTTTCCCGCGTTTGAAGACGCACGCATGAAATTTGACGTGCGCTACTATCTGGTCGCGATCCTGTTTATCATCTTCGATCTGGAAATCGCCTTTTTGTTCCCCTGGGCTGTCGTGCTCGATACTATCGGTGTGTTTGGCATCGTCGCCATGGGTATTTTCCTGACCATCCTGATCGTTGGTTTCATTTACGAGTGGAAGAAAGGGGCGCTGGAATGGGAGTAGAGGGAGTTCTGGAAAAAGGCTTCGTCACTACGACAGCCGATGCCCTGATCAACTGGGCGCGTACTGGTTCGTTGTGGCCGATGACCTTTGGGCTGGCTTGCTGTGCGGTAGAAATGATGCACGCGGGTGCTTCACGCTACGACCTGGACCGTTTCGGTATCGTATTCCGCCCAAGTCCGCGCCAGTCTGACGTGATGATTGTGGCAGGCACGCTGACCAACAAGATGGCTCCAGCCTTGCGCAAGGTTTACGACCAGATGGCCGAGCCGCGCTGGGTGATTTCGATGGGGTCCTGCGCCAATGGTGGTGGTTATTACCATTATTCCTACGCAGTGGTGCGTGGCTGTGATCGCGTAATTCCGGTCGATATTTACGTGCCGGGATGCCCGCCAACTGCCGAAGCGCTTCTGTACGGAATCATCCAGTTGCAGAATAAAATCCGTCGAACCAATACCATAGCGCGATAATTCATGACTGTATCACTCGAATTTATCCATGATTACCTGAAAGAAGGGCTAGGCGACAAACTGTCAGCGACCAAGCTTGCGCTGAATGAGTTGACGCTGGATGTGTCTGCCGATCAGTGGCTGGAAGTTGCCCGTTTCCTGCGTCATGACGACGCGCTGGATTGCACGCAGCTCACCGACTTGTGTGGCGTTGACTACCTGACTTACGGCGATGTGGAATGGGATGTCACCACCGCCACCCGTAGCGGTTTCAGCCGGGCAGTGCAGGCTGAAGATGCTGATCCGTTCGCGTTCGGTGAACAGGAGGAGGAGCAGGAAGCCAAAGGCAAGCGTTATGCGGTTGTGGTTCACCTGCTTTCAGTTACCCGCAATATGCGTATCCGCTTGCGTACCTGGTGCGAAGACAATGATTTTCCAGTAGTTCCGTCCCTGGTTGAAATCTGGAGTTCCGCCAACTGGTACGAGCGCGAAGCCTTCGACCTGTTCGGCATCATGTTCAGCGGTCATCCTGATTTGCGCCGCATCCTGACTGACTACGGTTTCGTCGGCCATCCGTTCCGCAAGGACTTCCCGCTCATCGGGCAGGTGGAAATGCGCTACGATGCCGAGCAAAAGCGCGTTATCTACGAGCCTGTCTCCATTGATCCGCGTGTGTTGGTGCCGCGCACCATTCGCGACGACCAAAGATTCGCCCCGGCAAAGGAGCGTGATTAATGCCTGAAATTCGCAACTTTACGCTGAACTTTGGTCCGGCACACCCTGCAGCGCACGGTGTGTTGCGTCTGGTGCTGGAGATGGATGGTGAAACCATCGTCCGCGCTGACCCGCACATTGGCTTGCTGCATCGCGGCACCGAGAAGCTGGCGGAGAGCAAGCCGTACAACCAGAGCATCGGCTACATGGATCGTCTCGACTACGTATCCATGATGTGCAATGAGCATGGTTATGTGTTGGCGATCGAGAAACTGATGGGGATTACTGCCCCGGTACGGGCGCTCTATATCCGCACCATGTTCGACGAAGTTACCCGCATCCTCAATCACTTGTTGTGGATC
>JBBIHI010000033.1:0-15817 GCA_037447095.1 Thiotrichaceae bacterium
CTTGACCATGCCGGTGGTGCCGGGGAATTGATGGCGCGTTGCCCGAATGCAACTTTGGTTGTGCACCCGAAAGGTGCGCCGCACATGATTGACCCGTCAAAGTTGCAAGCGGGCGCTACGGTTGTGTATGGGGAGGAAGGTTTCGCCAGGGATTATGGCAAATTGGTGCCAATTCCTGCGGAGCGTGTGGTCGCGGCAGACGATGGTTATGTCATCGACCTGAACGGGCGTCTGCTGACCTTCCTGGATACACCTGGGCACGCCAATCACCATGGATGCATTTTCGACCATCGCACGGCGTCTTGCTTTACCGGCGATACCTTTGGCATTTCCTACCGCGAGTTTGATACGGCGCAAGGGGCATGGCTATTTGCCCCAACCACGCCGGTAGCCTTTTCGCCGGATGAGTGGCTGGCTTCGCTGGAAAAGCTTGCGGCCTTGCAACCTGCCGCTATGCTGCTGACCCACTATGGGCGGGTCACGGATGTGGCCGGGCTGAGGTTGAAATTGCGTAACAGTATCCTTGGGCTGGCTGCTTTGGCAAAGGAACAGGCAGATGAACCGGAAGGGCGGGTAGGACGCCTGCGTGAGCGGATTTTAATCGCTTGGTATGAAGAGATATGCGCACATGGTTGTGCTCTTCCCAAAGGGGATATTGATCAAATTTTGTCCGTTGACCTTGAGTTGAATGCCCAAGGGCTGGACATCTGGCTGAAACGCTTGTCGAAAGCAAAACTCCGTTAAGATTCAGTTAATTAGGATATATCAGCAATAAGGTCGGTTAATCGTTGGTCAGTAAATAAGTATTTCATAATATAATTATTCTCAGGATAATGAATTAGATAGCCTCAGTACTAATAAGAAAAATTTATGCCTTAACAAGAATAAACTCATAGGATTGTGCACCAAAAGTGTATAAAGTATGCGTGTTTCAAAATCCATGCGCATAGCTGATGAAAAGTTCATCTCAAAATAGCGGGTAACCCATACACTTACCGGAGATTAGCATGATCAAACCACACGGTTCCGATGAACTGAATCCATTATTCGTATATGACAGCGCTGAAAACGAAGCGCTGCGGAAAGAAGCAGAAGGTCTTCCTTCCATCGTTGTCAGCTCTGCGACGGCAGCGAATGCCGTGATGCTTGGCGGTGGCTACTTCAACCCGCTGACTGGCTACATGAACAAGGCAGATGCGCTGTCAGTCGCGGATAATATGCACACCACTTCCGGCCTGTTCTGGCCAACGCCGGTGCTGAACCTGGTTAACGATGCAGGCAGCATCAAGGCGGGTGACCGCATTGCATTGAAAGACCCCAATGTGGAAGGCAACCCTGTACTTGCCATCATGGATGTCGAAGGCGTCGAAGAATTCACCGACGCAGAAATGGCCTCCATGACCCAGCAGATTTATCGTCCTGCTGCGGGTGAAGCACATATCGGCGCGGATACGTTCAATTCCCAGGGCAAGGTTTGCCTGTCAGGGCCGCTCAAGGTACTGAACTTCTCTTACTTCCAGAGCGAATTCCCGGATACTTTCCGTACTGCTGTTGAAATTCGCAACGAAATTACCGAGCGCGGCTGGAAAAAGGTCGTTGCATTCCAGACCCGTAATCCGATGCATCTGGCGCACGAAGAACTGTGCCACATGGCCATGGATCGTCTCGGCTGTGATGGCTTGGTCATCCACATGCTGCTGGGCAAGCTGAAGAAAGGCGACATTCCTGCTCCGGTACGTGATGCCGCCATCCGCAAGATGGTTGAGCTGTACTTCCCGCCGAACAGTGCGATGGTAACCGGCTACGGTTTCGACATGCTGTACGCAGGTCCGAAAGAAGCTGTATTGCACGCCGTATTCCGCCAAAACATGGGCGCGACGCATTTCATTATTGGTCGTGACCATGCGGGTGTGGGCGATCATTACGGTGCATTTGATGCTCAGACAATCTTCGATAACGAAGTGCCTGAGGGTGCCCTTGCAATCGAAATCTTCCGCGCAGACCACACCGCTTACTCCAAGAAGCTGGATAAGGTTGTGATGATGTGTGAAGCGCCGGATCATAAGAAGGAAGATTTTGTCCTTCTTTCCGGCACCAAAGTTCGTGAAATGCTTGGTCAGGGCATTGCACCACCCAAGGAGTTTTCTCGCCCTGAAGTGGCCCAGATCCTGATCGATTATTATCAAAGTGAAAACAGTTAAGACTGTTTAAAGTATCTCTGGCAGCAGCCGCCAACCTGAGGAGGGAGTGCGGCTGCTGCTGGTTGAGTTCTGTAACCGTAATGTAGCAATACAATCTTTCCAAGGAGTTACGCAATGCCTACGTATGTACGTACTGACAAATGCGATGGCTGCAAAGGTGGTGACCGTACCGCTTGCATGTACATCTGCCCACACGACCTGATGAAGCTGGACGTTGATGGTTCCGCTACCGGCCACGCCATGAAGGCTT
Organism: Thiotrichaceae bacterium; assembly: GCA_037447095.1. GTDB lineage: Bacteria > Pseudomonadota > Gammaproteobacteria > Thiotrichales > Thiotrichaceae > Thiothrix. Next base: position 2,452 of record JBBIHI010000033.1, read on the forward strand.
ATAACCAAGAGCCAGATCAGTGCTGGGAATGCTATTCCTGCGTCAAGATCTGCCCATCCAACGCGATCGAAGCACGTCACTATGCTGACGTTGTACCACTCGGCGGTTCCGTACAGCCTCTGCGTGGCCAGGACTCCATCATGTGGTCCATCAAGTTCCGTAATGGCGTCATGAAGCGCTTCAAGTTCCCAATCCGTACCACGCCAGAAGGTTCCATTGATTGCTACGGCGGCAAGCCAAAAGCAACTCTGGCCAACATCGGTAAAGCGCTGCTGACCAAAGACGTCATGGGCGGCTACCGCGCTGGCAACCCGGCTGAACTGATCTGCAAGTAATTGCTTATCAGAACAAACGCTTCATTTTTAACGAATAGATATTGAGGAAATACAAATGGCAGGTACATTTGGTAATCCAGAAGTTGTCCAGGAAGAAGTAGACATCCTCCTGATCGGCGGTGGTATGGCGGCTTGCGGTGCTGCATACGAAATCATGCCTTGGATCCAGGCAGCGAAAGAAGAAGCTGGCATCGACATCACTGTCAAGCTGGTTGACAAAGCAGCAATGGATCGTTCCGGTGCAGTTGCACAAGGTCTGTCTGCAATCAACACTTATATCGGTCCACACCAGGATCCGGCTGACTATGCACGTATGGTCTCCAACGACCTGATGGGCATCACCCGTGACGACCTGGCGTATGACCTGGGCCGTAACGTTGACGATTCCGTTCACCTGTTTGAAGAATGGGGCCTCCCAATCTGGAAAACCGTTAACGGCGAACGTTTCGACGGTGCTACATGGCCAAAAGAAGGTGGCAAACTGCTGAAAGACGGCGGCGATCCAGTCCGTTCCGGTAAATGGCAGATCATGATCAACGGCGAATCCTACAAGTGGATCGTTGCTGAAGCTGCCAAGAAAGCACTGGGTTCTGACAACATTCAGGAACGTGTATTCATCGTCAAGCTGGTTAACGACGCTAACGACAAGAACCGCGTTGCTGGTGCCGTTGGCTTCTCTACCCGTGAAGACAAGGTATACGTTTACAAGTTCAAGGCTTGCCTGCTGGTAGCCGGTGGCTGCGTAAACATCTTCCGTCCACGTTCCGTTGGTGAAGGCCAGGGCCGTGCATGGTATCCAGTATGGAACTCCGGTTCCACCTACACCATGGCTGCTGAAGCCGGTGCAGAACTGACCATGATGGAAAACCGTTTCGTTCCAGCGCGTTTCAAAGACGGCTACGGCCCTGTCGGCGCATGGTTCCTGCTGTTCAAAGCCCAGGCTACCAACGCTTACGGCGAAGTCTACATGGCCAAGAACAAAGAACTGCTGAACGACTACCCTCCATACGGTCAGGCTGCGGTTCCAGCTTCTTGCTTGCGTAACCACCTGATGCTGAAGGAAATGAAGGAAGGCCGTGGTCCTATCTACATGGACACCGTTACCGCCCTCGGCAAACTGCGTGAAACCCTGTCTCCTCGTGAAGTAAAGCACCTGGAAGCAGAAGCATGGGAAGACTTCCTGGACATGTGCGTTGGCCAATGCGGTATCTGGGTTGGTGAAAACATCGAACCAGAGAAGAAAAACTCTGAACTGATGCCTACCGAACCATACCTGCTGGGTTCACACTCCGGCTGCTGCGGTATCTGGGCTTCCGGTCCTGATGACGTTGGCGCTCCAACGACCGAAGAACACCCAGACAAGGACAAAATCCCTGCTCACCTGCCACAAGGCTGGAACTGGGGCTACCGTGGTATGACCACTGTACGCGGCCTGTTCACCGCTGGTGACGGCGTTGGCGCTTCCGGTCACAAGTTCTCTTCCGGTTCCCACACTGAAGGCCGTATGGCTGCCCAGTCCATGGTCAAGTTCGTCATCGACAACAAAGACTGGAAACCTGAGCTGGACACTTCTGTAGATGCACTGGTTGAAGAAATCTACCGTCCGGTCCGCACCTTCCTGGAGCATAAGGACTACACCACTGCGATTGATGTAAACCCACACTACATCACTCCTCGCATGTTGCAGTTCCGTCTGCAAAAGATCATGGACGAATACGTTGCGGGTGTTGCGACTTACTACACCACCAACGGTCACATGCTGGCAGTCGCTGAAGAGAAGCTGGGCATGCTGAAAGAAGACGCCATGAAGATGCGTGCGAAAGACCTGCACGAACTGCTGCGTGCATGGGAAAACTACCACCGTATCCTGACGGCGGAAGCTCACATGAAGCACATCCAGTTCCGTGAAGAGTCACGTTACCCTGGTTTCTACTATCGTATGGACCACAACTACGTTGACGAAACCAACTGGCATTGCTTCGTAAACTCTGTTTACGACAAAGACACCAAGACCTGGACCGTGTTCAAACGCGCTCACAAGGATCTGGTAGACAAGTCCAAGCTGTTCAAACCAGCCGCCCACTAATCGGGTTGCCTTAAACAGCACTAAACCCTGATTTTGGGTTTAGACCAAAATCAGGGCATCTCAGGATGCCCTGATTTTTATCCGCAGTAGCAAAATGGAGAGAGTTTCCACATGAAAGTTATCCTGTTGGGCGGCCCTGGTGCGGGCAAAGGCACACAAGCCGGGTTCATCAAAGACAAATACAACATCCCACAAATTTCTACTGGCGACATGTTGCGTGCCGCCGTTAAAGCGGGTACCCCACTGGGTATCGAAGCCAAGAAAGTCATGGACGCAGGTGGTCTGGTTTCCGACGACATCATCCTGGGTCTGGTAAAAGAACGTACCGCTGAAGCAGATTGCGCCAACGGTTTCCTGTTCGACGGTTTCCCGCGCACTCTGGCGCAAGCCGAATCCCTGAAAACCCAGGGCGTTGACATCGACGCAGTGGTTGAAATCGCCGTTGATGACGCAGAAATCGTGCGCCGCATGAGTGGCCGCCGCGTACACGTTGCCTCTGGTCGCACCTACCACGTCATTTTCAACCCGCCAAAGGTTGAAGGCAAAGATGACGAAACCGGTGAAGACCTGATCCAGCGTGCTGACGACTCAGAAGAGACCGTACTGAAGCGTCTGGAAGTCTACCATTCCCAAACTGCCCCACTGATCAAGTACTATTCTGACTGGGCAGCTTCCGGTGAAGCCAAAGCGCCGCGTTACATCCGTATCGAAGGCATTGGCAAGGTTGACCAAATCCGCGACCAGATTTTCGCAGCATTGGGTTAATGCTTTAGTGGGGTTCGGGTACAAGCCCGACACCCCACCTCCCACATTCACACAGGAATCGTCATGACTTCCCCCAACAAAATCAGCGCAGGCAAAGTCGTCCAGTTCAACTACTTCATCACCGATGAAGCGGGTAAAGTCGTTGAACAGGTTGATTTACCCCTCAACATGGTATTCATGATGCACAACCGGCTGTATGACAGCGTGGAACAGGCGCTGGTCGGCTGCGGGGAAGGCGATCAGATTTCCGCTGACGTGACACCCGACGTAGGTGCATGGGGCGAATCCGACCCCAACCTGATCTTCAGCGACGCAACCGAAAACGTACCGCCGCAATTCCGCCGGGTGGGCGAAGAAGTGCAATTCCAGAATGCCAACGGCGAAAGCAAAACATTCCGTGTCACCAGCGTTACCCCCGAACTCGTCACGCTGGATGGCAATCACCCGTTCGCGGGCAAAACCATGCAATTCCACGTCAAGGTGCTGGCGGTGCGTGATGCTACCCCGGAAGAAATGCGTTACGGCATCGCGTCCGGCGCACCGGGCACTGATCCAACCGCAACCCTGCACTGATAACGCGAGGCAATAGACATTATGGCCAAAGTCCCTGACCTGACCGACCTTGAAAAAAATATCATCCAGCAAACCATCGACGAACGCTGGGGCAAGGGCAAAGTGACGGCTGAAGAGGTTGAGGTTGAAATCCGTATTTACCCGGATGACCGTGAGTTAACGGATTGTCCTGCCATGTTCTGGGAACATGATGGCTGCAATTTTGTGCTGGCCAAGACCGGCGAAAACCGTTACCGCTCACAGTTTTTCTACTCGGTGAAAGACCGTTTCGGCACCGGTATTGATGAATACACCGAACTGGCTGATTGCGTGCTCTACCTGCTGCGTTTGCAGGCCGACCATGAGAGCGAGCGCAAAAAGACGTTTCCCACAGCATGAATTTCCACGAGTTAGTTTGAGAGATCGCATAGAGGAGTTTGTTTATGACCGTAAAGAATGCTTTTTACGCACAATCCGGCGGCGTAACTGCCGTTATCAATGCCTCAGCCTGCGGCGTGCTTGAAACCGCACGTCAGCACAAGGACAAGATCGGTACTGTATATGCAGGCCAGAACGGCATCATCGGTGCTTTGCTGGAAAACCTGATCGACACCAGCAAGATTTCCGACGCTGACGTTGCAGCACTGCGCCACACCCCGTCCGGTGCATTCGGTTCCTGCCGCTACAAGATGAAAAGCCTGGAAAAGAACAAGCGCGAATACGACCGCTTGATCGAAGTTTTCAAGGCTCACAACATCGGTTACTTCTTCTACAACGGTGGCGGCGACTCCGCTGACACCTGCCTGAAAGTATCCCAGTTGTCTGACGCGATGGGTTTCCCGATTCAGGCGGTACACGTACCGAAGACTGTCGATAACGACCTGCCTGTTACCGACAACTGCCCTGGCTTTGGCTCTGTTGCCAAGTACATCGCGGTTTCTACCCGTGAAGCCAGCTACGACGTAGCTTCCATGTGCGCGACTTCCACCAAGATTTTCGTCCTGGAAGTCATGGGTCGCCACGCTGGCTGGATTGCGGCTGCCGGTGGTCTGGCTGCTGACGCCAGCAACGATATTCCGGTCGTGATCCTGTTCCCTGAAGTCGAGTTCAACCAGGAAAAATTCCTGGCAACCGTTGACGCGAAGGTCAAACAGTACGGTTACTGCTCCGTGGTGGTTTCCGAAGGCTGCCATTACCCTGACGGCAAGTTCCTGGCTGAACAGGGCACCCGCGACTCCTTCGGCCACGCGCAACTGGGCGGAGCGGCTCCGGTCGTCGCCAACATGATCAAGGATGCGCTGGGTTATAAATTCCACTGGGCGGTAGCTGACTACCTGCAACGCGCGGCGCGTCACCTGTCTTCCAAGTCTGACGTTGAGCAGGCTTACGCACTGGGTCAGGCTGCGGTCAACCTGGCGCTGGAAGGCAAGAACTCTGTCATGCCAGCAGTTATCCGCGATTCCAACAAGCCGTACAAGTGGCACATCGGTTCCGGCGAACTGAAAGACATCGCCAACGTCGAGAAGATGATGCCGATGGAATACATTAGCGAAGATGGTTACGGCATCACTGACGCTTGCCGCGAATACCTGCAACCGCTGATCGAAGGTGAAGACTACCCGCCATACGAAAACGGTATGCCGAAGTACGTCACCCTCAAGCACGAACTGGTTGGCAAGAGACTGCCTGCGTTCGAGCTGTAATTTAGCGGCTTTTGCCCTGACAGCAGCCCCTCACCCGTTCGGCGGGTGAGGGGCTTTTTTTTTATCAGGCCGACTTATCGCTCGACGTTTTATCCTTGCCCATCAATATCTGCGCATGAGCCGCCGCCAGCCGCGCAATCGGTACGCGCGGCCCTGAGCAGGAAACATAATCCAGCCCAATGCTGTCGCAGAAGCGGATGGAGGCCGGATGCCCGCCGTGTTCCCCACAGATACCGACCTTGAGGTTCGGGTGGGAACTACGGCCCCATTCCACCGCCAATCCCATCAGCCGCCCGACGCCTTTCACATCCAGCACTTCAAACGGGTTGTCCTGCAAAATGCCGCGATCGTTGTACATCGGCAGGAACTTGTTCTCGGCATCCTCGCGTGAGAACGAGAAGCTGGCCTGGGTCAGGTCGTTGGTACCGAAGGAGAAGAACTGCGCTTCTTCCGCCAGACTATCCGCCCGCATACAGGCGCGCACAACTTCCATCATGCTGCCGAAATGGTAGTCGACCTTGACGCCGAAGGTGGCTTCGACCTGTTGGTGGACAGCCTGCGCCAGACGTTTGACATACTTGAGTTCCTGTACGGTACAGACTTGCGGCACCATGATTTCCGGCGCGACCGGGATGCCTGCCTTGACGCAATCGGCGGCAGCTTCCAGCACGGCACGGATTTGCATGGTGTAGATTTCCGGGAAAGTGATGCCCAGTCGCACGCCGCGATGACCCAGCATCGGGTTGACTTCGCGCAGCGCCCGCACTTTTTGCAGGATCTGCTCCTTGCGGGTGATGATGCTGTCGACCAGACGGGTATCGCCCAGTTCGTGCACGCTGGCAGGTAGCGGTTCGCCGTGGCTACTGGCCAGTACGCGGGCGGTTTCCACCACGACTTCCATGCCCTGTACTGACAGGCGCAGGTGGTGCAGTTGCTCCAGTTCGGCTACCAGTTGCTGTTCGTTGGGCAGGAACTCATGGATCGGCGGGTCGAGCAGGCGTACCGTGACCGGGCGTGGCGACATGGTTTTGAACAGTTCCTTGAAGTCAGCGCGCTGGATCGGCAGCAGCATGTCAAGCGCAGCCTGACGCTGTTCGGCGGTATCGGCCACGATCATGTCGATGACCAGCGGCAGGCGGTCGACAGCGTTGAACATGCGCTCAGTGCGGCACAGGCCGATGCCCATCGCGCCGTACTTGAGGGCGCGGGCGGCATCGACCGGGGTATCGGCGTTGGCCATGACCTTGAGGCGCGCTACCTTGTCCGCCCAGCCCAGCAGGGTGACCAGTTCTTCGGAAAAGTCCGGTTCAACCTTGGGAATTTCGCTGAGGAAAATGTCGCCACGGGTGCCGTCGAGGGTGATGACATCGCCTTCCTTGATCACGGTGTTGCCGACGAATGCCTTGCGTAACTGTACGTCAACGTGGATGCCTTCCGCGCCCGCCACGCAGGGTTTGCCCATGCCGCGCGCAACTACAGCGGCGTGTGAGGTCTTGCCGCCCCGGCTGGTGAGGATGCCGCGTGCGGCGAAGAAGCCGTGGATGTCTTCCGGTTTGGTTTCCTCGCGCACCAGAATGACCTTGATGCCCTGGTTACCCAGTTGTTCGGCGCGGTCGGCATCAAATACCGCCTGACCGCTGGCTGCGCCGGGGGAGGCGGGCAGGCCGGTGGCAAGGGCTTCGCCCTTGAAGGATGGGTCAAGCCGTGGGTATAGCATCTGTTCCAGGTGTTGCGGGTTGATGCGCAGCAGCGCTTCTTCCTCGCTGATCAGGTTTTCGCGCACCATTTCAACGGAAGTGCGCACCATGGCGCTGGCGTTCATCTTGCCGTTGCGGGTTTGCAGGCAGTACAGCACGCCTTTTTCGATGGTGAACTCAAAGTCCTGGATTTCGCGGTAATGGCGCTCCAGACGGTTGCGCAGGTCCAGTAACTGGGTGTAGAGGCTGGGCATTTCACGCGCCATTTCCTGCAAGGCTTTGGGGGTGCGGATGCCTGCTACCACGTCTTCACCCTGTGCGTTGGTCAGGTATTCGCCGTAGAGGATGTTTTCGCCAGTGCCGGGGTTGCGGGTGAAACCGACACCGGTGGCGCAATCGTTGCCCATGTTGCCGAACACCATGGTGACGACGTTGACTGCGGTGCCGTTGGCCATTTCCCTGGTGATGTGGAATTCGCGCCGGTAGTCGACCGCGCGCTTGCCCATCCAACTGTTGAACACCGCCTTGATGGCGATTTCGAGCTGCTCGTAAGGGTCTTCGGGGAACGGTTTGCCGGTGTGGTTGCGCATCACGCTGAGAAAGCGCTGGCTGATTTCCTTGAGGTCGGCGGCTTGCAGGCCGATGTCGGCTTGTACGCCCGCGTCCTTTTTCACGGCTTCAAATTGCGCGTCGAACAGCTCATCCGGCACACCCAGGGCGACTTTACCGAACAACTGGATGAAACGGCGGTAGGAATCGTAGCCGAAGCGTTCGTTTTTGGTTTGCGCGATCAAGCCTTCCAGCGTGTGGGCGTTGAGACCGAGGTTGAGGATGGTGTCCATCATACCCGGCATCGACATGGCGGAGCCGGAACGCACGGAAACCAGCAGTGGGTTGCTGGCACTGCCGAACTGTTTGCCAGTGGCTTGTTCCAGCTCGGCCATCTGCTCGCGCGTTTGCTGCATGACGCCATCCGGTAACTGGTGATCCGGCTGGTCGAGGTAGTTCAGGCAGGCTTCGGTGCTGATGACAAAACCGGGGGGAACGTTAAGGCCGATCTGCGTGATTTCGCACAGGTTTGCACCCTTGCCGCCCAGTAGTTGTTTGTTTTTGCCATCGCCTTCGTGGTAGGAATATACCCATTTATTCATAGTGATTCACCATCGTTTGGATCGTAATTATTTGGTGTCTTATTTGACAGTTTCCGCCCCTGCTTGATGTTGGGCGGGAAGTTTCCTCGCCGCTAGTCGGGAGGTGCGGGTAAAGTATATGAGAAAGTTGCCCCAGTCGCGTTACTATTGGTCGGGTTATTGACGAAAGTCTACGAATTTGCCCGGAGTCAGCTTCGGCAATTTGCTCCCCAAGGCGCAAGCCCCTATACTTGCTTACCCATTTATGTACACACCCCGGTAAGTGAAGACCATGGCTGAAAAATTTGATATTCCACAGGAATTCCAGAGTTCCCTTGTCCCCGAACTGCTCACGGATGAGACCACTATCCGGTTTAACTGCCATCCGGGCGTTTCCTGCTTCAATATTTGCTGCAAGGCAGCGGATGTGACCTTGGCACCTTACGACATCCTGCGTTTGAAGAAGCGCCTGGGCATGACTTCCACCGAGTTTCTGGAAAAGCATACCGTGCTGGTGCAGGTTGATGGTCAGGGGATGCCGGGCATCAAGCTGCGTACTGACGAAGACAAAGCTTGTTTGTTCGTGCGCGAGGAAGGTTGCAGTGTTTACGAAGACCGTCCGTCCGCCTGCCGTTACTACGGGCTGGGGCTGCTGTCCCACCGTGCGGAAGGCTCATCGGATGATGTGCAATATTACTTCCGCAATCAGGAAGCGCATTGCCAGGGTTGGAACACTGACAAGGTAATGGCCATCCGCGATTACCGTGAACAACAGGGTGTGCCGGAATACGATGTCGTCAACCGCGAGTGGATGCAGTTGATGCTGAAGAAAAAGTCGGCAGGCCCCAGCGTCGGTACGCCAAACCAGCTTAGCTTCCAGTTGTATTTCATGGCCAGCTTTGACGTAGACCGTTTCCGCCGTTTCGTGGAAAGCGAACAGTTTGCCCGTGTCTACCTGCTCAGCGATGAAACCCGTGCCGAGCTGAAAGACGATCTCGCCCTGTTGCGTTTCGGCTTCCGCCTGTTGCGTCAGGTGCTGTTCGACGAACAGACCATCCCGACCCATGAAAATGTCCTCGAAAAGCGTTGGGAAGAACGCAAGGATATTATCGAGCTGCGCCGTCAGGCTGCTATCGAAGAAGCCCGCATCAAAGCCGAGGAAGAGCGCAAAGCTGCCCTGGAAGTGGAAGCAGCGGCTGTCAAAGGTGATGACCTGTGCGGTTCTGATGGATGAGCGTTTCAGTCGCCATTATTTCCGATACGCACGGGCATCTCGACCCGCGTATCGGTGAGATTATCCGTGAATGCGATTACGCCATTCATGCCGGGGATATTTGCGGGGAAGATGTGTTGGTTGCAATGCAGCCCAAATCGGCGATTGTGATTGCCGTGGCGGGCAATAACGAGCCGCGTTGCATGATTGATTTTCCGTTGCCAACGGTCAGCGAGCTGGACTTGCCCGGTGGGAAAATCTGCATCGAACATGGCCACGAGCACGGCCATCACACGCCTTGCCATGATTCCCTGCGTAGCCGCCACCCGGATGCGCGGGTGGTGGTGTATGGGCATACCCACAAGATGGTTCAGGATCGTAGCGGTATGCCGTGGGTCATCAATCCTGGCGCAGCAGGGCAGACCCGCACCCATGGCGGGCCTTCCTGTCTGGTGCTGACTGCCAGCAATGATGCCTGGGATGTGCGCGAAATCCGTTTTGCGGATTAATGCGTTGCCTGCTTATTGCACGCCCAGCAATTCAACATCAAACATCAGGGTGGCATTGGGTGGAATAACACCGCCCGCGCCACGAGCGCCATAACCCATTTCGGGTGGAATGATCAGGGTGCGTTGCCCGCCGATTTTCATGCCTGCCACGCCTTTGTCCCAACCCTGGATGACGCGGCCTGCGCCAAGCGGGAATGCGAAGGGCTGGCCACGGTCACGTGAGCTGTCGAACTTGGTACCGTGATGGTCGGGGGCAGCTTCATCATACAGCCAGCCAGTGTAATGGACGGAAACCATTTTGCCTGGAACAGCTTCTGCGCCGTCGCCGACTTTTACATCAGTCATTTTCAAATCTGCCATGGTATTTGCCTCTGAAGTTGGGGATGTCTGGGTAGGGGTGTCTTTGCCTGTGCAACCGGTGCTGAGGATGCTGCCGGTCAGGGCGAATGCCAGCGGTAGCAGCAGTTTCATGTTCATTGGTGTCGTTTTCCTGGGTAAAAAATGAAAGGGGGGCATTATGCCCCCTTTTGCGTGGTGTGGCGATATGCGGTTATTCGCCCGTGGTTTGCTTCCTGTGGGCAATCGCTTCCCAGTCGATATTATTGCATTCGGCACATTCTTCCTTGAGGATGCCGAGCCATACCAGCAGCGAATGTACCTTGCAGCCTGCACAGAAACCCAATACGGTTTCCATCCACATGAAGCCGAAACAGACCCAGACCATGATCAGCGGTATCCAGCGTGGCATGTAGTTTTCGGTGGTGGGCAGCCATTCTGCCTGACCGGCCAGGGTATTGACCCAGCCCGCGAACACTTCGGGATTGAAGAAAATCAGGCAGGTGATGATAAAGCTTGAGCCGATACTCCACGCAAAACGCTTGGGAACCAGTGGCTTCCACACGCCCGGCCTGCCTTTGGCAAGGAAACTGCTGAGCAGGATGGTAGGGGAAAGGCGTGAACTGAATACAAACATGCCTGCCAGCATTTCAAACAGTGCATAGAGCAGGATATGGGTCTGGGTGGAATATTCCAGTGTGCGCCGGACGGCTTCCACATTGTAAAGGATGCGCCCATCCCAGTCCGTGTCCAGGGTATCCTGGATCATGTTGCCGGTGACGACCCATTTTGAGCCATAAATGGCGTTATACAGGGTCAGCCCCATATACAGTGGGATTGCCAGCAGGATGCCTGCCCGGATACGCACGGCGGTGTCATTGATATACAGGGTGTTATCGGCGGTATCGTGGAACCAGAGGTTCTTGAAGGTGGCGGTAATCCCGTCCAGTATTGCCGCTTTCCTGCTTGCTGACGTATCCATTGCTCCTCCTGACGGTTTGTTCAAGCCTGATGGACACTGTGTGTCTCTTGTTGTCATGCCCCGCCTTACGGGAAGGCGGGGCGTTGGGTATGCGCTTAGGCTGCGTCAGCTTCAGCGGAATCGGATTCACCCTTGTTGTCCTTCCAGGACAGCTTGAGCTTGTCCCCGGCCTTGCCGGTGTAGGAGAAAGACAGGTAAGGGTTCTTGGAAATGGCGGTGCCCCAGTTGGCGGTCATGACCGCCTTGTCATTGGCGGTGACGGCCACTTCCGTGATGTAGTGGGCGGGGATCAGCTCGCCGGTTTTCTTGTCCTTGGCCTGCCCGGTATCCATCGGGTGTTCGATGAGTGCCTTGACCTCGACGGTATCGCCATCGGCCTTTGCTTTGAGTTTAATGCTTGCCATGATTGTCTCTCTCCCCTGAATTAACCGCCGCAGCCACCGATGGTGACTTTGACATTCTGTTTGGCTGAATAGGTTTTGTCGCCCGCCTTGGCGATGGCAACGACATCGGAGGTCTTGCCCATCTTGATGCGGGTGGAGGCTTCCGGCTTGGCGCCCTCACCGAGGATGAAGGTGGCAGCCAGCGGGGTAGGGTTGTTGGCAACCAGGATGCTCAGTTCCGTGACGCCCTCCAGTTCGGAGGAGACCGTGACCGGGACAACCGCACCGTTTTCAGCGATTTCAGGGGCCTTGATCTTGACCTTGTCGGATTCTTCCGGGGTGATGGCCATGGCCTTCAATACGTCGTCCATGGATTTGGCGTCGAATGCGCTGCCATCAGCGAATACCATGCGCGGGGCCAGCAAGCCCGCACTGGCTGCGAGGCCAGCAGCACCGGCTGCCAGGGTGCCTTGCAAGAATGTTCTGCGTTTCATAGTTCCTCTCTTGGATTGTTGTCGTTCGTTGAGGTATGTGCCGGGCAAATACCCTGCCTTGCCCCTCCATGCCTGCTTAGACGGGGTGGGCGTGGCAATTATTCCCCGTTTTGAAGGTTTTTTACAGTTCCCCGGACAAGCAAAACCCGGCACGAGGCCGGGTTCGCAGGATCATCAGACTGGCTTGCCTGATTATTCGCGGGCACCAGGGCCGTTCCACTCCTGACCATTGGACATATAGGTCATGAAGTATTCCAGCGCTTTGTACTCCTTGCTTTCCGGTTTGAGGCCAGCGGCACGTACCTGTTCATTACAACCTTTGAAGCGGTTGTGCAGGGAACGTGTTTCACCCCAGGTGGAGCGGTAAACCGGCCAGTGGGTAACATGACCCAAGGCTGGGCTGAGGATATTGGCACGGAGCATTTTGCCTGCGTTGTAAACGTGGCAGTCGGCGCAGGACATGTTCAACTGGCCGCGTTTGGCATAGAAATAGTTCTTGCCTTGTTCATACCAGTCAAGTGCCTTGCCTTCCGGTGTCGGGATGTTGATTTTGCCGCCACGCCCTTGCATGGCAACATAGGCCGCCAACTGGATGATCTTGCCTTTGTCCAGTTGTGGTTTGCCTTCCTTGTTGACGAAGCCTTCGCCGTCGTGTTCGGTTTTGCAGGCTTCCAGCGCACCTTCAAGGGTAACGACATCGTTTTTCTCGGCATCGTAATGCGGGAACTTGCCGCGCACGTCTTTCACGTCGCCCAGGCAATCGGCATAGGTTTTGCCGTCTTTCAGCGGTGTTTCCCACAACTTTTTGCCTGCGTCAATGTCCGGGTCATAAGGCGGGAATTCTTCGATGGCCTGCCATTGTTCCTTGCGGGCAGGGTCAAAGGCATAACCACCATCCTTGAAATCGGCAGCAGGAATGTTCGGGAACTGCTTGGCGAAGTAACCCTGGAATGCCGCCAGGTCTTCCGCAGGACCTGCGTAAGCGGCGGATGCAGCCAGTGAAAGCGCGATTGCGCCTGCCAGAATTGCGTTTTTCATGAAAACCTCCCCTATCAGGCTGCGTCAGCTTCAGCGGAATCGGATTCACCCTTGTTGTCCTTCCAGGACAGCTTGAGCTTGTCCCCGGCCTTGCCGGTGTAGGAGAAAGACAGGTAAGGGTTCTTGGAAATGGCGGTGCCCCA
>JBBIHI010000034.1:0-15783 GCA_037447095.1 Thiotrichaceae bacterium
GTTTCTGGAGGCAATCGCAGTGGTTTTACCCGCTCCAACCGGGCCTGTAAAAATGATTTTGCGGTTAATCATGCTCATAAAATTACTTGGAGCCTCCTCCCAGCAGACGTTTCAACAGACGTGAGAACAGGCCACGGCTTTCCTTTGGCTTCTCTTTTTCGCGACTTTTGAGCTTGGTCTGATCCATTTCAAACAGGTTAAGGGCACTGGCCGCAGTGTAAAAGGAGAATACATAGCGCTGCGGTATACCCAAAGCCTTGGCAATCTCAAATACAGTCCCCGGACGCTGGTTCCACAGCGCGGCAATACGCATGACCTGTGGAAACTGTTCCAGACGGGTCATATTAGGCCAGTGCTTCAATGCCACTTTCTGTTTCACATCAACATTACGGCTCAAGCGTCCGCGTGCTGTCAGCAAACTGATCACCCAGACAAAACCTTCCAGGTCAAGAATGTCATCAGCGTGCAGCCGGGCAATTTCCCCCAGGCCATGCAACTCGTCCGTATTCGGTATGTGCAATGTAACCTGGCCTGTTTGCACCGGGTTGTTGCACAGCATGGCGAACCCATCAGAACGGGTATCCAGTGAACAATAAACCTGCATGGTATCCGGCATCAGGAAGGCATACCCCCCCGCCGGAAATTGCAACTGTACCCCTTGGGCAGACTGACGTGCCAGACGCACCGCTTCGAGGATGTTGTTCAGCAAATAATTTTCAGGTGTAAACAGGAAGGCTTCCATGTGCCAATCCGAGGGATTGTCAATATCCTCATGGTCGCCACACAATTCACGCCAACGCCGCTCAGCCACTTCTGGAGACACACTCGGCTCAACCGGGCGGGCAATTTCCTCCATGCTAATCTCGGCTTCAGCCGGATCAAATACCGGAGGGATGGCAGGTGCTTGCGGCTGGACAGACGCAGCCTTGGTATCCTCTTCTTCTTCATCCTCGTCATCAGGCAGACTGATAACCAGTGAACGCAGTTTGCGTGCAGGCCGTGCATTACCCGAAGATACGCCGAACGGCTGGGGAAAACTGCCCGGTAATGGCCGGGGTGGCGGAATCTCCGCAGGCTTGCTGGCTTCCCTTGCCTCATTTTCGCGACGGGCTGCGATAGGGCTTGCCGCAGGTTTCGTGGGCGTTGCAGTGACCTGCAAACCATGCACTTTGTCAGCCGCCTCCGTCAGCGCCCGGGATGTCAACGGTTTGGGAATCCACACCGTATTGGGCATGTCAACTGCGTGGACAGACAGGATGATACCTGACTTTTGCCCACCGGCATGTTGGTTCCAGTCATCATGGGCGCCCACATGGTCATAATCCACAATCAGCGCGTCAGCGTCATCAATGGATACGACCTTGAACAAATTCTTGCCTGCCCCCGCAAAGAAGAACTCCAGTATCGCCCGGTTATGTGGGCTGATACTCAGCAATGCAACTTTCAATGGGCCTGTTTTGGAATGTGTCAGCATAGATCCAGCCTGTTATTATCGCTTCACCAATGTTCGGATTCCTGCTGTTTCTCCATCCATAGGGCGGAGACTTCGTGTCCTGCTTCCTGTAGTTGCCCGATCATTGCATCCAGCCGTCCTTTGTCACGTGTGTATTGATAAATATTCACCAATTCCTGCTCCATTGCCTCATCGGAACGTCCTGCCTGTACTTCTGCTTCCAGTAAATCCCGTGCGGTATCGATCTGGCCATATTCCAGACAAGCCACAACTTCTTCCATGACATTGCCATACTGGGCAGTATCCTGGCTGCGTTCGATGTGCAGTAATTTCGACCCACTGCCTTCCTGGCCGCTGGCCAGAATGGAGCCTTTGCGCCATTGCGTGGAGCCACCCACATTGCCGCTTTCACTGTCCAGCCACACCTTGAAAAATTCACGGGTGCTGTCATCAAGCCCGCCACCGACTGTTTCCAGCAAGCGCCCACGCAATTGCTGGCCTGCATTACCGAGCGCAAGAAAAACATCCTGCAAACTGCCTGCCAGACGATCCTGCACAGGCTCGCTCTGCGCCAGCAGGATGCGCTGCGTATGCGCCCGCAAATCCTGGGGATAACGGCGGATGTGATGCGTCAGGAAACGCCACGCTTCCAGAGGTGAATAATCCTGCCCACAACGCAGGCGCCTTTCTGTTTCGAGGGTGAATGCAAACGGAAACTCTGGAGCCGCCTGAGTGCTCTCCCCACCACCTAGCAACTTACCTAGCATAATTCGGAACCGTAAAAAGTACTTACCCTATATAGTTGAATTCTGCACATCTGACAGAAGTTTTTTTGATCATAGTCTATAAATTTGGGCTGCAAATCTTTTTCTGATGAAAGGTATCGCACCCTATTTGCCTGATACTGCTAGAATATTGGGTGACAAGCACGTGCATGGAGTGGCTAATGTTCTATCTGATAACACAAATTGCGGTTGTTGTGGCGCTGGCAGTCCTGGTTGGCCTGATGATTGGCTGGTGGACACGCGGCAAGCTTCCAGGAGGGGCGGCAGGCATCCTGTCCGCAAAGAACCTGCCGGATGATCCGTTTGACGCCCGTTTCCGGCTCGAACAATGCCATCGCGACAATTCCATCCTGCGGCGCGACCTTAAAGAGGCGGAAAGCAAGCTGGAAAAGCTGCAATCACGCATCGACAATACCGACCATACCAACGATGACATGCTGGAACGCATGGAAACGGCTGAAATCCGTATGCAGGCATTACTGGATGACCTTCAGGTGCGTGATGACACCATCGCGGCACTGGAACGGGAACTGGAATCATTACGCGGGAATACATGATGTTTGACCTGACTCCTGCTACTATCCTGTCCAGCAAATCCCGATCAACCCGGAGTCAGGCATTCCATGAGCAACAAACACGCTTCTTCTGCATCCATCCTTGAGCAGCACGTAGAAATCGTCGGCGATATATCCTTCAATGGTAACTTGTACGTGCAAGGGCGGGTTAACGGCAATATTGTTGCCCCTTCCTCCTCAAACGCCACACTGTATATCCAGGAAGGCAGCGAAGTCATCGGCGAAGTCCGCTCACCTACAGTGATTGTTGCTGGACGGATTGCCGGTGACGTACTTGCAGTCAGGCATATCTCCCTGAAATCGACAGCAAATATTTCCGGTAACATCCACTACACCGAGTTGCAGATCGAAAGTGGCGCCAGCGTCAACGGCGTCCTGAGCCACATTGGTGGGGAAGAGTCCGCAAAAGTCCCGGATAACCATTAAAAAACTTATACACAAAATTACAAACGATGCTAGCATTGGCAAGCGCAAGATCACCCCTGCAAAGAAGGGGGTGGCACGTGCAAATATGATCTACACTTAGATGGTGTAGATGGTTGTTTGTACGGGTGTCGCTGGCAAAAGATACCTTTTTGCTTTCTACATTTTGATTAATGTTTTGTGGAGATTAGGAAAATGACTCAATATCGTCTGCTGATTGCTGCCCTGATGGCTTCTTTCGTCCTGACTGCTTGTGGCGAGAAGAAAGAAGAAGCTGCTGCTCCAGCCGCACCTGCTGCTGAACAAGCTGCTCCAGCCGCTGCTCCTGCTGCTCCAGCACAGGAAGGCATGGGTGGCATGTCCGGTATGGGCGGCGAAGCACCTGCTGCTCCAAAGTGATCAATCAGCCATCTGGCTAATTGAAAAGGACAGGGCGGATTTTCCGCCCTGTTTTATTTCAGCCCCCTGATCCCTCTGGCATAATCAGCTCATCACCAAAATCTGGCAAAACCTCATGAGCTATTACCAATACCACCTTTTTTTCTGCACCAACCAGCGTGAAAACGGCGAAGCCTGTTGCGGCAATTTCGATGCTCAGGCCATGCGTGATTACGCTAAACAGCGTTGCAAGCAACTGGGTTTGCACAAGGATGGCAAATCCCGTATCAATTCCGCCGGTTGCCTGAACCGCTGCGCCGAAGGCCCGGTTGTGGTGGTTTACCCCGAAGCCATTTGGTACACATGGGTGGATCAGGAAGACATTGACGAAATCATTACCAGCCACCTGCAAAACGGCCAACCGGTCAAACGCCTGATGCTTGACCCGCAATGATGGAAAAATTACGCCATTACGCACATCTGGTACGCCTCGACCGCCCCATCGGCATTTACCTGCTGCTATGGCCAACCCTTTGGGCATTATGGATTGCCGCAAAAGGCATACCGGACTTCACTATCCTGCTGGTTTTCATTGCCGGTGTGGTGTTGATGCGCTCTGCCGGGTGCGCCATCAATGATTATGCTGACCGGGACTTTGACCCGCATGTCAGCCGCACCAGAACCCGCCCACTGGCTGCCGGACATATTACGCCGAAAGAAGCCGTGCTGGTGTTTGCGGTGCTGGCTTTGCTTGCTTTCCTGCTGGCTTTGCTGTTGAACGGGCTGACCATTGCCCTGTCGGTTGTTGCTGTACTGCTGGCCATTACTTACCCGTTCATGAAACGCTTTCACCATTTGCCGCAGGTTCATCTCGGGGCAGCATTTTCCTGGGCAATCCCGATGGCCTTTACCGCTGTTACCGGCCATATGCCACCACTGGAAGCTTGGTTGCTGTTCATCGCTGCGGTTTTGTGGACAACCGCCTACGACACCATGTATGCCATGTGCGACCGTGATGATGACCTGAAAATTGGTGTGAAATCCTCGGCCATCCTGTTCGGGCAACATGACCGGCTGATCGTTGGTATCTTGCAGGCACTGACCCTGCTATTGCTGGGCTGGGTGGGTATCCTGACCGCACGCAGCTACTGGTTCTGGCTCGGGCTGCTGGTTGCTGTTGGTTTTTCCCTGTACCAGCAATGGCTGATCCGTAACCGCGAACCCATTCCCAGCCTCCACGCCTTTCTCAACAACCATTGGCTGGGCATGGCAGTGTTTATTGGCTTGGCGCTGGATTATGCGTTTGTCCGTTAATCCGTTACAATCCGCACTTTACCGTTTTACCTTGAGCTTGCCGTATGTCCAGACAATCCAGTTTTAACCGTGAAGAACTCCTGCAATGTGGCCGTGGCGAAATGTTCGGCCCTGGCAATGCACAATTGCCCGTACCCAATATGCTGATGATGGATCGCATCGTCGAAATCAGCGCCGATGGTGGGAAACACGGTAAAGGCCATATTCTGGCGGAACTGGATATTACGCCCGACCTGTGGTTCTTTGACTGCCATTTCCCCGGTGACCCGGTGATGCCTGGCTGCCTGGGACTCGATGCGATGTGGCAAATCATTGGTTTCTACCTTGCATGGCTGGGCAACCCTGGTCATGGACGTGCCTTGGGCGTTGGCGAAGTCAAATTCTTCGGGCAGGTATTGCCGAAAGCCGAGAAAGTTACCTACAAGGTTGAGCTGAGCCGGGTCATTACCCGCAAGCTGGTCATGGGTATCGGCGATGCCAGCATGAAAGTCGATGGGCGCGAAATTTATACCGCCAAAGACCTGCGCGTTGGTCTGTTCACTTCCACAGACGCTTTCTGATACCGCTACACTCCTGATATGAACTTCCTGCCCATCGGTTGTCCAACAGGGCGGGAAGTCCATCTACCTGATCAGGAGAATCCATCATGAAAAAAGCACTTGCCGCCTTGCTGCTGGGAATCGTCACCCTCGGCAGCGCCCATGCCGAAGACAAACTCACCTACGACCGCATTGCCTTTACGGTCAGCGCTGAAAAAGAAGTCCCCAATGACACCTTGAGCGCCGTGCTGTACGCCGAACAGCAGGGGCAGGATACTGCCGCCATGGCCGATAGTGTCAACCAAGCCATTACCTGGGCAATGGACATTGCCAAACAGGCCAGCGGTGTGGAAAACCGCACCCTCGATTACACCACCAACCCACAATATACCGACGGGCGGATTACCGGCTGGCAGGTACGCCAAAGCATCCAGCTCAAAAGCCACGACAGCAAGGCACTGAGCACCCTGCTGGGCAAGTTGCAGGAAAAGCTGCGCATTGAAAGCATCAACTACAGCGTTTCCACGGAGCTGCAAACCAGCACCGAAAACGAGCTGATCAATACCGCACTGGATAATTTCAGGAAACGTGCGGAACAGATCAAGACCAGCATGGGCAGGGCAGAATACCGGGTGGTGCGTCTGGACGTGCAAGCGGTTGGCGGTGAAATGCCACCGATGCCGATGTACCGCGCTGCGGCCATGGATGCAGCACCTGCTGCTCCCCCATCCTTGGAAGGTGGCAAGCAAAACCTCCAAGTCAATGTTCAGGCAGAGATAGAACTTTCAACCAATTAGGCATATGCAGAGATTGCGGACAGCCAAGCGGCTGTGTTAGGATGCTGCCCTTTTCGCACATACCGAATAATTTTGAGGATTTCACAACATGAAGCCCGGCATTCATCCAAATTACAGAGAAGTCGTATTTCAGGATCTGACTAGCGGCTTCGCGTTCCTGACCCGTTCCACAGCAGCTACCAAAGAAACCATCGCCTGGGAAGACGGCAATGAGTATCCACTGATCAAGGTGGAAGTTTCCAGCCAGTCCCATCCGTTCTACACTGGTAAGCAAGCCATGACCAGCACTGCTGGCCGCGTTGAGAAGTTCAAGAACCGTTACGCACGCGGCAAGTAAGCACTGGTACGCAACAGCGGAATCATGCATCATGCAAAGGCGCCCTTCAGGGGCGCCTTTGTCGTTCAGGGGGGTACCATGCGTACCGTAACAGGATTCATGGCAGCAGCCATCATGATTTCCAACCTGCTGGGCGGGTGCTCAGTCAACCCGGTATCCGGCGAAAACCAGTTTTCCCTGTATTCTGAAGCCGAAGAAGCCAGTGCCGGGGAACAAGCCCATCAGGAAGTGCTGGCACAAACCCCACCCTATCCTGACCGCAATTTACAAGGCTATGTCAGCAACATCGGCCAAATGATGGCCGCACAGAGCCAGCGCAATTACCTGCCCTATACCTTTACCGTGCTGGATGACCCCGCCGTTAATGCTTTCGCCCTGCCCGGCGGGTCTATCTATGTCACCACCGGCCTGATGGCCTACCTGAATTCCGAAGCGGAACTGGCAGGCGTACTCGGCCATGAAGTCGGCCACGTTGCCGCCCGACATAATGTCAGCCAGGCATCGTGGGGGGTGGTCGGCGATCTTGCCACGCGGGTTCTCTCAGACAAACTGGGCAACCCGGAACTGCTCGGCACACTGAATACCCTGACCCTGCGCAAATACGGGCGTGACCAGGAGCTTCAGGCAGATGGCCTGGCTGCCGAATACCTCGCACGCGCCGGTTATGACCCTGCCTACATGGTCAATGTCATCGCCACCCTGCAAGCCTACGACCAGTTCACGGGCGGCACGACCGACCCTTACCGCGACCTGTTTGCCACCCACCCCAGCAATGACATGCGCCTGCAACAACTGATTGCCCAAGCCCGCCAGTTCGGCCCTGGCGGACGTGACCCCGGCCACGAAGCCTACCTGCATCACCTCAATGGTTTGCGCCTGCCCTTGGGCAATGGGGAAAACGTACACATGCACCTGATCACCGCACGCCCTGGCGACAGTTTCGACAGGCTGGCACAATCCAGCCGTTTGCGTAACAATGCCGCGATGCACCTGCGCCTACTCAATGGCCTGTTCCCCAACGGTGAACCTCGCCCAGGGCAATTGCTGAAAACAATCCAATAACGCTTAATTGCAAACATGGACGGAGGAGTCATGTCCAATACACTCAAAGAAGATGCCCTGCGTTACCACGCAGAACCACGCCCCGGCAAAATTGCCACCGAAATTACCAAACCAACCGTGACCCAGCGTGACCTGTCGCTGGCTTATACGCCGGGTGTCGCCGAACCGGTGCGTGAAATCCACAAAGACCCGGAAGCCGCTTACCGATACACCGGCAAGGGCAATCTGGTCGCGGTCATTTCCGACGGTTCCGCCGTACTGGGGCTGGGCAATGTCGGTGCACTGGCAGGCAAGCCGGTCATGGAAGGCAAGGGTGTGCTGTTCAAGCGCTTTGCTGACGTGGATGTATTCGACATCGAAGTTGCCACCCAGGATGTCGAGGAATTCATTACCGTCGTCAAAAACATCGCTGGCACGTTCGGCGGTATCAACCTGGAAGACATTTCCGCCCCGCGCTGTTTCGAGATCGAAAAACGCTTGCAGGCAATGCTCGACATCCCGGTGTTCCATGATGATCAGCATGGTACTGCGGTTATCATTGCTGCCGGTCTGCTGAATGCACTGGAAATTCAAGGCAAGCATCTGGCAGATGTGAATATTGTCTGCGTTGGTGCAGGTGCTGCGGGCGTTGCTTCCATGAACCTGCTGACTGCGCTGGGAGCCAACAAGCAGAAACTGCTGATGGTAGACAGCAAGGGCGTATTGCATACCGGGCGTACTGACCTGAATGCTTTCAAACGTCAATATGCGGTGGAAACCGACAAGCATAGCCTGACAGATGCCTGCCGGGATGCGGATGTATTTATCGGGGTTTCCGGCCCGGATGTGATGAGCGCTGAAATGCTCCAAAGCATGGCGGACAAGCCGATTGTGTTTGCGCTTTCCAACCCTGACCCGGAAATTTCCCCGGCCCTGGCGCACGCGACCCGCGATGATCTGGTCATGGCGACCGGGCGTAGCGATTACCCGAACCAGATCAACAATGTGCTGGGATTCCCGTTCCTGTTCCGTGGGGCACTGGATGTACGGGCACGCTGCATCAATACCGATATGCTGATCGCTGCGGTCAAGGCATTGGCGGAACTGGCACGTGAGGAAGTGCCACAGAATGTGCTCAATGCTTATGGGCTGGACAGCCTGACATTCGGCAAGGATTACATCATCCCCAAGCCCTTCGACCTGCGCTTGCGTGAACGTGTGCCGACAGCAGTCGCCCAAGCCGCAGTGGCAAGCGGTGTTGCCCGCCTGCCCTTATAAGCCGTTGTAAGGTGTCATCGACGCAGCAGCCTGTGCCTTCGGGTCGGCTGCTGCCTGCGGGCGCTGGGTAGGTGCAAGCACCAGCTTTTCACCTTCGCCCCGGATGCAGTAACGCAAGCCCAGCCGGTAACAGCGCTGGGCATTCTCCGGCTCTTTCATGGTATCCAGCAATTCTGCCAGCTCCAGATACGCCTTGGTATCCGGCGCCTGATTCAGGCTGGCTTCGTAATAGCTTTTCGCCATCCCCCATAACTTCTGCTGGTTGTACAGGCGAGCCAGTAACAGCAGCAGGGAGGGGTTGTTGTCAGGCCGCCCGAGCTGCCATTTTTCCGCCTGCTGGATGGCATTGCCCAGGCTGTGGTGCTGGATGCGCCCATACAGGTCTGCCAGGGCATCATCCCAGTTCTTATTAAGATTGTTGCTGATCAGGCTGGCACAACTGACATCATCACCTGCTGTGTGCAGGGCTTTGGCATACAGACGGATAGCCTCGGGATTTTCACGCACTGCGGAAGGAAGTTTTTTCCACAGCTGTTGCAGCTTATCTGCCTGTTTACCTTTGGCATATTGCTGGAACATGGCTTGCAAGGTTGCGCCTTGCACCTTGCCCATTTCCTCGCTTTTCAGAAGGTTCTGCTTGATCAGGTCGGGCAACAGATCAAGCAGGGCTTCCCAGTTTTCCTGACGGTATAAGGTCTTGGCCAGCAACTTGAGGACATACGGGTGCTTGGGCGCCATGTCGCGCAAACGGGTCAGGGTGGCATTGGCCTGTTCCAACTGCCCGCTGATCAATTGCATGTCTGCCTGTGAAACGCCCACGGCAATACTGGCCTTGCCATCACTTTCAATCGCCCGCCGCAGCCATTCATCACGCCTCTCGAAGGCTTCCTGCATGTGTGCTGCACGGGCTGCCGCAAGGTAGTTGAGCAATGGCGTATCGCTATGTGAGGCATGGTCGGTCAGCAGCTTTTCAGCCTTTTCCCAATGCCCTTCGGTCAGTTGCACCAAGCCCTGACTGAGCGCCCGGCTGGCTTTGCTGCCCAGACGGGCTTCGCGGAAGCGGCTGAAATTCTTGCGGAAACCCAGCACATAGCGCAGCAAACCCAAGACAACGTAAAACAGCAGGCAGGCCAGCACCACCCCGAAAATCAGGGTGGCCGTTTTCATTTCGAGGCTCCATACCCCCCAGGTAATGCTGGTCATCCCCGGATGGGACAAGACAAGCTGCGCCAGCCAGTACAACCCGGCTACCAGCAGCAACAGGACGACGAGGTAGAAAATCATTCGTGCTTATCCCCCTTCGCTGCCTTATCGGTTTTAGCTGCTTTGCCTGTATCTGTTGCAGACGCTGCCGGTAATTTGGCATTTTCAGCCTGACGGGCGCTTTCCAGTTGTTTCAGACTGCCGGAAATATCCGGTAGTGCCGGTTGCAGTTCCAGCTTCTGCAAATCTTGCAGTGCTTCCAGCAAGGGGTTGGCCTGCTGCTCCGGGTAATACGCTTTCACCGTATCCCTGATCAGGTCAAGCTGGGCATGGAACCCGGCATTGTCCTGCTGAAGCAGCAGCAAGCGCAGGTTTTCCAGACGCAAATGCAGTAACTGGAACAGTATCTGACGGGTATCCGCATCCAGCTCA
The DNA here is from genome assembly GCA_037447095.1 of Thiotrichaceae bacterium. Taxonomy (GTDB): domain Bacteria; phylum Pseudomonadota; class Gammaproteobacteria; order Thiotrichales; family Thiotrichaceae; genus Thiothrix. The sequence continues at coordinate 10,556 of JBBIHI010000034.1, forward strand.
TCCTGTAAAGGCTGATCCAGCTTGTGGATCACAACCGCCTTGTCGAAGGCATCCAGTGCTTCGCGCTTGTAATCTGCCCACAAGGAATTCCCGCCAGTTTCCTCCTGACCTGCCCAGTTTTTATGCGGGGCTGATGCATCGGTGGATTTTTTCTCAGACTCACCACCCTGTACCGCAGACAGGGGTTTAAGCGCCAGCATCATGGCGGTGATACGCTGGGAAGTTCCGGCAATATCTGGCATGGCCATCTCATCCAGCGCTGCCATATCACGGGTAATTTGCTGACGAACAGGCAGGTATTCAACTGCCCCCAGGTCAGCCAATGCGCTATCCGCTTCTTTCAGGCTGGCTTTGGCCGTTTCGGGATTGTGCTCCAGACTCAGGGCACGATTGGCGGTTTGCAGCAAAAACCTGATTTCCGCCACCTGCCATTCCTTGGTGGAGGCAGGTGCTACGGCCTGTTGCATCCGTGCTTGCAGGAATGTGACCTGCTCGACCTGGGATGCAACCGTATCGGCAAACTGCCGGGTCTGGTTCTGCATCCGCGCCACCTCCTTGAGGGCATCACTGTTGGCGGCACTGGCCTGACCCAGTTTTTCCGCCATGTCCTTGCGCAGTCCTGCAATCTCACCGTTGTTTGCCGCATCCCCGAGCCGTTCACGCAATTTGGCAATTTCTTCATTATTGGCAATATTCTTGTCATTCATGCGCTGCCAGTGACGGTAGCCCACGCCGATACCCGCTGCCGTGAAAAACAGCGCCAACATGGCGACAAATAGTGCAAAGCGCCCACTGACCGGATGCCTGGATGATGTTGCCGCACCGTTACCCTGACTGTCGAAGCTATCGACACCCGCATCGGTTGCCTGATTCTCGGTTTGATGTTCTGCTTTGTCGATCATCGTGGGAATTCCTGTGCCCATTGGCGGAGCGCCACCAGCATGGCCTCATCGCCGGGATTGTCTGCAATGGCAATCGCGCCTGTAAAACCAGCCTGCCGGGCTGTCGCTGCAATACGCTGACTACCGGCAAGCAGGGGAACCGTCTTTATCCACTCAGGATAATCCAGCAGGTCAAGCAAATTCAAAAGCCCTTCCCCACTGGTGACGGCAATTATATCAAGCTGCCGCCGTTCGTGGTGCTGTTTCAATACCATAGGGTCATTTTTCGGACGAACCCGCCGGTAAACATCCACATAATCCACCACTGCGCCGCGCTCACGCAGGGTATCCGCCAGCAATTCCCGGCCACCTTCACCGCGCACAATCAGGATATGCCTGCCAGCCAATTGTTGCACGGCGGGTAAGGCCAAAAAGTCTTCGCTGGTAAAGCCACTGTCCGGCACCAGCGTGGCGTGGCAACCTTGCTTGTGTAAGCTGGCCGCCGTCTGCTTGCCAATTGCGCCAATTTGTTTAGCTTGCAACACCGCCTTTTGCGTGGCGTCCAGCAAGGTCAAGCCATATTTCACAGCATTACTGCTGATGAAAATGACCGTATCGTAAGTATCCAGTTTGTCCAGCGTTACCCGCGCCTTGGTTTCATCCACGCAGCTTTCCACGGCAATCACCGGAAACGGCAACGGGTTTGCCCCGGCCTGTTGCAGTTGCTGGCAAAACTGCGCTGCCTGATGGGCAGGGCGCGTCACCACCACCGTCAGCCCATGCAGGGGATCATCCGGCATGGATGCCTAATGACTCCAGTACCTTATCACCGCCTTGCGCCAACAGGTTTTCAGCAACCAAAACACCCAGGTCTTCCGGGTCAACCACGCAACCAGTCATCTCGCAGTGATACACCGCAGAACCATCCGGGAAACCAATCAAGCCGCGCATCCGCAGTGCGCCATCCAGCAACTCGGCAAACCCGGCGACCGGAATCTGGCAACCACCGTTCAAGCGCCGGTTCATGGCACGTTCGGCACGCACACACACGGTCGTTTCCGCATGACGCAAGGGGGCAAGCAAATCTTCCACACGCGGGTCATTACGGCGGCATTCAATCCCCACCGCGCCCTGGCCAATCGCAGGCAGGCTCTGCTCAGTGGATAAATAAGCGGTGATGCGTGACTGGAATTCCAGCCGGATCAAACCCGCTGCGGCCAGAATAATGGCATCGTATTCACCATTATCGAGCTTCGACAAACGGGTATTGACGTTGCCGCGCAGGTCACGGATTTGCAAATGCGGGTAACGCGCCCGAATCTGGGTCTGACGGCGCAGGCTGGATGTACCGACAACAGCGCCTTCCGGCAATTCATCCAGGGTAGCGAAACGGTTGGAAACAAACGCATCACGCGGGTCTTCGCGTTGCAGGATCACCGGCAGGTGCAAACCTTCCGGGAATTCCATCGGCACATCTTTCATGGAATGCACCGCGATGTCGGCGGAACCTTCCAGCATCCCCATTTCCAGTTCCTTGACGAACAGACCCTTGCCACCGATTTTGGACAGTGGGCTGTCGAGTATCTTGTCGCCGCGCGTAACCATGCCGACCATTTCAATCTGGAGACCGGGGTGCAACGCCTGCAAACGGCTGGCAACGTGTTCTGCCTGCCACATGGCGAGGGGACTGGTGCGGGTTGCAATACGGATCGTGTCAGCCATCGTGCCTGCCTGTACCTGTTGTCGGAAAATCCCTGCACTTTACGGGAAAGCGGGCGCAAGTTCCATCCTTTGCCCTATGCCAGTGCAGGCAAGCCCGGTTCTACTGCTACCGGGCAGATGCTATGCTTGCCAGCAAATAATCAGGAAGGCAAAAACAACAGGATGCAGACCCTCATTCTCGGTGGCGCACGTTCCGGCAAAAGCCGTTACGCCGAAACCCTCGCCCGGCAATCCGGCTGCGAAGTGGTTTATATTGCCACCGCGCAAGCACAGGATGCGGAAATGCAGGCACGCATTGCCCACCACCGCACCACCCGTCCGCCGCAGTGGCTGACGGTGGAGGAACCGCTTGCCCTTGCTGATACCCTGCAACACCATGCATCTGCGCAACGCCTATTATTAGTGGATTGCCTGACCCTGTGGCTGACCAACCTGTTGTGCCGGGAAGATGAACAGCACTTGCAGGTGGAAACCGATGCCTTGCTGGCCTGTTTGCCCACGCTACCCGGCCATATTGTGCTGGTCAGTAATGAAGTCGGGTTGGGCATCATTCCGCTGGGTGAACTGACCCGCCGTTATGTCGACCACGCAGGCCGCCTGCACCAGCAACTCGCTGCACAAATGGATAATGTACTGTTCATGGTCGCTGGCTTGCCACATGGATTAAAAGGAACCATAAAATGGAATGGCTGAATGCCCCCTGCAAAGCACTGGACAGCAACACTGCCGCTGCCGCCCTGACCCGCCAGTCACAACTGACCAAACCGCCCGGCGCATTGGGGGAACTGGAAAATATTGCCATCCGCCTTGCCGCGCAGCAACGCCGTGAATGCCCGTCATTGGGCAGGATACACATCAGCGTGTTTGCCGCAGACCACGGGGTTGCCGCAGAGGGTGTTTCCGCATTCCCACCCGAAGTGACCACCCAGATGGTGCACAATTTCCTCAATGGCGGAGCAGCCATCAGCATCCTGGCCAAAGAACTCGGCGCACACCTGGAGGTCGTGGATGTCGGCATCAGCAGACCCATTTCCCACCCCAAGTTGATCAGCCAGCGGGCAGGGGAGGGAACCGACAATAGCACCCGGCAAGCCGCGATGACCGAATGGCAATTGCTGCTTGCCCTGTGTGCCGGGTTTGATGCGGTGGAACGCGCCCATGCCAACGAAGCCGATTTGTTTATCGGCGGGGAAATGGGGATTGGCAACACCACTGCCGCCACCGCACTGTATTGCAACCTGCTGGATTTACCACCGCAGGAAGTCACCGGCCCCGGAACCGGAGTAGATATGGCCAGGCTGGAACACAAGGTTCAGGTCATCCAGCGCATCCTTGAGCGGCACAACCCGCATTGCCGCGACCCTCTGGAAACCTTGCGGCGCATGGGCGGATTTGAAGTGGCGGCATTAACTGGCGCATACATCCGCGCCGCGCAACTGGGGATTCCGGCATTGGTAGACGGTTTTATTGCTACCGCTGCGGCACTGGTGGCAACGTTTATGCAACCCAATGTCCGCGACTGGCTATTCCTTTCCCATACCTCTGCGGAGCCGGGGCATGTATACGCGATCAAGGAACTGAAATTGCGCCCGCTGCTGAATCTGGACATGCGGCTTGGCGAAGGCAGTGGCGCTGCCGTGGCTGTCCCCTTATTGCGCACCGCCTGTCTGTTACATAATCACATGGCAACCTTTGCCGAGGCTGCCGTTGCAGGGAAGTTAGCAACGCATGGATGAGACACCGGAAATCACGGACGCAACCCTCATAGAACCCGTTACCCCTTCCGCACCGACCACTGTCGACCTGTTACGTCATGGGCAGGTGGTAACACCCAATCTGTTCTGCGCCCCGAGCCATGAGCCACTGGGCACGTCCGGCTGGAAACAATTGACCCTGGCCACCCAGCACGGGCAGTGGGATGCGGTGATCACTTCACCCAGCCGCCGTTGCCACGATTTTGCCCGCCTGCTTGCACAACGGGTCGGCTGCCCGTTTGCCGTCGAGGAACGTTTCGGCGAAATGGATTTCGGGCGCTGGGTTGGCCTGACCCAGGACGACATCTGGGCGCAGGAACCGGAATTGATGCAACAGCTCTGGTATCAACCGCGCCGCTTTATCGCACCGGGCGGGGAGGCAATGGAAGATTTCATTACCCGCATCCACAGCGCGTGGGATGACGTGCTGGCGCAATATGCCGGGCAGCATGTGCTGGTGCTGACCCATGCCGGGGTGATCAGGGTGTTGCTGGCCAAGGTGCTGGACATCCTTTACCAGAAAAGCCTGCGCTTTGAGGTGGGATATGCGCAAACCACCCGGCTGAAGGTTTACCCGGATGGTGTGTGTTCGGTGGTTGGGCATGGGTTGCCGCAAGCTTGAATCTGTTGAAGGTGAGCAACTTGAACCAAGTAATTTTAAACTCGGAGTTTGAAATTACTTGGTCATGATGCAGTTACAATCATGAGAAATATTAAGAAGCTGTCTGGCAAAAGCTTAAACGCATTTTGCAAGTGTTATTTTCAGCATGGCAATCCGCACCATGTTTTCTGCGGTGGCAGTGAGGATTTCAAAATCTTTAGCCAGGCGCCTGAAGTTGCCCAACCAGGCAAATGTCCGTTCCACGATCCA
>JBBIHI010000035.1:0-15565 GCA_037447095.1 Thiotrichaceae bacterium
TCAGACCAGCAAAACCAGCGCCGATAATGGTAATTTTGTTCATGCCCGCCTCCAGCTTGTGCTACCCGCCTTGTCTTCCAGAAGAATGCCCTGAGCCTTGAGTTCGTCACGGATACGGTCAGATTCCGCCCAGTTTTTGGCTTGACGGGCTTCCAGGCGCTGCTGGATCAGGGCTTCAATGGCTTCATCGTCCAGACCACCCGCCCCGGCATTGCCCTTGAACCAGCTTTCCGGGTCATCCTGTAACAACCCCAATATATCCGCCAGCCTCTTCAGCAAAGCACCCAGTGGTGCGGCAGCCCCGTCACTTTGGGTCTTGCGGATGCGGTTGATGTCGCTGGCCAGTTCAAACAGCACGGCAACAGCTTCCGGGGTGTTGAAATCGTCGTCCATGGCCGCTTTGAAACGGCTTTCATAGGCCGTTCCTGAGCTTGAACCGGATTCAGGCAGACCACGCAAGGCCGTATACAGGCGGGTCAGGGACGCACGCGCAGCATCCAGTTGCTCCGTCGAGTAATTCAACTGGCTGCGGTAATGGCTGTTGAGAATGAAAAAACGGATTTCCGCCGCCCGGTAATGTTCCAGAACTTCACGGATGGTAAAGAAATTACCCAGTGATTTGGACATCTTCTCATCGTTTACGCGGATGAAACCGTTGTGCATCCAGTAGTTGACGTGTTGATGGCCAGTGCAACCTTCGCTCTGGGCGATTTCATTTTCATGGTGCGGGAATTGCAAATCACTGCCACCACCGTGGATGTCAAAATGGTCGCCGAGCAGTTTTTGCGACATGGCGGAACATTCGATGTGCCAGCCGGGGCGGCCTTGTCCCCACGGCGCATCCCACGCCGGTTCACCGGGTTTGGCGGCTTTCCACAGCACGAAATCCAGCGGGTCGTCTTTCACTTCGTCGACGGCAATGCGTTCACCGGCGCGCAATTCATCCAGCTTGCGCCCGGACAGTTTGCCGTAACCGTTAAATTTCGATACGTCGTAATACACGTCGCCGTTCTTGCCCTGATAAGCCAGGCCGTTATCCATCAGGCGCTGGATCATGACCAGCATTTCCGGGATATTGCCGGTGGCGCGTGGCTCGGCATTCGGGCGCAACACACTGAGTGCGTCTTCGTTTTCGTGCATGGCGTCGATGAAACGCTGGGTCAGGGCATCAATCGGCTCACCATTTTCTGCCGCCCGCTTGATGATCTTGTCGTCAATATCGGTGATATTGCGCACGTAGTTGACGATGTAATGCGAGGCCCTCAGATAACGGTAAACCGTGTCGAACACCACCATCACCCGTGCATGGCCGAGATGGCAATAGTCATAGACCGTCATGCCGCACACGTACATGCGTATCTGGCGCGGCGCGATGGGTTTGAATTCTTCTTTTTGACGGGTCAGGCTATTGTAGATGTGTAACATGTGGCTTCTTCTGTCTTAGTCAACGAGTTTGCTGAGGATGGTAGCACCGTTGCTCAGGGTTTTGTGTACGGGGCAACGGTCGGCAATATCCAGCAGACGTTCGCGCTGGTCTTCGGTCAATTCACCCACCAGACGGATGTCGCGTTCAAACACGCTTTGCTTGTTGGCATCGCGACTGTGACGGAGCGTTACTACAACGTCCTGAACAGCCCATTTCTTGCGCTCGGCATACATGCGGATGGTCATGGCGGTACAGGAACCCAAAGCGGCTTTCAGGTATTGGTAAGGGGCGGCACCGAGGTCATCCCCACCCAGGGGCACGGGTTCATCGGCGACCATCAGGTGATTACCGGCACGGATGTCGCAGGTATAGGTACCTTCCGGGTCACGCAGGTTGACAATAACGGTATGCGGGTCTTTGGGTTGTGCGTCCATAAATCCTTGGCTGACGTGATTCATAACAATGGGCAGAATGGTAGCGGAAAGGTTGCCTGCCTTCCAGCCTTGTCCATTTCACCTGTATATGCCGTATGAAAATCCTGCTATAAAAGCTTTTTCAATCGAGGGAGGAAAAGCGTATGAACAAACCATTATGGCGCGTGGTTGCCGTTGGTATGGGTATTCTGCTGACGGGTTGTGCCGGGTTGGGTACAGTGCCTGATAAAACCGCTGATCAGCAGGCTTACCGCAAAGCCATTATGGATGCTGCGGTTATTGAGTCCGATGAAATCCGCCCTTTGCCAACCATCCCGCCGGGCAAAGTGCATGTTGTCACCTGGAGCAAATATCCTGACAGTTATCCGCTTGGCAAATCCGTTCCGCTCAAATGGGGTGAGGTGTGGGTAACACTGGAAGGTGATGTCAAAAAACGCTGTCGCCAGTTCCCGTCTGCCACGGCAGTCAGCGATGTACAGAAACTGTTGGGCTTACCGGCTGACAATGCGGAGAAACGCAATTTCGTCACCCTGGAGGTGGATACTGCCAATATGTTCCGCCCCTGCGCCAATCCTGGTTTGCAGGATAAAACCTGTGCACCAACCTTGCCTGCCGATGTCCCGGCCAGCCATGCAACATGGTATGCCCGCCAGAGCAGCCAGTCCTATCAGCTTGATGGCGGTTTTCCCTGGACACGCCTGGGTTATACCTATAACTGGATGGCTGGTGCAAACGAAGTGGGTGTGCCGGAGTTTGTCATCAGGAAAGGGGCTGGCGTATTGCCATTGGCATCGGTCGAAACGGGGGCGTATTGCAAGCCATAAACTGAGCGTATGCTTGTTATTTAATCATTCAGGCGATGGATAAAAAGATGCCATTCGATCACATTTTGCTCATTTACATTCTGTCTTAGAGTAAATATTATCCATTGCATAAAAACATAACGTTCATTGTATAGCTTGGATGTTTTGGTTGGATCGAAGGTGGGTTCATGGGAGTGCCTCCAGTCTGGTCGTTCAACCTGATATATCGCTGATGTTGACTTCAGGTTGGATGCACCGGATACAAGGACAAAGCAGCAAAGCTTTCTGGATCAAATGGTCGGGATCTTTAATCATGGGCACGTATAAAATCAGGGCTAATACCGCTGAAATTCAAGGCGAGTATTTGATCGTTAGTCATTATTCATGGCGTCCTGTCGGTGTGGTGATAGGTATCGTTGTGGGTGTTTTTATCATATCCAGCGCGAAGAGTTCACTGTCCTTGGGTGCTATGGCTCTGATTATGTCTTGTTGTACAGGACTTGGGGGGATAATAGCTCCGGGCAGAATCAGGAGATTAATTCCGAATGTTGATTTAGCCCAAATAAAATATTATGACACACCACCTCCGCACGTCACCGTTGTTCTGGATGATGAGCGCACCAAGCGCAAACAGGCTGTAGCGGTAAAGAAATAGCGGCAAAAAGCCTTTCATTCGCAGAGAGGGCATTGCTAGAATTGTCCCTATGCGTAACCGTTTAGTGACATTGCTGATCCTGTTGATGGTCGCCTTCCCGGTGTGGTCGGCGAGCGTGCCGTGTTGCCATGTGCAGAATATGACGGGGCACCATTGCTGCCACCAGACCATGGAAAAACAGCATTGCCATCACGCTGCCCAGATGGGCAAGGCCGATACCTGCCACTGCGACCAGTTCCAGCACAGCCAGTTTGTGCTGAGCTTGCCGGAATGGCCGCTGTTGCAGCCATCCCGAAGATTATCAACCAAAATCAGCACGCCCACGCCCTTGGCGGAACGCCACGAAACCATCATCCGCCCACCCATTGCTTGACCTGTAACGGGTTTGCGCCCGACATTCCCGCGAGTTCCCCCTTTGCACCAAGGGGGCGTGAAGATTGCACGTTTACAGGTGAAACATGAAAACCATCCTGTCATTGTTATTACTGCTGGGCATGTGGCTGTCCGGCATTCAGGCGGCGTATGCCGATGAACCCGTCTACATGTGCCCCATGCACCCGCAGATTACCCGGCATGAGCCGGGCAAGTGCCCCATTTGCGGCATGGATCTGGTGCTTCAGGCGCATCATGATCACGCCGCGCCAGTTGTTACAGATGCCACACCTGCCATCAAGGTCAGTTCCAGCACCGCGCAAAACATGGGGCTGCGTACAGCCAAAGCCGCTGAACGGGGCATGGCGCGTGTCACCAACACGGTCGGTTACATCAATTACAACGAAGACGCGCTGCAACAGGTTCACACCCGTGCCAAGGGCTGGGTGGAAGTGCTCAATGCGCGTGCTGCCGGTGAAAAAGTAAAAAAAGGCGAGGTGCTGCTGGAATATTATTCCCCCGACATCCTTGATGCGCAAAACGAATTGCTGATCGCCAAGCGCACAGCTTCACTGATGTCGGCAGCGGGGCAGAAATCACTGTTCGCCTCTGCCGAAAACAAGCTGCGCCTGCTGGATGTGCCGGAAAGCACCATCAGCAAACTGCGCAGTAGCGATGAACCCATCCGCCGTATTCCGGTACTGGCTCCGCAGGATGGTGTCATTACCGACATCGGCGTGCGTGAAGGCATGTACATCGGCCCTGAAACCACGCTGTACACCATTACCAACCTTGATTCCGTGTGGGTGCTGGTGGATGTGTTCGACCAGCAGATGGATGCGGTGAAAGTCGGCAATCAGGCCGAAATCCGCACCGACGCCATGCCGGGGCATACCTGGGAGGGCAAGGTTGACTACATCTATCCCGATCTGGTCGGCCAGACCCGTACCCTCAAGGCGCGCATCAAGTTCGACATGCAGGACGCCAAGCTCAAGCCCAACATGTTTGTTGACGTGCGCATCTACGACGCAACCCGCAAGGCGCTGGCCATTCCCAGGGAAGCCATCATTCCCACTGAGGATGGTGCGCGGGTGGTGAAGGTCAGCGGTGAGGGCGAATATACGCCCGTCGACATCAAGACCGGCCTCAGCTCCGGCGACTATGTGGAAGTGCTGGATGGCCTGAAATCCGGTGATGAAATCGTGGTTTCCGGGCAATTCCTGCTCGACTCCGAAAGCAACCTGCAAGCCGGTTTCCGGCGCATGGGCGCGGAATAAGGGGGTGAAACATGTTGACCGCGATTATCCGTGCTTCCATACGCAACCGTTTTCTGGTGCTGGTTATTACCCTGCTGCTGGCGGCGTGGGGTGTCATTGCCGCCTTGCGCACGCCGCTGGATGCCATTCCTGACCTGTCCGACGTGCAGGTGATCATCAAGACCGAATACGCAGGGCAGGCTCCGCAGGTGGTGGAAGACCAGATTACCTACCCGCTCTCCACCCTGATGCTGTCGGTGCCCAAATCGACCGTGGTGCGTGGCTATTCCATGTTCGGCGATTCCTACGTGTATGTACTGTTTGAGGACGGCACTGACCCGTACTGGGCGCGTGCACGGGTGCTGGAGTACCTGAGCCAGGCCGCCAGCCGCCTGCCTGCCGGAGTGACACCACAACTGGGGCCGGATGCCACCGGGGTCGGCTGGGTATACGAATACGCGCTGGTCGATAAAACCGGCAAGCACGATATTGCCCAGTTGCGCAGCCTTCAGGACTGGTTCCTCAAATTCGAGCTGCAAACCGTTCCCGGCGTGTCGGAAGTCGCCAGTGTTGGCGGCATGGTCAAGCAATATCAGGTGGTGGCCGACCCGCAACGCCTGCGTGCCTACAACCTGACCCTGACCGACGTGCACATGGCGATCCAGAACGGCAATCAGGAAGCTGGTGGCTCGGTGCTGGAACTGGGCGAAGCCGAATACATGGTGCGCTCCAAAGGCTACCTCAGCAAGATCGAAGATATTGAAACCATCCCCATCAAGGTCAATGCCGAAACCGGTACGCCGGTACTGCTGCGGGATGTGGCCACGGTACGGCTTGGCCCGCAAATCCGCCGGGGAATTGCCGAACTCGACGGCACGGGCGAAGTGGCCGGTGGCATTATCGTCATGCGTTACGGTGAAAATGCCCGTACCGTGATCCAGAACGTCAAGAGCAAGCTGGAAGAGCTGAAAAAAGGCTTGCCGGAGGGGGTGGAAATCGTCCCCACCTATGACCGTTCCGGGTTGATTGACCGTGCCGTACACAACCTTGGTGAAAAGCTGCTGGAAGAATTTGCGGTGGTCGCGCTGGTGTGCCTGATATTCCTGTTCCATCTGCGTTCCGCCTTCGTGGCGATTGTCAGCCTGCCGCTGGGCGTGCTGGCAGCCTTCATCGTCATGCACCAGCAGGGCATCAATGCCAACATCATGTCGCTGGGCGGGATTGCGATTGCCATTGGCGCGATGGTGGATGCGGCCATCGTCATGATCGAGAATGCGCACAAGCATCTGGAGAGGGAGGGGGAAAGTCGCGACCACTGGGAAACCATCGCTGATGCCGCCAGCGAAGTCGGCCCCGCCCTGTTCTTTTCCCTGCTGATCATCACCCTGAGTTTCATCCCGGTGTTCATGCTGGAAGCGCAGGAAGGCCGCCTGTTCGCCCCGCTGGCCTTCACCAAAACCTACGCGATGGCAGCGGCTGCCGGGTTGGCAGTAACGCTGATCCCGGTACTGATGGGCTATTTCATCCGGGGCAAGTTGCCGAAGGAAACCAGCAACCCGTTGACCCGTGGGCTGATCGGCCTGTACCGCCCACTGTTGCGTGCCTGCCTGTGGAAGCCGTGGCTGACCCTGTTGGTGGCAGTCTTGCTGACCGCTTCGGCGTATTACCCCCTGAGTCACACGGGTTCCGAGTTCATGCCGGAACTGGAGGAGGGCGACCTGCTGTACATGCCCACCACCTTGCCGGGGCTGTCAATCGGCAAGGCGCAGGAATTGCTGATGCAAACCGACCGCCTGATCAAGACCATTCCCGAAGTCGATACGGTATTCGGCAAGGCCGGGCGTGCCGATACCGCTACCGACCCCGCTCCGCTGGAAATGCTGGAAACCACCATCCGCCTCAAGCCCAAGTCCGCGTGGCGGGCAGGCATGACGCTGGAAAAACTGATTGCCGAACTTGACCGGACGGTGAAATTCCCCGGTGTCACCAATGCCTGGGTACAGCCGATCAAGACCCGCATCGACATGCTCGCGACCGGCATCAAGACGCCCGTCGGGATCAAGGTGTCCGGCCAGGATTTGCAACAGATCGAACAGATTGGTGAACAGCTGGAAAGCGTGCTCAAAGGCGTGGAAGGTACCGCTTCCGTCATTTCTGAACGGGTGTCCGGCGGGCGCTATCTGGAAATCACCCCCAACCGTGAAGCCGCCGCCCGTTACGGCCTCAACATTGCCGACATCCAGACCCTGGTCAGCTCGGCCATCGGCGGAGCCAATGTCGGGCAGACCGTGGAAGGGCTGGAACGTTACCCGATCAACCTGCGTTACCCGCGTTACCTGCGCGATGACCCGGACAAGCTGGCGGAATTGCCGTTGGTGACACCGACGGGGGCGCAAATTCCGCTGGGCAAGATTGCCAGCATCAAGGTGACGGCAGGCCCGCCGATGATCAAGACCGAAAATGCCCGCCCGAACGGCTGGACTTTCGTCGACATTCACGGGGTGGATCTGGGCACTTACCTGAAGGCTGCCCAGGCCAGGGTGGCGCAGGAAATCAAGCTGCCTGCCGGTTACAGCATAAGCTGGGCGGGGCAGTACGAATACATGCTGCGGGTCAAGGACAAGCTCACGCTGGCGGTACCGGCGACCTTGCTGATCATTTTCGTGCTGCTGTACCTGACTTTCCGCAGTGCTGTTGAGGCGTCGGTGGTGATGCTGTCATTGCCGTTCGCGCTGGCCGGGGGAATCTGGTATGTGTGGTGGCTGGGCTTCAACTTCTCGGCAGCCGTGGCAGTGGGTTTTATTGCGCTGTCCGGCGTGGCGGCGGAATTCGGCGTGATCATGCTGGTGTACCTCGATAATGCCTGGAAGCGGCATCAAGCCGATGGCAAGGTAACACTGCAAGACTTGCGGGGTGCCATTTTCGAGGGTGCGGTCATGCGGGTGCGGCCCAAAGCCATGACCGTTGCCGTGATTGTGGCGGGGCTGATCCCGATCATGCTCGGCGGCGGAACCGGCTCGGATGTGATGCAGCGGATTGCAGCGCCGATGGTGGGGGGGATGGTGACCGCTCCACTGCTGTCGTTGCTGGTGGTTCCGGCGATATACTTGCTGTGGAGGAAACCGCAGTGAAAATCATCCATCCACATCCCGAACTCGTCAGGCATCAGCAGGCATTGCGCCAGTGTACCCTGTGCCCGGACATGATCCGCCCGGTGATTACCGGCGAGCCGGTTTTGTCACCGGTCATGTCGATCGGGCAGGCACCCGGCATCCACGAAGCCAAAGTCATGCGCCCGTTCGGCTGGACGGCGGGCAAGACCCTGTTCAAATGGTTTGAAGGGATCGGGCTGGATGAGGAAACCTTCCGCAAGCGGGTTTACATGTCGGCGGTATGCCGCTGTTTTCCCGGCAAACACCCCAAGGGCGGCGACCGGATGCCGTCAGATGAGGAAGTGGCCAACTGTTCGCGCTGGCTGATGGAGGAAATCCGTTTGTGCCAGCCGCAACTGGTCATCCTGATTGGCAAGCTGGCGATCAACCAGTTCCTGCCGGTCAGGAAACTGGATGGGGTCGTGGGTACAAGCCACCGGATTGAGTTGCTGGGGCGTGGGGTGGATGTCGTGCCGTTGCCGCATCCGTCGGGGCTTTCAACCTGGCCGCGCATGGAACCGGGCAAGACTTTGTTGCAGGAAGCCTTGCAGACAATAGCTAGGCATCCGGCGTGGCTTGCGTTGCTGGACTGAACTATTTATTGTTGGCTGATGAATACTGCTGAATTTTACCTGTTGCTCAGTTCCCTGTTTTTGCTGGGCGGTTACCACGTATATCTGGTGTGGATGGTCAAACACCATCCGCTACAGACAGATGTTGGGATTAACGCCTGTGTGCGTACTGCATGGGTGCGGCATATGATGCAACGTCAGCCGGGGGACGTGCTGGCGGTGCAGACCCTGCGCAATTCCCTGATGTCGGCCAGTTTCCTGGCTTCAACCGCGATCCTGCTGGTGGCGGGCTTGCTAAGTTTCATCCTGACCAACAAGAACAGCCTGGATAATTTCAATCATGTGCTGGATATGCTCAGCACGGGGCATCCGCATGTGGTGTTGTCGCGCCTGTTGTTGCTGGTGGTGACGTTTTTCTTTGCCTTTTTCAATTTCGCCCTGACCGTGCGCTATTACAACCACGTTGGTTTTATGCTCAATGCGGCCAGCAGTATGGATGGGCACGCGCTGCCGGAGCAATTCATCAGCGCTTCGTTGCATCGCGGGGCGTTCCATTTCACCCTGGGGATGCGGGCAATCCTGCTGGTCCTGCCGTTTGGTTTGTGGTTGCTGGGGCCGGTGTGGTTGCTGTTGGGCAGCATTTTACTGGTCGTGGTTTTGTGGCGGATTGACTTTCCCAGACATCCTGGTATCCCGCGCAACGAATGTCTTATCAACCGTTCCTGAGAGTTGCTATTATCTGCGGATAATAACCACTGAGGGAGACCGGATACATGAATCCACGCCATGAGAAGCTGGGCGGCTGCCGCGTAGGCGCTGTCCCAGCCGATGCCAAACGCCACAAGGTTGGGCGTTCCGCTGAGAAACCGTTACCACCTAAAGTTGATTTACGGCCTTACCTGAGCTTGATCGAAGAGCAGGTCGGCAATAGCTGTGTGGCGAATGCCTGCGCAGGTGCTTATGAATACCTCGCCAAACGCAATCTGGGTAATGCAGGGGATGTCAGCCGCCTGTTCATTTATTACAACGCCCGTCTGGAAGACGATGACACTGGCGAAGATGAAGGCACTTCCATGCAGTCCGCCATTGAGGGGCTGAAAAAGTACGGCGCGTGCCGCGAAGACCTGTGGCCTAATGACGAGGATTGCATTACCGACGAACCGGCTGAGGAAGCCTATAACCACGGCTCGCATTTCAAAATTGCCGAAGCGGAGTATGTCGAGACTGACCTTGACCTGTACCGGCATACGTTGGCGGATGGCTACCCGATTGCATTTTGCCTGAATACCTTCACCTCGTTTGACAACGCTACCGACAATCGGGGGCGTGTGCCGATGCCGAAACAAAGTGAGCAGGTGCGCGAGGAACACGGCTGGCACGCGATGCTGTGCGTCGGCTACCTGGATAAGGATCAGATGTTCATCGTGCGTAATTCCTGGGGGAATGGGTGGGGTGACAAGGGCTATTGCTACATCCCCTACAAATACGTCATTCATGACAAGTTGAACGGGCACGACACCTGGATCATCAAGTCAGTGGAAGACCTTGATTTCAGCCAGGACATCGAATCGGATGACGGCGGTTCCTATTTCGCCGGGGACGGTTCCATCCAGTTGTTCGATTTCTACGTCGCCACCGATGACGTGGAAGGTTTCGCCACTGCATTGGAAGAACTCTGCAACGAGTATGCTACCGAAGAGGAATTCTATTTCGACTACGAAGAAACCGAAGAGGACGGTATTACTTACGCCGAAATCAGCAACTTCGACATTACGCTGGATGACCCGGACGGTTTTCTGGAAGAACTGGATGGCCTGTGCAATGAGTGGGCGGAGGATGAAAACTATGACTTCAGCGTCGAAGGAGCCGATGATGCTGACGAGGAGGAAGCATCCGACGAAGATGAGGAATCAGACGAGGAGGAAGATGCCGGGTCAGATGAAGATGAATCTGATGAGGAAGACGGGGATGAAGACGATGCCGAAACGCTGGAGTTGACCGGCTTTTACATTTACACCGAACGCGGCGAAAAGGTCGTCAACCAGATTGACAAGCTGTGCGCCAAACACTCGACCGACAGCGAATATTACAATTACGAATGGTCGGAAGATGCAGATGACAACGGGACGTATATCGAGTTTTCCACGTTTGAAATCATTCCCGACGATGAAGCCGCATTCCTGGAAGCGCTTGAAGCCCTGTGTGAAAAAGTGGCTGATGAAGCAGGTTACAACTGGGATGAGTGAATGATGGCATCGGGAGGCAGTCTACCTGGCTGCCTCCCGGCTGTGTATTGGTTTAATGCGGGAAAATATTTGTCGGCACAGAGGGATGCCGTGCTTTGAGTTTCCTGAAATATTTCTGGTCATTGGCACAGGTCGGGTCGCTGAGGCAGTCTTCTCCACCAGGGCGCATTTCCAGCACTTTCCAGTGCCCACCAACCCGGTGCAGCAGGGCTTGCTCGGGTTCGTAGTGGTTACGGCCATCGCGGGATTGTCCCGCAGCTTCCAGCCATGCCCATCCATTGTTCACTTTGAGGTAGCTGACCACGTAAACAATATCGCCCAGATCAGGGTGTTTTGCCCGCATGGCATCCAGGATGGCGGAACGTTCCGCAGAACCACGGGGCGGGGTATGCAAGCCACTGCTCACGCTGCTGGTGGCGTTGGCTGTTAGGGTGATCGCTGGGGCTGCCAGCAAGGTGCTTGCCAACAAACAGGAAAGGAGCGAAATATTTTTCATGACTATGGTCTCCGTCGGTTGTTACCAAGAGCATAGCTGATGTCTACAAGGCTTGGCGGATTTTCCCGATGCGGATGCTTTGGTTTTCTGCCGCTCCGGCATCCATCCCGCCCAAAGCATACCATTGTTTCAGCAAGGAAAGTGCCTGTTTGCCGGAGTTGCTGGTTTCCTTGCGGCTGCGCATGGCGTCGCGCATCTGGGCAATCTGGTATTCCATGCGGGTTTTCTGGAATTCAGCAGGGGTTTCCAGTTCCAGCAGGATTTCCATCTGCATACACAAGCTTTCGCCCTTGAGCTGGTTCTGCTGACGGGTTTCCTCGTCGGTTTCAGCCTGTTTGTTGAGGACGGATTGGGCAGCCAGTGCTTCCAGTTCGGCCTGTTGCTGTTGCTGGCGTTCCAGTTCGCGCTGGTGCCGTTCTTCCTGTGCCTGACGTTCGGCAGCCAGTTGCGCATCGCGTTCATTGCGCTTCTGGTCACGCTCGTCGCGGGAACGGGCAAACAGGGCGTCAATCGGTTCGCGGAACTGCTTCCACAGACGCTGCTCGTCTGAAGGGCGCGAGGCAAGGGTAATCTGCCATTGCGCCTGCAACTCCTTGACTTCAGCAATGGCCTGCGCAGTATCAGCGCTGTCCAGCAGGATTTGCGCCTGGGCAACAAGCTGTTCGCGTTCTTCCCAGTTGCGGTTGCGTTCGGCCTTGAAAGGGGTCTCGAAGGCATCCATCGCTGCGTTGAAACGTTCGTTGACCGGCTTCCATTCCTTGTGGCTGACCGTGCCAATGGCTTTCCAGCGTTTGCGCAAGGCATTGGTCTGGTTCTGCAAGGCACGCCAGGCTTCGCTGTCCTGCACGCTTTCCCAGTCGGTGGCGGCATACAGGGCTTCGAGTTCGGCGCACAGCGTGTGGCGTTGCTCAAGGTTGGCCTGCCGTTGCTGTGCCTGTTCGTCGAAATGCTGTTTGCTGGGTTCGTAGGCGGCGGTCACGGTGGAATCAAAGGTTTTCCACATCGCGCGTTGCTGCCCCGGTTCCATATGCGACAGTTTGCGCCATTCATCACGCAGGCCCTGCACCTTCCTGGCGCGATCCTGCGGGTCAATGCCGTCGTCGGAACGCAGGTTTTCGGCAGTTTCGATCAGTTGCTTGCGTGCCTGATCGGTTCCCCAGCGCCGCCAGTCCTGTAACTCACGGATATACGGCACCAGTGCTTGCAGGCGGTTGCGGCAGAAGGCCAGTTCCTTGGCGGGAATCCCGGGCAGTTCCTTGAGGCGTTGCCCCAGGGCCTGATGTAGGTCGATGGCTTCACCGTATTGCTCGGCTTCCAGATGCGCGTCGAGGGTTTGCAGGTCAGTACGCAATTGCTGGAGGATTTCCGTCTGCTGCGCCTGTTGCTGTTTGCGGCGTGCGCGTTCAGCCGCTTCGGCCTGTTGTTCACGCTCGCGCTGTTCACGTTCTGCCTGTTCAGCGGCAGCCGCCTGTTGTTCGGCTTCGGCTTGCAGGCGGGCACGCTCGGCAGCTTCACGTTCCTGTACGGTGCGGATGGCGGCCTGTTCGGTTTCGTAGGCGCTTAAGCTTTGCTGGAACGTATCCAGTGCCTGACGGAAGCGCTGCTGCTGCTCAGGCGTGGGCGTGACCGGCAGTTTCCCCCAGTGCTGTTGCAGGACGAGGGCACGGGTTTTGTCCTGTTCCCAGCTTGAATGCGTGCCGAGGGATTCAGCTTCT
The DNA here is from genome assembly GCA_037447095.1 of Thiotrichaceae bacterium. Lineage (GTDB taxonomy): Bacteria > Pseudomonadota > Gammaproteobacteria > Thiotrichales > Thiotrichaceae > Thiothrix. The sequence continues at coordinate 13,128 of JBBIHI010000035.1, forward strand.
GCGCAGAGGTTTTCCAGATACGCCTGTTGCTGCTGGCGTTGTTGTTCGTGTTCAGTGCGCTTTTTCAGTAACTGGCGCAAGCGCTTGTTATTTTTGCCGTGTTGCTTGTCCAGTTCGCGCAATTTGTCCATATCCTGGATACGTTGCGCAGCAAAAAACTGGATTTCCTTGGAATTGTCTTCGTTGGCGATATGGAACAGCAGTTCCTGTTCGTCCAGTTGCCCGATGGCATGGCGGCGCAGGCGTACATGCCGTTCGTGGTCACGCGCCAGACTGCGCAACAGGGCAGGGTTGGTCAACCAATGGCAGACATCAGCCAGCAGAATGTCATGGTGATGGTCGGAAGCGGCGAGCACCAATACGCGCTGCCGTGCCTGTTCCGCCAGACGGCCAATACCATGACCCAGTTGTACCAGCGTTGGCAGGTGGGTCAGGTGGGTAATGGCAGTAGCGCGTACCCCCTGGTCAGGGTCGGATTGGGCCAGCTTGATGACTTCAACGCTATCGCCTGCCAAAGTGGAAATGGCCTGGATGCGTACTGTGGCATCATTATGCATCCATTTTGGCTTGAAAAATTTCCCTAACATATTGTTCTTGTAGACCTTTTACTTAACGCGCATTCCCGGTTGCGCACCGCTGTCCGGGGTCAGGATAAACAAGTCCTTACCGCCGGGGCCTGCTGCCAGCACCATGCCTTCGGAAATGCCGAAGCGCATTTTGCGCGGGGCAAGGTTGGCGACCATCACGGTCAGGCGACCTTCGAGGTCGGCGGGATCATACGCTGATTTGATCCCCGCGAACACATTACGGGTTTCGCCATCGAGATCAAGGGTCAGTTGTACCAGCTTGTCCGCACCCTTGACGTGTTCCGCTTTCACAATTTTAGCGATACGCAGGTCGATTTTGGCGAAATCATCGTACCCAATGGTCGGGCTGACCGGATCATCTGCCAGCGGGCCGGTGGGTTTGGCAGTTTCCGCCGGGGCAGGCATGGCCTGTTGGTTGTCTTCGAGCATCGCTTCCACCATTGCAGGTTCAACGCGGGTCATCAGGGCTTTGAAGGCTGTTATTGTTGTGCCTAATAACGGTGGAATTATTTTTTCTCCGTCTCTGAGCCATTTCAACTCACCAGCGTTAAAAAACATTTCGCTATCTGAAGCTAATTGGGGCAAAACGGGCTTTAAGTATGTGATGAGGATACGATAGAAGTTTAATCCTTGAGTACAAACTTCTTGTACCTCATGTAAACGAGTTGGATCTTTCGCAAGAATCCATGGTTTCTTTTCATCAATGTACTGGTTTGCACGATCCGCCCACGCCATTATGAAACGGATAGCGTATTTGTAATTGCGATCTTCATACTCTTTGGCAATTTGTGCAGCAAGAGCTTCCCCGGCAAAGTCTTGATACAAATCATCATCATCTAATTTTTCTGATAGTTTATTGTCAAAGTGTTTATTTAAGAAACTGGCGCAACGAGATGCAAGATTTACTAGTTTCCCTACCAAATCACTATTCACTTTGAAAATAAAATCTTCTAAATTGAGGTCTATATCATCAATAGTGCTACCGAGTTTGCTGGCGAAATAGTAACGCAGCCATTCCGGGTTGAGGTGCTTGAGGTAGCTTTCCGCCTGGATGAATGTACCGCGCGACTTGGACATTTTCGCCCCGTTAACGGTCAGGAAGCCGTGGCAGTTGACTGCTGTCGGGGTGCGGAACCCGGCACCATGCAGCAAGGCAGGCCAGAACAGGGTGTGGAAGTAGGCGATGTCCTTGCCGATGAAGTGGTACACCTCGGTATCACTACCCGGTTTCCAGAAGGTGTCAAAGTCAATGCCTGCCCGTTCGCACAGGTTGCGGAAGCTGGCCAGATAGCCGATCGGCGCATCCAGCCACACGTAGAAATACTTATCATCGGTATCCGGGATTTTGAAACCCCAGTATGGCGCATCGCGGGAAACGTCCCAGTCGCTCAGGCCATTGTCAGACTCGAACCATTCCATCTGCTTGTTGGCGATTTCCTTCTGTACCGCACCGCTGCCGAGGAATTCGCGCAGAAAGGCTTCAAAATGCCCCAGCTTGAAGAAATAGTGTTCGGTTTCTTTCTCGACCGGCTTGGTTCCCGAAATCGCGGAAACGGCATTCTTCAGGTCGGTCGGGGAATAGGTTGCACCGCAGGCTTCGCAGTTGTCACCGTACTGGTCAGCCGCGCCGCAACGTGGGCATTCACCCTTGATGAAACGGTCAGGCAGGAACATTTTCGCCTGTTCGTCGTAAGCCTGACGGATGGTACGTTTCTCAATGTGGCCGTTGTCACGCGCCGCCTTATAAATGAACTCGGCGAAGTAACGGTTTTCCTCGGAATGGGTGCTGTAGTAATTGTCGAAACCTACCTTGAAACCGGCGAAATCGCGTTGGTGTTCCTCACCGATGCG
>JBBIHI010000036.1:0-15314 GCA_037447095.1 Thiotrichaceae bacterium
TCGTCACGGAAAACTGTAAAACCGGCAGCAATGAGCCGTGAACGGAGCCTTTCAGCCTCATCCTTGTTGGTACGGCTGTAGCTGAGGAAAATATGATCGGTTTGGGTGGGGTTAGTCATTCCGTTATTTCCATGTCGCTGGAATCCGTGGAATTATTGCACGATACTTCCTACCCGAACACCGGCACTTTGGCCTTTTCCCCGGCAATTTCCCGCACCAGTTTCGGCACCAGAAAACCGGGCAAGTGCTGGCGGATTTCCGCCATTAACCCGAGCGCTTCGCTTTCCGGCACTTCAAAATGTGCGGCTCCGGCAACCCGGTCGAGCAGGTGCAGGTAATACGGCAGTACCCGCTGGGCAAACAGGCTTTCACTCAACTCGACTTGCGCCTGCACGCTGTCGTTGACACCACGCAGCAACACCGCCTGATTCAGCAGTGTAACGCCCGCATGGTGCAAAGCTGCCAATGCCTGCTGCACATCCCACGCCGCCAGCTCTTGTGCATGGTTAGCATGTATCACCATCACCTTCTGCTGCGGGATCTGCGCCAGCAAGCGCAGGAAACCCTCATCAATCCGTGAAGGCAACACCACCGGCAAACGGCTGTGGAAACGTATCCGGGTAACATGGGGAATGTCGCGCAATTGCCGAAACAACAGCGCCAAGCGCCCGTCCGACAAGGCAAGCGGATCACCACCGCTGAGGATAACTTCCTGCACATCAGGCTGGGCGCGGATATAAGCCAGTGCCGCCTCCCATTCCCCTTTGACCGGATTGGATTCGCTATAAGGGAAATGCCGCCGGAAACAGTAACGGCAATGCACCGCACACGCCCCTGTCGTGACCAGCAATACCCGCCCGTGGTATTTGTGCAGGACGCCATCTGCCACCCGCGCATACTGGTCGCCCACCGGGTCATGTTGGAAACCCTCGACTACCTGCAATTCCGCATCCACTGGCAACACCTGACGTAACAGCGGGTCATCCCACGCCCCCGGACGCATCCGTTGCAGATAACTGTGCGGAACCAGCAAACGGAATTGCTGTGCAGCCGCCATGCTGACAGGATTTCCCGACAAACCCAGCCGTTGCAGCAATTCCTGCGGATCACGCACCGCCCCCGCCAGCTCACGCTGCCAGGCAGATATATTGCCCATTCTCGTCCGTTAACCGTCAATCAAAGCCCGGCATAATGGGTTACATGGCGCTGTCTTTCAACAAGTCAAGGTAGGCTTGCAGTGCCAATGCACGCGCCTTGACCACTTCGACCCGTTTTTCTGCCATGACCGGAATCCACATCGTCCCTTCCATCTGCCCGTTGATACTGGTAATCAGCTCAAACTCCTTGTCACGCTGAGCCATCCATGCACGTTGTGCCTGCTTCAGGGCATCCTGTGCCTTGGGTTTTAGCCCAGCCTGCAATGCCTTGTAAACCCGGTTCAGCTCATCGTCCCACTCCTTTTCAGCGCGGGTATAGCAATCCAGCATCCCGGCAGTCGAAGGGTTGTTTTCAACACAGCTATCGCTTGTCAAATCAATCACATGCTGCCCATCAGCGGCATACGCGGCAGTGGTCAGTGCAAGGGCAAAAGCAACACTCATTGGGCGGTACATAGGCGAATTCTCCTGTTTCTGGCCGGAAACGTCCCCTTATTCTAACCGAACGCCTTGCCGAGGGTTGCTGCTTTTACCCCCAATATCAGGTTCAAGCCTACACCTGCCACCCGTCGGTCGGTTATTGCATTTGGTCGGTATCGTGAGACACTGGGCGCATAAAAACTACAACTGGCCAAGTAGAAAGGGCATTACAACAATAAAGGGAACCAGAGATGTACCATCCATTGTTTGCACGTCTTTGTGCGCTCGCACTGGCGGTCGGTTTCGCCCTCAGCAATCAAGCTGTATCCGCCAACCAGACACCTGAGAAAGGTAAAAATGCCCACCCAACCCCGTTGATGACCCAACCCGAAACGGATCAGTTGATCGTCCGCTTCCGTGATGGCTCGACACCCGCAGCTGTCGACAAGGTACTGACCCGGATGCAATCCGAACGCGGCGAGAAATTCCAATACACCAAAAGTACCCCCAACCATGCGGATGTTTTCCGTTTCAACAAGCGCAAGGGCAAAGCCGATTGGGACAAGCTGGCCTCATGGCTAAAAACCAACCCTGATGTTGAATACGTCGAGCCTGACTACATCCTGACCCGTATGGATGTGCCCGCCCCGGTGACACCCAACGACCCGTACCTGTTCCGCCAATGGGATTTGCTGGATGCCACCAGCGGTATCCGCACCGAACAGGCGTGGGGTTACACCACCGGCACTGGCAGCGTGGTTGCCGTTGTCGATACCGGCGTCCTGCCGCATATCGACCTGAAACCCAACCTGCTGCCCGGTTTTGACATGATCAACGACACCTTTGTCGCCAATGACGGCAATGGCCGTGATGCGGATGCAACCGACCCTGGCGATTATGTGCTGGCTGGTGAATGTGGCAGCAGTTCCGGCATCAGCAGCAGTTGGCACGGCACCCACGTTTCCGGCACGATTGCAGCGGTCGGCAACAATGGCGAAGGCGTTACCGGCGTGGCTTACGGTGCCAAAATCCTGCCGGTACGGGTACTGGGCAAATGCGGTGGTTATACCTCTGACGTTGCTGCCGGTATCATCTGGGCGGCGGGCGGTTCCGTCTCCGGTGTACCGGCCAACCCGAACCCGGCACGGGTCATCAACATGAGCCTGGGCGGCCAGTCTGCCTGTGGCCAAACTATGCAAAACGCCATCAATACCGCACGCAGCAAGAATGCGGTTGTCGTTGTTGCTGCCGGTAACAGCAATGCCGACGCCAGCCAGTTTTCCCCCGCCAACTGTTCCGGGGTTATCGCCGTGGCTGCCACTGGCAGTGATGGCGGCAAGGCTTATTACTCCAACTACGGCTCGACGGTTGACCTTGCCGCGCCGGGTGGTTCCATGAATACCGGCTCGGAAAACGGCATTCTGTCGACCCTGAATACCGGCAGCAAACAGGCCGCTGCGGATACTTACGCCTATTATCAGGGAACCAGTATGGCCACACCGCACGTGTCCGGTGTTGCCGCCCTGATGCTTTCCGCCAACCCGGCACTGACATCGGATCAGGTTGAAAGCGTCCTGAAATCCTCTGCCCGCCCGTTCCCGGCAAGCTGCAACAATTGTGGCGCTGGCCTGCTGGATGCAACCGCTGCGGTTCAGGCGGCACTGGCACTCAAACCGGTTGACCCACAACCACCTACCCCGCCAACTGACCCCAACAATCCACCGGCCACTGACCCGTATGCAGACCTGCAAGCCGCACTGAATAGCAACCAGGCATTGTGGACTTCCCAGCGGATCGGCAATTACAGCTACGTGCTGGAAGAAAAGAGTGGCAACAACACCAGCCGCCTGCAAATCATGGTGCGGCGTGGCCGGGTGTCTTACGCCATTGACCTGAGCACCAACCGCCTGTTGCGTTCCCGTGATCTGAAACGAGCCAAGACCATTGACCAACTGTTCCCGGTCATTGGTAATGCGATCACCAGCAAGGCAGCAAGCATCCAGGCCGCATACGACGGTAACTTCGGCTACCCGAACAATGTTGCTATCGACCCTAGCAGCAGCGTTACCGGTGACGAAAGCAGCCTGAACGTTTCATCTTTCGTCAGGATGTAACGGAAAAACAGACACCTCACCTCGGGGTGGCCTGGACTCTCCACAGGCTGCCCCACTTCACCGATGCAAAACGTCAAGGCAGATCACAAAAAAAAGGTAAAATTTTAATCAAAGATTAAAAATTACTCTATACTCATTGCCGAGTGTAAGTGTTTATGGAGAACTACCGTGACAAGGAACGTCGCCCACCACATGAATGCCGTGGCAGTTTCATGCATGTCCTTGGCCTTGATCCTGAGTGCCGCATTACCAGCCCACGCAAATGACCTGCCAGCCCCACCTGTAGCAACCTATCCTGCGCCCCCTCTGGACAATAATGCTGTGGTTTCCACCCCGCCACCTGACTTATCCCCGACGAATGCCTACGACCAGAATAACCTGGGCTGGATGTACCAGCGTGGTAAAGGTGGTCTCCCGCAGGATGATGCCGAAGCTGCCAAATGGTTCCAACTGTCGGCCATGCAAGGCAACCCTTACGGGCAGACTAACCTCGGTGCCATGTATGAAAGTGGCCGGGGCGTGCCTTACGACCCGATTGAAGCGATGAAATGGTATCGTAGCGCCGCCGCCCAGGGTAACGGTTACGCACAGACTGCCATGGAACGTTTGGCCAGCAGAATTCCCCGCTGAGCTTACAAAAGCAGCATCAGCAATAGCCCGCCCAATACGTAATACCCTGCCATACCCAGTGACAGGGCTTTTTTAAATTCTTCCGGGATGTATTCTTCCACGAAGGGGAAAAAATGCCGCACGCTGCCGATAACCAAAACTGCCACACCAAACAACACCAGCAGGACACCAATAACGCCCAGAAATTCCCTCATGTCTGCCAAACCTTCCGTTATGAATCCCGCTTATCCTAACACACAGGTGGAAGTGCTTATATCTGGAACGGCTTTTGCCGGTCATACCCGACATCCTGTACGCCGATAAGCGAATGTTCCGGCGGCTGGTAGATATACATCAGGTCATACAGGGCATCAAAAAAGTCATCGTAATCACCGGTAAAGCTGCCCTTTGCCCAGACCTGCTTGAGGCATTTGGTAAAGAAACCGTTGGGGATGCCGTCATACACTCCGTCGTAAGCCAGTTCCCCTTCATTGCTCGCGGCCAGCAGACGCACACTTGCCAGCAAGGGTTTGGCGGGTGCTGCATTGGCAGCCAGCTTCAGGTAAAAATCACGATGCTGTTTCCAGGTTTCCAGCGCCACATCATGTGGCATGGCGCGTGGCCTGCCGACTCCGGCGCGGGTCACGGTACCACTGTGGCAACTGTCGGCAACGACCAGAATACGTACCCCGGCAGCACAACAGCACCACAAGGCATACAGCTCGTCATCCAGCAAATGGCCGTCATACAAACACCATGTCTCATCAATGCCATCGCTTTCATCGCCGGAAACATCCCGCACCATCCCACCGTGGCCACCATACGTCACCAGCAGGATGTCACCCGCAGCCAGGGTTTCACAGGCTACCCCAATTGCATCAATCACTGCGTCGCGGGTAGCGGCTTCAGCCAGTAACCTGACTGGCTGAAAGCCTTGCTGCATGGCAATGGCGTACATGTCTTCCGCATCCTGCTCCGCACCCACCAGATGGCCATCCCATACGCCATCATAGCAGGCAGGGTTGACTGCATTCAGACCGATATGGATCGACATGCCTTGTGCCATTACCCCACTCCTCAGCTTTTCGGCCTGACGACCAGTTTGCCCATCATGCCTGCATCCTCATGCTCAAGGATATGGCAGTGGAAGACGTACTCGCCGACCTGTTCCGGCTGGGTAAGTGGTACATCAATATCAATATACCCCATGGGCGGAACCGGGAACGTGTCATGCCAACCGTAATCCACCGATTCCATAGACCTCGCGGAAGCCATCATGGCAGGTGCGGCTGCCGTACCTGTCGTCCCTGCCGGGACTGGACGTTCCAGCAAGGAAAAACTGGCCGGAAGATCACCGAACAAATCGGCATAAGACTTTGAGCACTGGTCATCCATGACATTTTTCAGCACATCATTGCCAGGATTCATGGGTAAATATCCATCACTGTCCACGAACTGATAGGCATGTGCTGGCTGGCCATTGGCTCCCGGATGCGCAAGCCCACCTGCTTTGGCCTGACACGTAGCGCCCCGCACACCAACAACATGAAACTTCATCTGATGGATATGGAAGTTATGTATCTGCGCTGACAGGTTATGTATCCGCCAATGTTCCGGCTGGTTGCCCAGTTGTGTACAAATACTAGTCCTGATATTGCCATTTTTTTCGATACGGAACTTATGGCCGATCAATTTGAGAAGCCCTGTCTCCTCCAGACTGGGCGCATCATATTCCTGGAAGGTACTCCCTCCTGTCTGATAGGAATTGCTCAAGGCAGAACTCGTAAATTGTGCCTGATATTCCTTGCGCCAACTCTCAATGGTCGCTGTCGTCACCAGTGCGGTGTCACTAGCCCCAGGGCTAAGGTCAATTTTTTCCCCTGTCGCTGCCAAACCAAAATGCTCAGTGCCCGGCCCACCATAAGCATCAGATTCGGTACTGCCATAAAACAAGGCAACATGACGCCGCTTCACACCATCCGTATCATGGTCAAAGGGCGTAACCTCACAGGCAGCAGGCGGAAGCACGTCATCACGGTCAACATGGGCAACCACCGTCTGCCCACCGGCCTGCTGGATGGCTTTCTGGTAATCGTCGAAATCAGCACTCAACAGGGTGGTGTCCAGCTCCAGTTTCGCCAGACTGACTGCTGGCCAGTCATCTTCACCTGTGTCAATACCTTCCTGAAGCAGGTTGTATGACAGTATTTTGGGCTGTTTTTCCACATCAGCCTTGGCCGCATCATCGAATGCCACCTTCTCCACGGTATAGGATTTCCTCGGTTTGCCGCTATCATCCCTTGATCGGGTGACAGTCAGCTTGCAAACAGAACCGGAAGCACCCGGATTGGCAAAATCCAGCGCGACCCCCACCCGTGTTGAAGTCATCATCGGCAATGTACAGGACTCGTGGGCAACCGTCGTTGCCTTGTCCACGGTGGTCATGCCATCCTTTTCCAGCACACGGAGAGGCGGAGTGTAATAGGACACGCCAACCCCATCTTCCGCCTGCTTATCCACAGCATCCGGCTCCAGTACCAGCCGGTAGGTTGCATTGGCACTGCTGTTGGAAAGCCTCAAATAAGCTGTCTGGGGGACTTTGATGGTCGGGAACAACTGCCCGTTAACCATGAAGAACCATGAATACCATTGGCCAAAGTCCTGCTTGCGGTAATCACAACGCCCTGGCGCATCACCCTCAAATGTCCAGCCGCCGTCATCTGCCTGCTTGAAACAGGCGGGAGGCACTGAGGGATCAAATTTCTCGAACTGGTAAGTATTGGCCCCATCCACCCGGCTTGCCTGCATATCCTTGATTTGCAAGTAAACCGGATTCAGCAGCCCTTCGGCTTTGGCATCCGCCACCATCAGCAGACCCGACATCCCGCCTTCCACCTGAAAGCCGCTAGTCCCGTGCGGATGCGGATGATACCAGTTCAGGCCAATCGGATGATCCTTGGCAAAGGTATAACGGTAGGAAACCTTGTCACCGGTAGTTGAGCAGAAATCTGCCGGATTAATGCCTTCAGGTAAACCCTGTTTGGCTGCCAACAAAATACCCAGTACATTGTCCCCCCGCCCTTTGCTACTGTCCTTGAAATCCCAGGGTGTCACCACGCCATGGGTATGCAAGTTGGTAAACCGGGGGTTCATATCCAGCACATTATCCACTGGATTGTGGGAACCAATATTGTCAAAACGGCCATTGTCCGGCATGGTCAGCTCATTACGGAAATCAACCCGTAACTCATCCCCCCGCCGTACCTCTATCCGCTCTGGTGTAAGGCTGCCGTTATAAACCAGCGCATCCTGCAAGCTAATGTCGGGTTTTTCACCATTTTTAACTTTTACTTTAAGGTTCTGGCGACTGGCAACCAATTGATAGTGGATCGTATCGGAACCATCCGCCCCCGCTTCAATGGTGCAATTGGCTGTTTTCACATTGGAAACGGTGGAACACACCGGAAGACCTGCCCCGGTATTTTGTGACGCCGGGGAAACCTCACCGGCTTGACCCTGGCTTGGTTTCTGGCAATTTACCAAGACGGTGGCCAATGCCGATAAACTAAACGCAGCCAGCAGCCTCGCACTCTGTGGCAATTTCATATCACTACCTCCATGGCTTTACTTTTGATATTTGTCATTTCAAGCATAGACAAATATTAGGATTTTTTCCCCGTTAAGCCAAGGAAAATAGTGACATCATGACGACCGGACTAAAACGTCAGATAAGACAGCAAGCCCAATTGCACGATATATGGCAGGATGATTACCCCGGCACCCAACCAACGCAGCATCCCCGCCATGGAACAGGAAGCCTTTGAAAAAAGGCACCACAACGTAATCAAGGTAACGCCCTGGACAGACACGAGAACCATGGATAGCGTAGGTGATCCGCTATGGATGGATAACAAAGAATTAGAGAAAAAATTAACAATGACCAAGAAACCAGCCATTAACCACAACGACAAAAACATGGTCTTTTGCGCAAAACTATAGTGGTAACGATACCGCATCCGATTACCCCGCCCGAATGATAATGCAGAATCCATCTCACCCCACAGCCCGCTGCTTCCAGCACTTCTGCCTGACAACAAGCCGTTCCCTTCAGCCCAACACTGCGAGAACACGCACCAGAAACCCATCTGGCGTTGAACGTATGCCCCTCTTCTTTCAGTTATCGCAGCGCAAGGTATTCTCACATCAATTCATTTTATTCTCAATAACCGAGCGCCACGATTAACCGAAATTCCGGGGTTTTATCAATAAACAGCGATAATCGCCTTACCCTGCCAGCAAGCGCAGAGGATGCAGCACACCACTACTGATACAGCCCAGCCCGATAAACCCACTGTTTTCCGAATACAGACGCAGCAGCGGGCAATCAGCCTGTTCCCGCTGAGGCAGACGTTGCCCCTGACGGATGCGCACAGCGCCCGTTTCATCCAGGGTAACAGCGGGTACATGTGGCAAAGCAGCATCCATCGGCAACAGCACTGCATCCAAAGCATCCTGCCCCTGTTCCACCAACTGCCGCAAGCTTTCCAGCGTATGCATGGGGTATTCAACAAACGGATCAACCGATTCGCGGCGCAGCATGGCGACATACGCCCCGCAACCCAGTGCTTCACCAATGTCTTCCACCAGGGTACGGATATAAGTGCCTTTGCTACAGCGGACATCCAGGGTCAGGCTTGTTTCTGTGTATTCAAGCAGACGTAATTCATGGATAACGATGGTACGGGCTTCACGCTCGATTTCCACGCCCTGCCGCGCCAGCTTATACAGCGGTTGGCCATCTTTTTTCAGGGCGGAATACATCGGTGGGATCTGGCTGATTTCCCCCCGGAAACGTGATAGCACCGCCTCAATCTTTTCCTCATCCAACATGGGAATCGAGCGCGGGTTCAGCTTCTCACCTTCAGCATCACCTGTCGTACTGACATAGCCCAAGGTTGCCGCTGTGACATAACGCTTGTCGGAATCCAGCAGGAAAGCAGAGACTTTGGTCGCTTCACCGAAGCAGATGGGCAACATACCGGAAGCCAGCGGGTCAAGACTGCCGGTATGCCCGGCCTTTTCCGCCTGGAACAGGAAACGGGCATCCTGCAATGCCTTGTTGCTGGACACGCCCAAGGCTTTATCCAGCAACAGGATGCCGTTCAGTTTACGGAATCTGCGACGGCTCAAGATTCGCCTGCACCATCACTGGCAAGCTCAGTATCGTCATGGTGGTCAGAAGCCACTGCCTTGTCGATGAGGGCTGACAAGGCATTACCACGCGACTGGGTATCGTCGTAGAAAAAGTGCAAGGCGGGTGTCATCCGCAATTTGAGCAGATGCCCCAGTTCGTGACGCAGGAAACCGGCAGCATGGTTGAGCGCTTCCTGTGCCTCCAGACCATGCTCAGCCTGCAAGACATCGAACCAGACCTTGGCATGGGCCAGGTCTTTGGAAACCTCGACATCCAGCAGCGTCACCATGCCCACTCGCGGGTCTTTCACCCGGTCGCGAACCAGCACAGCCAAATCACGACGGATCTGCTCGGCCACCCGCTCAGTACGCGCGAAACCATGTGGCGCATGACGGTGTGTCATTAGATTTTCCTCGCGACTTCAATGCGGTCGTAACATTCGATCTGGTCGCCAACCCGCACATCGTTGTAATCCTTGACCGCGATACCGCATTCCGTACCCATTTGGACTTCTTTCACGTCATCACGGTGACGGCGCAGGGATTCCAGTTCGCCGTTGAAAATGACCACATTGTCGCGCAACACACGGATAGGCAAGCCACGGCGTACCGCACCGTCCACCACCAGACAACCAGCCACCTGGCCGAAGCCGGAAGCACGGAACACGTTGCGCACTTCCGCCAGACCGACGAATACTTCGCGGACTTCCGGCGACAACAGGCCGCTCATGGCTTCCTTCACGTCATTAACGACATCGTAAATGATGCTGTAGTAACGGATTTCCACGCCTTCATCAGAGGCAGCCTTGCGTGCAGATGCATCGGCACGCACGTTGAAGGCGACCATGATCGCTTTGGAAGCGGCAGCCAGATCGACGTCACTTTCGTTGATACCGCCGATACCGGAAGACACCACGCGGACTTCCACTTCATCGGTGGACAGTTTGAGCAACTCGCTGCGGATGGCTTCCACACTACCCTGTACGTCGGCCTTGACCAGCAAATTGACTTGCGCCTTGTTACCTGCCTGCATCTGGCTGAACAGGTTATCCAGCTTGGCACTGCTTTGTGCGGCAAAACGGCTGTCACGCTGCTTTTCACGGCGCAATTCAGCGATTTCACGTGCTTTGCGCTCATCACTCAGTACCACGACTTCATCGCCTGCTTCCGGTGCGCCGGACAAACCGAGCACGGCAACCGGGATGGATGGGCCAGCTTCCTTGACCGGGCGACCGTTTTCGTCAAACATTGCCCGCACACGCCCGTATTCAGCACCGCACAAGAGCAGGTCGCCCTTACGCAGGGTACCACTGCGGATAAGCAGGGTCGCAACTGCACCACGGCCTTTCTCGATACTTGCTTCGATGACATTACCCTGAGCCGGGGCATCAGCAGGCGCAGTCAATTCCTGCACCTCAGCGACCAGCAGCAAGGTTTCCAGCAATTCATCAATGCCCTGCCCGGTTTTGGCAGACACTTTCACTACCGGCACATCGCCGCCCCAGGCTTCGGTATTGACATCATTCTGGGACAGTTCGGACAGCACACGATCCGGGTCAGCGGCTGGCTTGTCGATCTTGTTGATGGCCACCACCATCGGTACACCCGCCGCCTTGGCGTGCTGGATCGCTTCCTTGGTTTGCGGCATGACACCATCATCGGCTGCCACAATCAGGACTACGATGTCCGTGACCTGCGCACCACGGGCACGCATTTTGGTGAACGCGGCGTGACCCGGCGTATCGAGGAAAGTGACCGTGCCGTGATCGGTATCCACATGGTAAGCACCAATGTGCTGGGTAATACCACCCGCTTCACCTGCCGCCACACGGGTTTTACGGATGTAGTCGAGCAAGGATGTCTTACCGTGGTCAACGTGACCCATGATGGTCACGACTGGCGGGCGCACATCCGCATGGTATTCGGTATCCTGATCCATGACCGAGGCCAGCAAGGCGGCATCATCCATTTCCTGCATGGGCTTGGCTTTGTGGCCAAGCTCTTCCGTCACCAGAATGGCTGTATCCTGGTCAATCGACTGGTTGATCGTCATCATCATGCCCATTTTCATCATGGCCTTGATGATGTCTGTTGCCCGAATGGCCAATTTTTGTGCCAGATCAGAAACGACGATGGTAGGCGGAATCTCGACTTCGCGGATCACAGGTGCTGTTGGCTTTTCAAAACCATGTTTATTGGCCTGCTGACGGACATCCTGACGGGCAGGTTGTTTTCCGCCGCCCTTTTTCTTGGCATTGCGGCCACCGCCCGGCACATGCAGTTCTTCACGGTCACGGCCACCAGCCGTTTTGCTTTTGACGGGTTTCTTGGCGGGCTTCTTGTCATTCACACGGTCAGGTGCTGCGTAAGTCTCATCCCGGGGCTCTTCCGGTGCGCTGCTATCCGCTACACTGCGAGGGGCAAGCGACTGCTTGGGCTTGACCTTGGAAGGACGGCGTTTCAAGGCTGCTGCCGCCTCTTCCCGTGCAGCAGCGGCGACCACTTCACGCTGTTCTTTTGCAGTCAGGGAATCAGCGTCAGTATCACCCGCAGGTACGGCCGGGACATCCTGTACGGGTTCCGCTTTAGCTGTAATAGTTTCAACAACCGTGATGGCCTCCGCCTCTACAGTTGCCTCACTTACAGGAGCCTCAACAGGCGCTTCCCTGGTTTCTACAGCCGGGATGACCTCAGGCGCTGCGACAGCAGATGGAATTTCTTCTGCAACCACAGTGACCTCAGGCGACCCTTTTACCTGCTCAACAGCATTATCCTTATGCTCGGTAGTTTTGTGGCGCTGTTGCTCAATCCGGCGTGCTTCCAGTTGGCGGCGTTCCTGCTCGGCTTTCTGGATGGCTTCTTCGCGGACTTTGCGCTCGGCGGCCATTTGCCGTGCCATTTGCTCGGCACGTTCATCCGCACTGGCAGTATTTTCTGCTATGCCGGAGGCTGCCCCATCCGTTGCAAAGCTTTTCTTGCGGCGTACTTCGATGCTGACCTTGCCACGCCCCGCGCCGACGCTGACTTCACTCGTGGAACGGCGTTTCAGGGTAATTTTACCATTGCCCTCAGCCGCAGCACCTTGGCGGATATGTGCCAGAAGGGTAAGTTTTTGCCCATCCGTGATCCAGGCATCCGGGCCACTGACCGGAATACCGGCATCCTGCAACTGTTTGAGCAATACTTCCACGGGGGCATTGATCATCTCGGCAAGTTTTTTGACTGCTATGTCCGACATAGTATTAATCCTCCCGCAGAATTACGCTTCTGCACTGTTGTCTTCCGCAAACCATGGGGCGCGGGCGGTCATGATCAGGCTGGCTGCCTGTGCTTCATCAATACCCGTGATTTCCACCAGTTCATCCACTGCCTGCTCAGCAAGGTCTTCCATGGTACAAATACCATTGGCCGCCAGTTTGAAGGCCAGTTCGTCATTCATGCCATCCATGTGCAACAGGTCTTCCGCCGGTAAATGGGTATCCTGGGAAATGGCCTGCGACAACAGGGCCGTTTGCGCACGGTCACGCAACTCATTCACGATGTCGGCATCGAAACCTTCAATCGCCAGGAATTCTTCGATCGGCACGTAAGCCACTTCTTCCAGGCTGGTGAAACCTTCTTCAACCAGGATGGTTGCCACTTCCTCATCAACGTCCAGCTTCTCCATGAACAACCCGACCAGTGCTTGCTGCTCAGCCTGGGTTTTGGCTTCGGCTTCCTCAACACTCATCACGTTCAATGTCCAGCCCGTCAGGTCGCTGGCAAGACGGACATTCTGCCCACCACGCCCGATGGCCTGGGAGAGTTTTTCGCTGTCCACGCCGATGTCCATGGTGCGGGTTTCCTCATCCACCACAATGGAAAGGACTTCCGCAGGTGCCATGGCATTCATGACATACGTGGCAATATCGGCATTCCATAGTACGATGTCGACCCGCTCCTTGCCACCCAGTTCATTGGTGACAGTCTGGATGCGCGAACCACGCATACCGACACATGCACCAATCGGGTCAACGTTCGGCAGGTTGGCACGCACCGCAACCTTGGCACGGGAACCGGGGTCACGCGCAGCACCCATAATGTCGATCATTTCCTGGCTGACTTCAGGCACTTCCAGTTTCATCAGTTCGATCAGGAAATTGACGTCGGCACGGCTGACAATCATTTGCGGGCCACGGGCATCCTGACGGATTTCCTTCAGCAAACCGCGTACCCGTGCACCTGTGTGTAAATTATCACCGGGAATGGATTCTTCGCGCGGGATGAAAGCTTCTGCATTTTCACCCAGGTCAATGATCACACCTTTGCGGTCAGTACGTTTGACCACTCCCATGATCAGGTGGCCTACCCGGTCACGGTAAGCCGACACGACTTTTTCCCGCTCTGCTTCACGCACCTTGGCAACAATGACCTGTTTGGCAGTCTGCGCAGCAATCCGGCCAAACTCTACAGAGGGTATGGCTTCTTCGATGTAATCACCGATCTGCACATCCAGGCCGCGATCCTTGGCATAGCTGAGCAGAATCTGGCGCTCAGGGCTTTCAAACTCGGGATCCTCATCATCCATCACCTTCCAGCGGCGGAACGTGTCGTAATCACCGGTATGGCGATTGACCGCGACCCGGACATCCATGCCCATCCCATAACGTTTACGGGTTGCCATGGCCAGCGCAGTTTCGACAGCCTGAAAAATAAGGTCTTTACCAACATTTTTTTCGTTGGAAACCGCATCTACCACATAGAGAATTTCTTTATTCATGCTCACTTACCGCCCTTGCGCTGAGGTCGAAGATCATCCAGAACCAGCCTTCCCCGGTCGATCAGATCGTGGGGGATAGCATATTCGCTGCCTTCCACTTCCATGGAAATTTGTTCATCATTCACATCCAGCAATTTGCCGACAAAATTCCGGCGTTTTTCTATTGGCAAACGGGTGCGAACCTTGATTGTCCTGCCGAGATAACGGGCGTAATGGGCTGGAATGAACAACACCCGATCCAGCCCCGGAGAAGACACTTCGAGAATGTAGGCAACCGGAATCAGGTCTTCCACATCCAGTGCAGCACCCAACTGGTTACTGACACGCCCACAATCATCCACGCTGATCCCCTCTTCGGAATCAATGAAGATGCGCAACAGGGCGCTTTCCTTTTGCGGGCGGTATTCATACCCCCACAAATCATAACCGAGGCCGGTTACGGTTGTGTTGATCAGTGTATCCAGTCGTTCCTGCATTTACATTCCCAATGCCATCTGTTTTCGGCAGATAATAAAAAAGCCCCTGAAGAGGGGCCTTTTTGTATTTGGTAGCGGGGGCAGGATTTGAACCTGCGACCTTCGGGTTATGAGCCCGACGAGCTGCCAGACTGCTCCACCCCGCATCAGAGGCGTGAACTATAGATGGTCTCAGTCCGGTTTGCAAGGACTAATTTGAGACTGGAACAATTTACCTTATGTAACGGTAAATGAAGCCCGGAAAGGCAAACACCAGAAACAGCGCCAGGGTCACAGTGTAGAATTCCCAATCCTGCGGGTGTACCCGCCGGTAGCCCGCTGCTCCAACAGGATTGCGCCCAACCCTGCAACAAAATACAGGACAAACCACTCCAGCAAGCGCAACCACGGCGATTTACGTTCACATTGCAATATCAGGAAACACCGCCCGCTTAACCAAGGCAAATTGGCCAGCAGGAAAGCAACCACGAGAAAACCCCATTGCAACGCAGACAGACTCATAAACTGGCAACCACCGCAGAAGAACAAATACCCATCAGCACACTGGGGAACACACCCAGCAGCAGCATCAGGATACCATTAACAC
>JBBIHI010000037.1:0-15247 GCA_037447095.1 Thiotrichaceae bacterium
GCAAATACCCGCCGACCACCTGGTGGCGATGCCGTTTGGCGATTCCGACCGCCTGCGGGTGGGGGATTTCGTGGTCGCCATTGGCAACCCTTACGGTATTGGCCAGACTGTCACCTCCGGCATTATCAGTGCCTTGCACCGCAATCCGGGTATCAGCGAGTACGAGAATTTCATCCAGACCGATGCCCCCATCAACCTGGGCAACTCCGGCGGCCCATTGGTCAACCTGCGGGGTGAACTGATTGGCATCAATACCGCCATACTGGGCGATCAGAGCGGCGGCAATCTGGGGATTGGGTTTGCCGTACCCATCAACACGGCGTCGGGTGTCATTACCCAGATTGTACAGAATGGTCATGTTGAACGCGGCCAACTGGGGCTGGAAGTACAGAACATCAGCGACGACATCGCCCGTGACCTCGGTATCCGCCCCAATGCAGGTGCACTGGTGCAACGGGTTTTACCCGGCTCGGCAGCCGCACAGGCAGGTGTCCAGGCAGGCGACATCATTGTGCGCCTCAACAGCCGCACCGTCACCAACGCGGTGGACGTCAAAAACATGGTAGGCAATGTCAGGGTGGGGCAAAAAGCCTATGTAACGCTGCTACGGAACGGCAAGCCACGCAACGTCACCGTGGTTGTTGGCAGCGCACCTGACACACCCGGTGCCGACATGCCGCCTGCCAACACCCCGGATGCATCCGGCAAGCCTTTCTGGGAACGTGCATTACACTAGAACAGGGAAAATGCGGCAGGTCAGTAATTGACAAAAGCCAAGAAACTGCTATTGTTTGCAGTATAGGATTTGCGATTTCCGCGAAGCTATCAGGGAATGCAGAGATAGCGCTAAAGCCCGGCGCTTGTATTTTCTGTTTGCGGACACAGGTTTGGTGTCCCCAATCCAGACCTGTTAATTAGCCCCGGCTTTTTAGACCCCCTGTTTGGCCGGGGTTCCTTTTCTGGGAACCATCTTAGCCTCGACAAAATTAACTAATCCTGAACACCTTCGCCGATAAAGCAAAGTTATTATCTGCACACACTGGTCAGCGCCCCAGCCAGTTTTCCGCCACACTCCAGCAAATGTCCAGACCCTCCTTGTTCAGGGCGGAAAATGTCTGCACAGAAACGTCCGGGTAACTGCGCAAGGTATGCCGCACTTTCAACAGCACATTGGCCGCCGCCCCTCTGGCCAGTTTGTCAGCCTTGTTCAGCAGTATATGCACCGGCAACCCACGGGCAGCCGCCCAAGCCAGCATTGCCTGATCGTATTCCGTCAAAGGATGGCGAATATCCATCACCAGGATCATGCCGCGCAAGGTATTCCGTTGCACCAGGTAGGATTCGATAAATTTCTGCCACTCCAGCTTGACGGCTTCCGGCACTTTTGCGTACCCATAGCCAGGCAAATCCACCAGGAAATGCCCATCAGGCAGCCTGAAAAAATTAATCAACTGGGTACGCCCCGGCGTCTTACTGGTTCTGGCCAGTGACTTTTGCGAACATACTGCATTGATCACGCTGGATTTTCCTGCATTTGAACGGCCCGCAAAAGCAATCTCCAACCCACCTTCCGGCGGCAGGGTCTTGCGGGTTGTTGCACTTTGCAGAAAACTGGCCTGCTGAAAGTATTGGTTCATAATGTTAGAATTCTCTAATATTTTTTGCGGAACATCGGCGGAATATGGTATACAATCCAGTCGTTTTTTCGCGACACCCAACCCAACAGGTTGATGCATCGCAAGAAAGACTGTAGAGCGTGTGGATATGGCAAGCCTGCGAGAGGCCGGTGCAGCATAAAGAGCGCCGTGCATGATTGCAAGTTGGTTGTCCTAGCCGCAACAAGACGGCGTGGACAGAAACGCCGCAGGAGTTAGCCTGGGGAGTAACCCTGACGGCGTGGTTATAAACAGATTGCAGATTTTGTAGAATCTTTAGGAGCACTTCGAGATGAAAAAAGTACTCACACTTGTACTGACCGGCCTCGCTATCAGCGTAGCAACCTCTGTTTGGGCAGACGGCGGCAATGCTGAAGCAGGTAAAACCAAATCCGCCACTTGCGCAGCATGTCACGGTGCCGACGGCAACAGCACCAACCCTGAATGGCCGAAACTGGCAGGCCAGCACGCAGGTTACATCGTCAAGCAATTGACTGACCTGAAAAAAGGCGAAACCCGTAAAAACGCCACCATGTCCCCAATGGCTGCGCCACTGAGCGAGCAGGACATGGCCGACCTGGCTGCCTATTTCTCATCCCAGACCCGCAAGCTAGGCGAAGCTGACCAATCCAAGGTTGCTCTGGGCGAACAGGTTTACAAAGGCGGCAATAATGCCACTGGCGTTGCAGCTTGCGCGGCTTGCCACGGCCCGACTGGTGCTGGCAACCCTGCTTCCGGCTTCCCATCCCTGTATGGCCAGCAAACCACTTACGTCAAAAACCAGTTGAACGCTTTCCGCAAAGGTGAGCGCAGCAACGATCCTGGCAAAATGATGCAAAACATTGCTGCCAACATGACTGACAAGGAAATCGACGCTGTAGCAGAGTACGTCACTGGCCTGAAGCAATAAGCGCAAGCCAACCTTACCAATCGGTAATACTCTGCAATGAAACAAGGGGTGGCGTATGTCACCCTTTGTTGTTTTAATGCACCTTCCTGCTAATCTGGTTTTACGGCATGAGAAAGTCCCATTCCAATGGTTCACGGCTGATCAATTTCCTTGGCTCCATGCATCTGGCCATCAGCTTGCTGGTGGTATTGGCCATTGCATCCGTCATCGGGACAGTACTCAAGCAAAACCAGCCATATACCGACTACCAGATCAAATTCGGGCCATTCTGGTTCGACATGTTCCGCTCACTGGGGCTGTATGATGTTTACGCTTCCCCGTGGTTCCTGGCCATACTGGCATTTCTGGTCATTTCCCTGACCACTTGTGTAGGCCGCAACCTGCCGGGAATCCTGCGCGAACTGCGGCATTTCCGCGAGAGCATCCAGGAAAAATCCCTGCGGGCAATGAAACACCAACTCGGCATGACCAGCACCCTGAACAGCGCGGATGCCCAGTCAGTTGCCCAGCGCATCCTTGCCAAACAGGGTTTCCGCACCCGTATCAAAACCGCTGACGGGCATACTGTGATTGCAGGCATGAAAGGTGCGGCCAACCACTGGGGCTATTTGCTGACCCACATCGGCATGATTGTCATCCTGCTGGGTGGCGGTATCCTCGACAATGGCAGCCTCGGCATCCGCATTGCTGAACTGCAAGGCAAACTCAAACCGGAAACCCGCAACATCGCGGCTGCCGATGTCCCGGCGATCAGCCAGCTTCCGGCAGACAACAGCGCATTCCGTGGCTCGGTGGACATCCCCGAAGGTAGCCATGCCAATATCATTTTCCTGCCCGTCCGCGATGGGTATCTGGTGCAACACCTGCCGTTTGATGTAGAGGTCAAGGATTTCCGCGTCGAGCATTATTCCACCGGGATGCCCAAATCCTTTGAAAGCGATCTGGTCATCCACGACAAGGATTTGCCAAAACCGCTGGCAACCACCATTTCCGTCAACCACCCGCTGGTTTACAAAGGGCTGTCCATTTATCAGGCCAACTTCGGGGACGGCGGGTCACTGGTCAAGCTGCATTTGTTGCCGTTTACCTCGCGTTACGCCGCGCAGGATATTGACGGAAAAATTTTCAACGACTACAACCTGAGCAGCAGCGACCGCAAATACGCGCTGGAGCTGAAAGATTTCCGCCTGTACAACATCAACGACATGACCCAGCCCGACGGCTCGACCAAAAAGCAGAATGTCGGCCCCAGCATCACCTTCAAACTGCGTGATGAAACCGGGCAGGCGATGGAATACCAGAACTATATGAACCCCGTGCCTATCGAAGGGCGCAGCTATTATGTCAGCGGGGTACGCTCCTCGCCTGCCGATCCGTTCCGTTACCTGCACATTCCGGTTGACCCCAAAGGCACGACCGACCGCTTTATAAGATTTTTGTCCGATTTGCAGGACGAAAAACTTGTGCAAGAATCTGCGCTGGAAACGACCAAGACATCCATGCAGCAGGCCAAGATCGACAATACTCAGGTGGAAGACCAGGTAATCAAATCCATGGTCAGCCTGACAGCAATCTTCGCCCGCTCCGGCTCCCAAGGCATCATGGATGAAATCACCAAGCGTTTCCCGAAAGAAAAACAGGCGGCAGCCTCTGAAGCTTTTATGAAAGTCTTGCGTGCCGCGATGGAAGCCGTTTACCAGCACACCCTGAAACAGGAAGGTGTCACGGGAGAACCCAGCGAAGCGGATCTGGCATTCTTTGACGACAGCCTGATGGCGATCGACAAACTGTCCGAATACGGTTCACCGTGGCTGATCCAGATGAAGGATTTCAAACAGATTGAAGCGTCCGGCCTGCAAATTACCCGCTCACCGGGGAAAGACGTGGTTTACTTTGGCAGTATCATCCTGTCGATTGGGGTCTTTCTGTTGTTCTACGTGGCACACCGTAGAATATGGGTATGGATCAAACCGCTGGACGACGGCCAGTCAGAAGTGATCCTCGCAGGTAGCAGTAACCGTAACCACCCGGAATTTGAACGTTATTTTGAAAAGCTGCAAAGCCTGTTCCAAAAAACCATTGGACAAGACAAGAGGTAAACCATGTCAGCCCAGCAGAACGCGATTGACGCCCTGATTGAAGAACCCGGTTTCATCAGACAACTGGGGCTGTTTGACTGGCTATGGGCAAGCGTGGTGCTTGCTGCGACCGCATGGGTTTTCATGCAATACGGCAGCAATATGGATAGCTATGAAATCGGCATCCTCAGCCTGTCCGCCCCCGGCCTGATTGGCCTTGGCTGGTTCTGGAAAGCCTTCCGCCCCTACAGTCTGGTGGTTGCCGCACTGAGCCTGCTGGGCATCTGGTTGTATGGCGGCAGTTACGCCAATGCCGAGGCTGTTTTCGGCCTGAAATTCCTGTTTTCCAGCCAATCCGCCATCATGTGGATGAGCGCCCTGTTTGTGATGGCAACCGTCGCCTATTTCGGCGGGTTGCTGGCCAATAGCCAGTTCACCCTGCAAACCGCCAGCGCCATTACCTGGAGCGCCCTGGTGATGGGCATGACCGGACTGATGGTGCGCTGGTACGAATCCTACCTGATTGATCCTGAATTCGGGCACATCCCGGTCAGTAACCTGTATGAGGTTTTCATCCTGTTCTGCCTGCTGACCGGCTTGCTGTACCTGTATTATGAAGGCCGCTACAAAAACCGTTCACTCGGCGGTTTTGTCTTGCTGGTCATCAGCGCGGCAGTCGGCTTCCTGTTGTGGTACAGCTTTGAGCGGGATGCTTCCAAAATCCTGCCGCTGGTTCCGGCGCTGAAAAGTTACTGGATGAAAATCCACGTCCCGGCCAATTTCATCGGTTACGGGGCATTTGCCCTGGCAGCCATGACCAGTGTTGCCTACCTCCTGAAAGCCAACGGTGAGCAACATAACCCACAAGGTCTGGCGGCCACGCGCCTGCCTTCGCTGGACATGCTGGACGACCTGACCTACAAGGCCATTTCGCTGGGCTTCGCCTTTTTCACGGTTGCCACCATCCTCGGGGCAATGTGGGCAGCGGAAGCCTGGGGCGGCTACTGGTCGTGGGATCCCAAAGAAACCTGGGCATTAATTGTCTGGTTGAACTATGCTGCATGGCTGCATTTGCGTTTCTCAAAAGGGTGGCGCGGCATACCAATGGCATGGTGGGCGGTGGTTGGGCTATTTGTTACCTTGTTTGCTTTCCTTGGAGTGAACATGTTCCTCTCCGGGTTGCATTCTTATGGTGAACTATAAGGCATAAGACCTGTCCCACCGGAAGGAAGATTGATAACGACAAATGCATAATTGAAAACGTACAGGGAGATAGCAAACTCATGAAAACCGTGTTTAGCCGCGTCAGCGGGATTGTATTGGCAGCAACCCTGGTCTTGTCCGGCTGCCTGTCCGAATCAAGTCAGGCAGAAGCTGTCAGGCAGCAACATGCCGTTACACCTGCCCCAGCCCCGGCAGTTGCGCCTGCCTCACTCCCTGCCCCACCACCACAGCAACAGGCACCGCACCCGATCCAGCAACCCGCTGCCGTTTTCCGTGAAGGCATTGAATACACCATTGTATCCCCACCGATCCCAAGCAATGTTGCCCCTGGCCAGACCGAGGTCACAGAGCTGTTCTGGTACGGTTGCCCACATTGTTTCGCCCTCGAACCGGCCATGAACAAGTTCCAGCAGACCAAACCGGCGAACGTTGTTTTCGAGCGTGTCCCTGCCACCTTGACGCCACGGTGGGCTTACCATGCCAGATTGTATTATGTCGGCAAAATGCTTGACCCTACCGGGCAGAGAGGTCTGCACAGCAAGATTTTCAACGCCCTGCAAGTGCAACGCCGCACCATCAGCACCGACGATGCCCTGATCCGCTTCTTCACTGAGCAAGGTTTCACCGAAGATCAGGTCAAGGGTGCACTGAACTCAATGGAAATGCGTACCATGCTGGCGCGTTCGGATGAAGTCGGCAATATGTCCAAGGCTGATTCCGTACCGACCATCATTGTCAATGGCAAATACCTGACCAGCCCCAGCAAAGTAGGTAGTGAAGACAAACTGCTGCAAGTGATAAGCTACCTGAGCAAACTTCCCCACTAACCCATAAAGGTGGTTGTCATGCGTAAACTCAGCCTGATCGACAAAGTACTGACAGAAATTGATCAGTCACTGCGGGTTGTCCATGCCACTGCACCAACCACCGAACGCCCCAACCCTGCTGATGGTGTACAGGAAACCGCCCCCCTGACGGATGATGAACGCAAGCTGATCGTCCGCCTGATGCGCATCAACCATACCGGCGAAGTATCTGCCCAGGGTCTGTACCGTGGGCAGGCCATGACCGCCAACCGCCCTGACATCAAGGATCAGATGGATCGTGCCGCCATGGAGGAAAACGACCATCTGAACTGGACGGAAAAGCGTCTGGGACAACTGGGCGGGCGCAAAAGCCTGCTCAACCCGTTTTTCTACTGGGGTTCTTTCTTCATCGGTGCAGCCGCTGGAAAAATCGGTGACAAATGGAGCCTCGGTTTCGTCAAGGAAACCGAAGATCAGGTCATCAAGCACCTCGAAGAACACATCAACCGCCTCCCTGCCCATGCGCTTTCCGACATGGCGATCCTGCACAGGATGAAAGAAGACGAAGCGCATCACGGCGATGTGGCCATGCAATCCGGTGGGGCAAAGCTGCCCTTCCCGGTACGCAAGCTGCTGATGCCGCTGATGTCGAAAGTGATGACCAAGAGCACTTACTACCTCTGATCCCCTCCCGCCGCAAACAACAGGAACTGGATACACTTTTTTCCACATCCAGTTCCTATTGAACCAGTTTATTGCTTCCGCAAATCGCAGACTTCAACTAAAATCCCATAAATTGCAGGTGTTACTACAAACCCCATTTTCCATCCGGGATCAGCATGAAACTGAAAGTTGGCAATTACGAGGCAACGCAGTTGAGAAGCCGTATTGCAACTTTAGGTCTGACCCAAAAACAGGTTGCGGATCATTTACAGGTTTCAGAGCGCTATATCCGGGAAATTCTGGCTACAACCAAAACCAAACCGGCTGGCGTCGATAAAAACAAAATGGAAGACATGCTGGCTTTACTCGGCATATCTTCCGAACATGTTTTCCAGCAAAAAGAAATCCCCCCTTCCGTTGAAAACCCGCACCTTGAAACGTATATCAAAAAGCTGAAAGGCGGGATGTATAAACTTCTCAGTAAAGATACGCCTGAAGAAACCCACAACCAGCAATTGGCGCACTTTTTACAGGAAGACAAGGCTGTCAATAAAACCATGGGTTTCTGGTACACCCTGATTGTCAAGACCATTGCTGACAAATACAAGGTGATGCGTCACTTTTTCGAGGAAAACGACTTTTTCAGCATTATCCCCAAAACCGGCTACTGGCGAAAATTCAGACATGATGCAAGTATCCATAAAAACTGCTATTTCAGTTTCAAGCTGGTGCCAAAACAGCGGAATAGCGCCTTCAGGATTGCCTATACCCTCGAAAGCCCGATCCATATCAGCCCGCTGATCCCGCGCAAAATCAAGATCATTTTCGGCAAGATCGAACAGTTTGACGACTGCACGCTCGTCACCCAATTCCATGACACACCCGGCTCGTTCAGGGTTAAACCCTACCACGAAATCATCGTCACCCTTTGGCTGGATGAGGCCAACCACGATTTCATCCTGATGTCAGAGCACGACTTTGAGTTGCATACCACCGGCACTGACCAGAGCGGAACCTATTCCCTGGGCATCAAAAGCAAACGTGAAGTGCGTGACAAGTTCCATGCGCTGGACACCGTGTTATTCCCGCGCAACCATATTTTTCACCGGGCAGGCCGACAGGACATGGGCGATGACCCGATCTTTTTCTGGAGCAACCAGACATTCCTGGAATGGAATGCGGAACTGACTACCGCCGTGCTGGAGGACACCTGATGCCGCATCTTCTGATTACCGACGACCATCCGTTATTTGTCATGGGGCTGGAAACTGCCCTGCTCCAGCATATCCACGGCCTGCAAACCTATCAGGCTGAGCATATCGAGTCCGCCAAAGCCCAATTGCGGCGCAACCCGAACCTTGACCTGATGCTGCTTGACCGCACCCTACCGGGTACAGACAGCCTGCAACACCTGCATGAATTCTGGGAAATCAGCCCCAACCTGCGCATTGCCATCATCTCCGCCTGTGAGTCCCCCCAAAGTATCTGGGAAGCGATGGATGCCGGGGCAGCCGGGTACATCCCCAAAAGCCTTTCCACTGAAATGACGGTCGCGGCCACCCAACGGCTGCTGGCCGGGCATACCTACATCCCGCGTGAACGGCTGGAAAACCCCTACAGCCAGCCAAACAAACGCCACCCCTTACCCAGCCGCCATACCGAAATCCTGGCCTTGGCCGCCAGCGGTATGACCAACAAACAGATTGCCAATAACCTGCAATTGATGGAAGGCACGATCAAACAGCATTTCAATACCATCTTCAAACTGCTGGACGCCGATAACCGCACCCATGCCATCCAGATTGCACGGCAGCGGGGCATCATTTCCTGATGGCAAGCTGGCTGCCCCGGCTGTTTCCCCAATACGCCTTGCGGGCGGAAGATGTGCTCAACGAACGTATCCGCCTGGAAAGCATCAGCACCGCCATTGGTGCAATTGGCATCATGCTTATCGCTTATGTGACCTACCTGATCTTTCCTGCGGATATTCCTCGGGTTCGCTATATGGGATATTGGCTAACTTCCCAATTGCTTGCAAACAGTTGCTGGCTTGTGTTTATTGCCCATCACACCCGCTATAAATTGCAACGTACCAGACACCTATGGCCCTACCTTTCCAGCATGATCTGCTCATTTAACGGGTTCATTTGGGGAGCGGGTTGGGTATTTTTTGTAGGTGATGCCACCATTGAACATGCCCACGCGGCTGTTACTTTCACCATTATTTTGGGCGGCGTTTTCACTGGCGGCGTCCTGGCAACGATTTTTCATTTGCCCTCGCTTGTTTCGTTCATGTTTTGCTCATTGCTACCTGCCCTGGTCGGAACATTTATCGACGATGGCATCTTCCACGTCTGGTTTGGCGTGACGATCATTGTATATATGCTGGCCTGTACGGCGTTTGCCCTCAACCTGCACCATTTCCTGATGGAAACCCTTGCACAGCGTGAAGAAAAAAGCTGGCTTGCCCAACAACTGGAAACCGAAAAGCACAAAGCGGAACAGGCCAACCAGGAAAAGTCCCGATTTCTGGCGGCAATCAGTCACGATTTGCGCCAACCCTTGCAGGCACTCCAGTTTTTCCAGCAATCCCTGCGCGAAACCTGCTCCGCCACCCATCAGGCGCAGCACATCCTGGGTGGTGTGGAAGCTTCCGTCACGGCCTTGAACGGGCTGCTGAATGCCATGCTCGACGTTGCCCAGCTTGATGCAGGCCAACACCCGATCCGGCGCAGCAGTTTTCCCCTCAACACCCTGCTCCGCCGCATCCATCAACAATACACCTCGCTGGCGGAAGAAGCCGGGATCAGGCTCCATTACATCAGCACCAGCCTGCACATTGATTCCGACCCCATGCTGCTGGAACGCATCGTCCAGAACCTTGTCCACAATGCCATCAAACACATGGGCAGACCGGGACGTATCCTGTTGGGAGGACGGCGGCAGGCAGGTTTCGTCCGCATCGAAATCCACGACAACGGCGTTGGCATTCCTTTACAGGAACAGGAAAGCGTTTTTCAGGAATTTTACCAACTGCACAACCCGGAACGTAACCGCAGCCATGGGCTGGGTCTGGGGCTGGCAATCGTCAAACGGCTGACGGCAGCCCTGGAACACAACATCGGACTGCGTTCCCTGCCCGGCAAAGGCTGCACCTTTTCCATTCACGTACCACTTGCCAACGAGCTGCCTGACAGCCCTGCACCCACGCCCTTATTGCTTACCGAACCTCCCGTCCGACACGGCACGGTTCTGATCATCGAAGACGATGAGCAGGTGATGGAATCCTTGCAGACCTTGCTGCACCTGTGGGGCTACGAAGTCCTGCTCAGCCAGCAGCCGGAACCGGAAACCCTGTTGGCTGAACACCCTGAGCTGAATTTCATTATCAGCGACTACCAGCTTGGCGGTGAGAAAAACGGGATTGAGCTTATCCAGCAATTCCGCCAATTGGCCGGATGGAAAATACCGGCACTGCTGATTACCGGAAATACCTCAGCAGATTTATCGGAGAAGCTCAGTAAGTTGAGCATTCCCGTCAGCTATAAACCAATCAACCCTGCCTTATTAAAAAAACATCTCATTTTACTAACCAAAGAAACCTGATTATAACTTTAGTTATATTCTTGTAACCAATGCCGCGTAGTATTCAAGTCATAGCCTGAATGACAATAACCTCCTGTTAAGCCTGTATATTTTTAACCCACAAAACGGGTTCATTTACCAGGGTCTTGCTAACCAACCGCCAGAAGGAAATCAGGCCATGCAGTTTTCTCCAACGTTGAGAAATATTCTACGTTTATTGGTTGCCGGAACCATCGCAACCCTTCCCGTATTAGCCAATGCGTTTCAGATGAGTCCGGCAGTAGCCACTATGGAGCCTACCGGCCTTAAATCCGAGCAAATTTATCTGCTGACCAATACATCTTCCGGGCCTGCGGCAGTCCAGTTCAAGGTACTGACCCGCCAGCAACGTGAAGACGGTTCAGAAGTACGTGACCCTGCCAGCAGCCTGTTCGGCATTTTTCCTACCCAGACAGTCATCCCGGCAGGTGGAACCCAGAAAGTACGGGTCAAATGGCAAGGTGCGTCCAGCGTCAGCGGTGAACAGGCATTCCGCTTCATCGCCAAACAGGTTCCTGTGCAATTGGGCAAAGCAGACTCCATCAGCGTCAACGTGAATATGACCCTGGAAGCTGCCCTGTATGTCCGCCCTACAGGCTCACCTGAACACAGCGTTAGCGGTAAACCCGCCGCAGAACTCCCCGTCGGCGAATCCAGCGTTGCCAACCCTGACCAAACCGGCACAGCGCCTGACATGCTGAAAGTTGTCAAGGTGCAGGCAGTCAATACGCCTGACGGCCAGCAACTGTCGGTAACACTCAACAACCCAACCCGCAACCACATCATCCTGAACAACATCAGCCTGACCCTGAGCAGTGAAATGGGCAAACCCATCAGCCTGAGCGGCGAACAACTGGGCAAGATGGTGGGGCAAAACCTGCTGGCAGGCGCAACCCGTAATTTCATCATGCCACTCCCCGCCGGGTTTGACCCACAAAGGACATGGCAGGCGCAATTGCAGGCCACCCACTGAAAACTGATGGCCACAAGCATCTGACTAATGCGTAACAGCGCAGTACACATAACGGGATGTGTACTGTTGCTGGCCAGTTCGTGCCTGTCAGCCGCAGACACAGCGGAACAACAAGAATCGCTGGACGATATTTACCGCCGGGTTTTTGGCGCAAAGGAGGCGTTACCTGGGGAGCTTGAAAGTGACATGAAAGTGGCAGGGCAAGGCAGCGGGCAAATCCGGGTCTTGACTGACACAACAAAAATTACCCATGTCCAGAGGGATACCTTACTGACCGCAGTCGAGGCATTCCTCAAACCTGACATTTACCAAGGACTCGCCACGGCCAGTGCCGGAAACGAGTGGATTACAGATCAACAACTAGGGGCAGCGGGGCTAACAGCCAGCTATAACAGCATGGATTTGACCATTGACATCGCCATCAAACGGGAAAGCATGAACCGGCGGATGCGCTCCATCCTGAGCACATTGTCGGGTCACAAGGGCATGATGATCCCGGAAAAACTGGTTGAGCCTGCCAAGGCCAGCGCCTATGTCAATGTCTATTCCGGCCTGAGCTATGACCATCAAGCCCTCCAAAACCCGGCTCATTTCAACGTGCGTTCCGAAGGGGCTGTCAATATCAACGGGTTTGTACTGGAAGGGCAATACAGCTACCAGTCAGGCAACACCCAAACACCCCTGACCCGTGATTACACACGGTTGGTCATTGATGACCCGGAAAATGAATACCGCTACCAGATTGGCGACATCAATACCCAGGGGCGCAATTTCCAGAACCGTATGGATTTGGGTGGTGTGCAACTGATCCAGAACCTGATCTGGACTGACCCGCAGGAATACCGCCCCCAGGGTGATTACCCTTTCAAGCTGGACGGCAGCGCAGAAGTGGAAGTTTACCAGGATGGCAACCTGACCCAGACTACCCGCCTGAATGCGGGGGATCACAAGTTGTCAGAACTCCACGCCGACCAGGGCAACGAGGTTGAGCTGAAAATCAAGGACGATTTTGGCACAACCAAAAGCCTGCATTTCAGCCGTTTTACTGACAACAACCTGCTCAGCCCCGAGTTTTCCCGTTACGCCATTAGCGCGGGCTTCCCTGCCCAACGCATGAACGGGAAAATCCAGTACGACACCCGGCATCCGGTTGCCAGCGCCTATTACCAGACCGGGATCACCGACAGCCTGACCGCCGGGGTTGATGCGCAAACCGATGGCAAGGCATATCAGGTTGGCACAGACGCCATTTGGGCAACACCACTGGGCAACGTCAATGCCGGTATCAGCCATAGCCGTACCGCCACTGGCAAAACCGGGGAAGTTGCCCGCCTGCAAATGAACAGCCTCGAAGAGCACCCAACCGATGTCCGCAGTAAAAAACCCAAATACCAATGGCCGGGCTGGAATGTTGCTGTCCAGCACATGAGCCGTGACTTCCAGTCGTTTTCGGTAACACCGCAAACGACTACGGCGACCACGGCCAACGTCACCGAACAGGCGCAACATGTCGAGTGGCAACTCAGCGGCGGCCTCAGCCAGCGTCTGGGACACTCAGCAGGCATCAATATCAATACCTCGCAAACCCGCTATTTTAATGCCACGCCAAACCGCTCCGTTGGAGCCGGTTTGAGCGCCAGCCTTGGCAAACATCTGAACCTGTCAATAAATGGCACAAAGCGCCATGACAGCCAGGGGAAAACCGACAAGTCATGGTATTTATCCATGAACCTGAATATGGATCCAACCCCCTCCAAACGTTCCCAAAACCTCAGCGAAAGCTACAACAACTATAACGGCCTGAACAGCAGCTCACGGCTCACCTATAGCCTCGGGGATAAAGGCCGGTATGGCCTGGACAGCCTTGCGGGATCAGTGCAACTGCAATCCCAGAAAAGCAAATCGGCATTAGGCGCTGACATGCGGATGCGGGGGGAAAAGTTTGACCTGAACGCCTCCAACCAACCGTCGATCAGCGACCAGACTGTCGGCTATTACAGTTATGCCAGCCTGAACACCGCCCTCGTGTTTGCCGATGGTGAGGCAGCCGTTTCCGCCCCCGTGCAGGACAGTTTTGCCATCCTCGATGCGCCGGAAGGGCTGGAATATCCCATGGCGGCCAAGTCAGGCAAGACCCTGTTCAGCCACACATCCGATGACCTGCATGAATTGCCTGAGTATTACGACGGCGTAATGCAACCCGGTGGCAGCACCGTCCTGCCCAATTTTGGTGCTTACCAGGTGCAGCACATCAGTACCGATGGCGCGGTGCTCCCGGAAATTTATGACTTGAATGCCACCGAATTTGACCTGATGCCCGATTACAAAAGTGGCTACCGACTCAAGGTTGGCGGGGAACCGGGTTTGATCCTGCAATTGACCCTGCTGGATAGCCACGGTGTGGCATTGCCATTGCAGGGCGGCCAACTTACCCAACCGGAAAAAATGGCGGCAGCACCCCCGCCTATCCAATTCTTCACCGACGAACAGGGTATCGCTTCGATCATGCCGCTCCGTCCGGGGCGTTACCACGTCGAACTGTTTTCCAGGCCGGAAGCCAATAACCTTTCCATCGAGGTGCAAGGCAACCCCGGCGAAACCCAAACACTGGAGCTGACCGTACCATGATGCGACTGCCCCAGCTTTTTTCCTTTTATCATCCACGAGGACATCACATGAAAACTAAATTAGCCCTTTCCATCGCCCTGATCCTGTCAGCCAGTGCCGCATTCGCCGCCGAACAGTCGATTTCGCGCACTGTACAGCTCGACCTTGGCAGCAACAGCGGCACAATCACCTCAATATATGGCTCTGGTTCTAACACCAGTACATTGACATCCACAGTAAGCACATCAGACGGAACACGTTCCCTAAATAATTTAGATCTGAGCAACGTCGGATTCGCTGCGACTGCATCACGCTGCGAATTAAAAGTCACCAGCCAGCATGTTGACGGCAACGGTCGCTTCCAATTTGTCAATACAGCGGGACAAGTAGATAGCCCCACCCCTATTTCCGCCACATTAAGTGGGAAGCTTTATAGTAGTACTGGCGACAAATCAACCCTATCAGTGACAAGCGGTGACATCAGCCCCATGACCAACAATACAAGCAACTACAGCAATACAATTACTGGCATTACCAATAACTGGCAAGCCAGTATCGGCAACAGTGGCGGTGGCTGCCAACTGGAGCTTGAGTACTTAACGTTGACTGACTTCTTACCAGCATCTATCCCAACCACTTACACCGGCTCCAGAACTGCACAAATTGATTTTACTCTGCGGGCGATTTAACCCTCCCTCAGCCCAGCA
>JBBIHI010000038.1:0-15047 GCA_037447095.1 Thiotrichaceae bacterium
CCAGTGACGGGCTGAATGCCGACCTCGCCGCTACCCTGGGGTTCCCGGTGTTGCTGGTTGCAGAAGACCGGGTGGGTTGTATCAACCCTATCCTGCTGATACTCGAAGCCATGCAACACCGCAAGCTTGAGCTGATCGGCATTGTCCTGAACCGCCGCCAGCCGGCCCCGCCGGGCATGGATAATGAAACTGACCTGCGTCAGTATACCAGTGCACCCATCCTGCATAGCCGTGAGCTGGGTTAGAGAATATCCGGCATGACTCCGGCCAGGTTTTCACTGGCATGTTCCGCTGCGCCAAAGTTGAGTTGCCATTCCACGTCATTGCGTGAGCTGGCATATTCGATAGTGCGGGCGCGGCTGATTTTGCCGTCCCGGTACAGTTCAATCAGTGCCTGGTCAAAGGTTTGCATACCATCACTGCTGCCCTTGGCGATGATTTCACCCAGCTCCCCAAAACCACCCTTACGGATCAGTTCGGCAACGTAAGGCGTATTGACCAACACCTCTGCGGCCAGATGCAGGTCTTCGTTTTCACCGGGAACCAGCCGTTGCGCCACCACCGCCCGCAGGTTGAGCGACAAGTCCATCAGGATGCGGTTCTTGTTTTCGGTGGGGAACAGGTACAGGACACGTTCCAGTGCCTGGATGACATTGGTGGCGTGCAGGGTGGAAAGCACCAGATGTCCGGTATCAGCAAAGCCCAGCACCGATTCCATCGTTTCGGTGTCACGCACCTCCCCGACCATGATCATGTCAGGCGCTTCACGCATCGCTTCACGCATGGCATTGGCGTAACTGAGGGTATCGAAGCCGACTTCGCGTTGCCCGATAATTGATTGGCCATGCTGGAAGGTGTATTCGATCGGATCCTCAATGGTCAGGATATGCCCGGCCAGCGTCTGGTTGCGTAACTGGATCAGTGCAGCCATCGAGGTTGACTTGCCCGAGCCAGTGGAACCAACAAACAGGATCAACCCCGTTTTCTGCATGACCAGATCAGATAACACGGCTGGCAGGCCGAGTGATTCGGGGGAAGGGATTTCCGAACGGATATGCCGGATCACCATCGACACTTCACCGCGCTGGAAATAAAAATTCATGCGGAAGCGCCCAACCCCGCGCATGGAAAAACCCTTGTTCAACTCGCGCTCGGCGTAAAACTTGTCGATTTCCGCCGGGCTGAGGATTTCTTCGCCGAGACTGCGGATATTGCCGGGGCGCATCGGTTCACGGCTGACATGGCGCAGCTTGCCACGCACCTTGATGGAAGCATGGGCACCCGTGGTCAGGTACAGGTCGGACGCCCCCTGTTTGACCATCAGTTGCAACAGGGCTGCAAGGCGTGCCGGATGTCCGGGAGAGGCAGCGGCTTGAGAGGGTTCGTTTTGTGCAGGTGCGGTCATTTAAAGCGGCTCTCCACCTGTTCGATGGACAGGTTTTCCAACCCTGAGAAGAAATCATTGTCTTTGGCAAAGCGGCTTTCCAGCTTGAGGCGCAGGCGCAGGTCGTTCTGCGAATCGGCATGGCGCAAGCCTTCGTGCACGGTAATCTTGCGGTCTTCAATCAGGTCAAACAGTGCCTGATCGAAGGTGCGCATACCGTGTTCGCGGGATTTGGCGGTCAGTTCTTTCATGCTGGGCACGTCACCTTTCATGATCAGGTCGGCCATCAACGGCGTATTGATCATGACTTCAACAGCGGGCAAACGTCCCTCTGCTTTGGCCTTGCGTACCAGACGCTGGGAAACGACTGCCTTGAGGTTCAGAGACAAATCCATCAGCAATTGGGCACGGCGTTCTTCGGGGAAAAAGTTGATGATGCGGTCAAGCGCCTGGTTGGAGCTGTTGGCGTGCAGGGTGGACAGACACAAATGTCCGGTTTCGGCGTAGGCAATGGCGTAATCCATGGTTTCGCGGTCACGGATTTCCCCCAGCAGGATCACGTCCGGTGCCTGACGCAGGGTATTTTTCATGGCAATTTCATAGCTTGCCGTATCCACCCCGACTTCGCGCTGGGTAATCAGGCAGCCTTTATGCGCATGGACGAATTCGATCGGGTCTTCGATGGTAACGATATGCCCTTTGGAATTGGTATTGCGGTAATCGACCATGGCCGCCAGTGTGGTGGATTTACCGGAGCCAGTCGCCCCGACCATGATGACCAGACCGCGTTTGGTCAGGGACAAATTGCGCAATACCGGCGGCAGGTTGAGTTCCTGGAAATCGGGGATACGGGTCGGGATATGCCGCAGTACCATGCCCGAACAGCCGCGCTGGGTGAATGCATTGACACGGAAACGCGCCTTGCCCGGCAGGCTGATGGCGAAGTTGCATTCCATTTCCTCCTCGAACTGCCGCAGTTGGCGGTCATTCATGATGGAACGCACCAGCATCCGCGCATTGGTTTCGGTGAGCATCTGGTTGGTCAGCGGCACCAGTTCATTGTCAACCTTGATCGAAGGGGCAGCTTCTGCCGTGATGTACAGGTCGGAACCCTGCTTTTCCAGCATGGTGGCGAGCAGTTTGTGGACATAGCCAACGGCGGTATCACGATCCATGCATCACACTCCTTAAATGGAATCAGGGCTGTCAGCCTTGCGGCGGGCTTCGTTACGGTCAACCAGACCTTTCATCACCAGCGACTTCAGGGACTGGTCAAGGGTTTGCATACCATCCGCCTGCCCGGTCTGGATGGAAGAGCGCATTTGCGCAATCTTGTTTTCACGGATCAGGTTGCGGATCGCGCGGGTTCCGATCAGGATTTCGTGCGCTGCGACACGCCCACCACCCTTTTTCTTCAACAGTGTCTGGGAAATGACCGCTTGCAGGGATTCGGATAGCATGGAACGTACCATGTCCTTTTCCGCTGCCGGGAATACGTCGACGATACGGTCAATGGTTTTGGGGGCGGATGTGGTGTGCAGCGTGCCGAATACCAGATGCCCGGTTTCCGCTGCGGTCAGGGCAAGGCGGATGGTTTCCAGATCGCGCATTTCCCCGACCAGAATGGTATCCGGGTCTTCACGCAGGGCAGAACGCAAGGCTTCGTCAAAGCCTTTGGTGTCACGGTGGACTTCGCGCTGGTTGACCAGGCTTTTCTTGCTTTGGTGGACGAACTCGATCGGGTCTTCGATGGTCAGGATGTGGCCGTAATCGTTGTCATTCTTGTAATCAACCATGGCCGCCAGGGTGGTGGATTTCCCCGAACCAGTCGGCCCTGTGACCAGCACCAGGCCGCGTGGGTTGTCGGCAATCTTGCGGAAGATGCCCGGTGCGTCCAGTTGCTCCAGGGTCAATACCTTGCTGGGGATGGTACGGAATACCGCACCCGCGCCCCGGTTCTGGTTGAATGCATTGACACGGAACCGCGCCACACCGGGGATTTCAAACGAAAAGTCACATTCCCAGCGTTCCTCATATGTCTTGCGTTGGTGGTCATTCATGATGTCATAGACCAGTGCGTGGACTTCCTTGTGTTCCAGCACTGGCAGGTTGATCTTGCGCATTTCGCCATCCACGCGGATCATGGGTGGCATACCACCGGACAGGTGCAGGTCAGACGCATTGTTCTTGACGCCAAAGGCGAGCAGTTGGGTGATGTCCATTTTTGTTATTATTCCCGTGACGGAATTTCAGGGTTTACTTCACACAGGAAAGTACCACAAGCCATGAGCATAGGTGAGAATATCCAGACAATCGGCGGACGTATCCGCGCCGCAGAGCAGCGTTTTGGGCGCGAACCCGGCAGCGTGCGTTTACTGGCCGTGAGCAAGAAACACACTGTCAGCAGCATCCGTGAAGCGCTGGCTGCCGGGCAAACCCTGTTCGGCGAAAGTTACGCGCAGGAAATGCAGGAAAAAGCGGTGGAACTGGTGGGTAACGGGATTGAATGGCATTTCATCGGCCCGATCCAGTCCAATAAGACGCGCTTGATTGCCGAAACTGCCCGTTGGGTGCATTCGGTTGCCAGTTTCAAGGTTGCCCATCGCCTGAGCGAGCAAAAGCCTGCCGATGCGCCAGACATCAATATTTGCTTGCAGGTCAATATCAGTCACGAAGACAGCAAGTCAGGTATTGAACCAGAGGAATTGCCAGCCCTCGCCGCACAAATAGCGGAATTGCCGGGAATCAAGCTGCGTGGGCTGATGGCCATCCCCGCCCCGGAGCATGATTTCGACCGGCAACGGGCAGTTTTTGCGACAGTGCGCCAATTACAGGAAAGCCTCAATGCCCAGGGTTTCGCGCTGGATACCCTGAGCATGGGCATGACCGATGATATGGAAGCCGCCATCGCCGAAGGTGCTACGGTTGTGCGTATCGGCACGGCGATTTTCGGGGTCAGGCAAACTTGAGTTCCTGTTGCACCGGCATTCCCGCTGGTAGCACATCATTCCCGTTACACAGCCGGTTCAGATAATCGACCACCGACAACCCCAGCTCGTAAGCCATATTGGTAGGGACAGCATTGCCAATCTGTTTGTATTGTGCAGTCAATGCCCCCTTGAACTGCCAGTCATCAGGGAAAGTCTGGATACGGGCATATTCGCGCACGGTAAACGGGCGGGTTTCTTCCGGGTGGCAACGTTCGGTCTGTTTCTGTGCCGGAGCGCAGGTCAATGTTAGGCACGGCTCATCCCAATGCATCCGCCGTGCCATGCCGGTTTTGCCTCCGCCCAAGTAGAAGCTTTGCAGCATGTAAGCCTTTTGTACGTCTTCCGGCAAGTCACGCCAGTAGCCACCGGGTGGGACTTGTGCCATGACAGCCGCTTTTTTGATGGGATAGGTTTGTCCGGCTGAAACGGGTACATCGGCAGGGAACAATTCCCCCGCTTTCAGTGCATCCCGCAAAGTGTAGATTTTCTGGTAAGGGCGCGGCCAGCGGAATTGTGCCTTTGCGACAATATCATTGCGGATGCCAACCAATATCAGGCGTTCACGCTTCTGGGGTACACGGTAGAAAATGGCTTTCATCAGGTGCGGTTCAAGCAGGGTATAACCGAGTTCGTCGATGACGGAGCGGATGTTTTCCAGAGTCCTGCCACTATCGTGGTTGAGCAGGCCACGCACGTTTTCCGCCATGAATAGCTTGGGATTGGTTTCCTTCACTGCACGGGCAAACTCAAAAAACAAAGTGCCACGGGCATCTTCAAAGCCCATTTTTTTGCCTGCGTAGCTGAATGCCTGGCAGGGAAATCCGCCTGTTATCACGTCAATCTGGTTGTGGTAGGCGGTGAAATTCAGTTTGCCAATGTCACCACATTGCACATTCCAGTGAGGACGATTGGTGGTGAGGGTGGCACAGGCATCCCTGTCGATTTCGTTGAGCAATACGGTTTCCAGTCCTGCCTGTTCCAGCCCGATAGCCAAACCACCTGCACCGGCAAACAGTTCGATGGTTTTGTAAGGGTAATCCGGGGTGATTTGAGGACGTTTGGAATCGTCAAAAATGAAACTCAGTTCCTCAAACTGCCGTAGTTGTTCTTTCTGATAATAACGGTAGTTATTCATGGGATTGCGGGTTGGACGCAATTTACCGCTGTGATCCCAGCGACGTAATGTTTCCTTGGAGACTCCCAGCATATCGGCAACTTGTGCAACAGAGTACATATTTAACCTTCAACAACCTTACACATGGTTACTTATTATAGGTAAAATAAGGTAGGGTTGGCTATAACACAGATAAAGGGGCTGGTTTAAACTGATGTAGGGGCTGTATGGTTGATCGTATCAACAAGGAAATCCGTTCGCGCACGATGGCAGCAATCCGTAGCCGGGACACTAAACCGGAAAAATGGATACGTACTGAATTGCATAAACGGGGATTCAGGTTCCGCCTACACAACAAACAACTGCCAGGTTCACCTGGCCTTGTGCTACGCAAGTACCATGCGGCCATCTTTATCAACGGCTGTTTCTGGCATCAACACCAAAAATGCAAGGTGGCACATATCCCCGAAACACGGAGGGAGTTTTGGGAACGCAAGTTCGACCGCAATATTGCCCGTGACCAGAAGGTGCTTTATCAGCTCAAGGTAATGGGTTGGCGGACAGCAGTGGTTTGGGAGTGTGGATTGGGGAAGCGGAACCGCGATGATACCCTGCATCACTTGATGGCGTGGTTAGAAAATCAGGGCGCTGAATATTTTGAAGTGCCCGTGTACGACGAATTTACGGAAACCTGATCAGCCGAACGCCTTCTGGAAAAATTGTCTGGCAAACTCCCGGTCAGAGAAGCGGTATGTCGAGCAGCTTTCAATGACATCGGGCAATACCGTAAACAATTGGCTCAACGCATCAGGTACGCCTGTTGCCAACGCATAGAAACTGTAGCCATCAATTTGACGTATCAGTTCATTTGCCGGGCGTGGCTGTCCAGTCTGGTTATCTGGCGGAGTGAAAGGCTTGTCATAACGGGCGGTTGATTTGGGGATAATCTCAACGTAATAGCCGATAAACCCCTTATACTGATGACCTTTGGTCATGACGGCTCGCTCTATCAGGTCGTAAACTTTAACTTTATCGGAACCTTTGACGGTATTGTGCTTGTTCTTGATTTCAGCAATGACTTTCCTGCTTGGCGAAACCACATCCACTACCCCACCTGTACCTAAATCTTCCCAACCAGGAATGTTGCCCAGAATGGCCTGATGGAATGTGCCAACATGATTTTGCAGCGTTTTCTGGGCTTGGCGGTTTTTCTCACTTACCAACCATGTTTGTTCATCGACCTGAAACCCTGACATTTCAAACAGGACGGCGAATGGATCAATGACGTTGCGGTTGAAGCCTTTGTCAGCTTTTTTGCGGGCATCAGCAGCGACATCAAGCAAGTTTCTGACAGCATTGGTCAGCACTTCATCAGAAATAAAACCAAGTAGAGGCATTAGATTCGCCACCTTAGCCCAGCAACTCTTTCAAAAACTGCGGCAGTGCTACGCTGCCACGATGAATACCTGCATTGTAGTATTTTGTCGGGAATGCCAACGCTTCCGCCGCTGCTTCGCGCGCGAAGCCGATCTGCCCGTTTTTCGCCGCAATCGTGCAACTCCACCAACCGGTCGGGTAGCAAACCTGTTGGAACTGGTGCAACTGGATGTCACTGAAACCCGCTTTGCGCATGGTGTCGTGCATCGGCTTGATGATCTTTTCGGCGTGTACCAGCGGCGATTCGGATTGCTGCACCAACAGGCCGTTTTCACCCAAGGCATTCCAGCAGCCACGGAAAAATTCCTCGCTGTACAAAACCGCACCAGGGCCTACCGGGTCGGTGCTGTCAACAATCAGGATGTCGAGGGAACCGGGCTCGGCATTGTTGATCCAGGCGATGCCGTCTTCAAACGCCAGCGTGGCACGCGGGTCGTTATTGGACTCGCACAGTTCCGGGAAAAACATTTCACTGACGCGGGTCACGCGCTCGTCTATGTCGATCTGGATGGCGGATTCCACTTCCGGGTGTTTCAGCACTTCGCGCAAGGTTCCGCAATCGCCGCCGCCGATGATGCAAACCCGCTTCGGGGCAGGGTGGCTGAATAGTACCGGGTGCGCCATCATTTCGTGGTAAACGAAATTGTCACGGGTGGTGACCATGGTACAACCATCCAGCGTCATCAGTTTGCCGAAGGTGGTGGTGTCGTAGATTTCCAGCTTCTGGAACGGCGTTTGTTCCTCGTGGATTTTAGACGCTTCGGTCAGTTCCAGGCCGAAGATCGTGCCCGCGTCGGAAAGTTCGGTAAACCAGTTGGGTGGGTTGCTCATGGGTGTGCCTTGCGCATGGGTCATTCAAGGGCGCTATCATGCCACAAGGCTTGTGACGGGTGAATGAATCCTGCCGTATAACCTATAAAAACTACCCATGCTCCCTAGAAAGCAGAGAAAAGTCTTGAGTAAACAGCTAAACTTATCGACTGGATTACCCTCTCATCCGCCTGGCAACCACGGGAGTTACAATGGCTTTTGGCAAACTGACAATTGACTGGCGCAGCACCATTGCAGCGGTATGGCGTTCCAACCGCCATTTCCTCAAACCGATTACCAATGTTGATCTGGTCAATCCTGACACCCTGTTGGGGCTGGATGCGCAGAAGGAGTCACTGTTCCGCAATACTGAAAACTTCCTGCGTGGCAAGCCTTCCAGCCATGCCTTGCTGTGGGGTTCACGGGGCGTGGGCAAATCCTCGCTGATCAAGGCAGTGCTGACCCGCTACCATACCTACGGTTTGCGCATGATCCAGATTCCCAAGGATGACCTGCACCTGCTGGTGGATATTACCGACGAAATCATGGATTCCCACCACCGCTTCATCATTTATTGCGACGATTTGCTGTTTGAGGAGAACACCAGCGAATACCGCATGTTGAAAAGCACCATGGAAGGGACATTGGAAAAGCCACCGGCCAATGTGCTGATCTACGCAACCTCCAACTGTCGGAATCTGGTACTTCCTGATGCGAATATGGCAAATCAGGGTAATAACGAAGATGTCCATTATTTGTCCGACCGTTTTGGCCTGTCATTGCCGTTTGCCCCCATGAGCAGGGAAACCTATCTGGAAGTAGTGGACACCCTGTTCAAGGGTCGTGTACAAGATATGGAGCTGATGCATGAGGAAGCGCTGGCCTTTGCCAATGGACGTGGTGGCTACAGTGGCCGCACTGCGCGGCATTTCTTCAATCATTGCCATTTTTCATAAAACCTTATGGGAAATGGTGGATAAACAATAAGTAACAGGGCATGACTATGCACACCCAATACACCATTCCATTCCTGGCTGGACTGTTCGCACTGACAGTGGCTGGCGCGGCCAATGCCAATCCTGTTGATGACATTCTGGGATTGACGCCACCGGCAGCCAGCGCCCCCCCCGTGGCCGCAGATGCCGCAGCACCCGCGCCAACCGCAGCACCGGATGGCTACATGCCCGACCCGAATGCGGCAGCACCAGTAGCGGCGACACCAACCGCAACGCCGGATGGTTACATGCCCGACCCGACAGCAGCAGGCGCTGTCCCAGCCGCAGCACCTGCCCAACCGGAAGTTCCGCAATTATCCCAGGCGGAAAAAGACTCACAGTTGTGGCTGGCCGCCCGTAATGGCGATGTCGCAGCCGTTTCCGCCATGTTGCAGCAAGGGGCGAACGTCAATACCGTCAACGAGAGTGGCGCCACCCCCTTGCACGCGGCAACCTCCTACGGTTCCCTGCCATTGGTCATGTATCTGGTGAAAAGTGGTGCGGACATCAACGCCACCACCCGTAACGGTTGGACTGCGCTGCATCATGCCGCCCGCTTTGGCAAAGCTGATGTTGCCAACTATTTGAGGGGCTTGGGCTTGAACCCGAATCAGGCAACCTCAGAGGGCAAAACAGCCGTACAAATGGCGCTCGATAACGGCGACCTGCGGACTGCCCGTATCCTCGGCTATTGATTTGAAAGGAACCCCCATGAGAATTGTATCGCTTGTGCTATTACTCTCCCTGCTGGCCGGAGTTACAGCCTGTACCCAGGAAACCCAGAACAAGATCGGGCGTGAAATCAATAACTGGACAGGCGTCAACGGTGTTTTGGAAGTGTATGCTGGTGACAAACTGGTACGCCGTTTCATCAAGATTGACAAGCTGACCACCGCAACCGGAACCGACAACGGTAAAGACCGCGCCTACCGTTATGGTTACGGCGTATTGGATGCCAATCTTAACGGGGTGGTTGATCCGGGCGAAAAGAAAGTTTATTTTGAGTTTAGTGATTACTCGACATCCTATGTGTTCTTTGAGAACCCGTCATAACGGTTCCAAAGCTGGGGCATAAACAGGGAAGCCAGACATGCGACACAACCATTTACTGACGCTATTGATGGGTTTCAGCCTGTTGGCAGGCGGCTGTAACCAGGAAAACGACAATAGCAAACCTCCAGCCGCCGACAATCCCCCGCAAACAGGGCAACAATCCGCCACGCAGGCGGGTTCGTTTACCATTACCAGCAATTCTGCAGGTGTTGTGCAACTGGGCATGACCCTGAATGAAGTGCTTGCTGTACTCGCCGATGCCACCAGCAAAACCTCGCAGGATGGCGAAGGTGTTGAGTGGACAGACATCAATATCAAGGACGAAACCGTCATGAGCGTGATGCTCAATGAGGATCAGAGCATTTCCCTGATCCGGGTGTTCAGCCCCAAATTCACTACCGAACAGGGTGTCAGGGTCGGGGAAAACATCCAGAGTGCGGCTGACAAACTTGGCGGGCTTTCCGAAATTCAATCCACCGAGATTGAGTCCCGCGAATTTGCCACCTTCAAGAATTCGTCACCCAATATACAGTTTCAGGTTGTCGGCAAGGATGGTTCTGCTGGCGTTTATGCCAACGCTGAAACCACCACCAGTATTGCCTCGCCCTCCGCCACCATCCAGTCCATCTGGGTTCTGGAAGACTGATCACTTGCGGCGTGCCCGAGGGTGCGCCTTGTCATACACGCTGGCCAGATGCTGGAAATCCAGATGTGTGTAAATCTGGGTGGTGCTGATGTCAGCGTGCCCGAGCATTT
The DNA here is from genome assembly GCA_037447095.1 of Thiotrichaceae bacterium. GTDB lineage: Bacteria > Pseudomonadota > Gammaproteobacteria > Thiotrichales > Thiotrichaceae > Thiothrix. The sequence continues at coordinate 10,540 of JBBIHI010000038.1, forward strand.
CCTGCACTGCCCGCAAATCCCCGGATGACTCCAGCATGTGGCTGGCAAAGGAATGGCGCAATTTGTGCGGGTGTACATGCTGTTCCAACCCCTGTTGCAGGCGCCAATGGTTCAGGCGGAATTGCACACTGCGCTGGCACAGGCGAGTGCCGCGCTGGCTGACAAACAGGGCGGTTTCCCCATAGGCTGCCAGGGCACTACGCTGGTAAAGCCAGTCCTGCAAGGCAGATGCGGCCAGTCGCCCAACCGGCACGTAACGTTGCTTGCTGCCCTTGCCCAATACCCTGACCTGATGCTGACGGCTGTCGTAATCACCGACATCCAGCCCGACCATTTCCGACAAGCGCAGGCCGGAAGAATACAACAACTCCATCATGGCGCGGTCACGGATGGCCAACACATCATCCCCGGCAATATCCAGCAAGCGTTCCAGAGTTTCCACATCCAGCGTATCCGGCAGTTTGCGGACATGCTTGGGGGATTGCACATCCACCACCGGGTTGTGGGTAATCAGGTTTTCACGCAGCAGGAAACGGTAAAAACGCCGGATCGAGGACAGTTTGCGTTGCAGGCTTTTGCCGGAAAGCCCTTTGCGGTGTAGGTGGCTGATCCACTGGCGCACCTGCCAGGTCTGTACCTGTGCGGGGCTGGGGGTTGACTGGTTATGCTGTTTTTCCAACCAGGCGATGAAATCCTGCAAATCGCGTTCGTAGCTGCTGACAGTGCGTTCAGCGTAACGTTTTTCGCTGGCCAGATGGTGGTGGTAACGGGCGAGGATGCTGTCCAGTGCAGCGTCCACCCTTACATGCCTGCTTCGGCGGTGTGCAGGGCCGGTTCCAGATGTTGTGCCAAAGCCCGGGCAACCAGTTCGCCCAACTGGCTGATGAAGAGTGTGCCCATGCCGGGGTAAAAGCGTGTTTCATTTTCGCTGCCCAGTGCCAGCACACCGATTTCACGCGCTTCATACAAGGGGATCAGGACGGCTGACTTGATGGATGCACCCTCTTCGCCGAACAGGAAAACCTGCTGGCGGGCACGCAAACGGCCACACACGGGTTGGCGCTTGCGGAACAGGGTTGCCAGTTGCTTCAGTGCCTTGTCGTCGGGGGAAATGAAATGCAGGCCATCACGTGATTTGCCATGCCCGATCAGGCGCAATACCACGTTGTCAGCCTTGAAATCACCGCGCAGCATTTCATTGCAAGTAGCGACCACTGAATCAATGCCGTCGCAATTCATCAGCTCCAGCGCCAGATGGTGCAGGCGGTTAACGACGTGTTCGCTGTCGCGGGCGGCTTTGAGCATATCGTGCTGGCGTTGCTCCAGCTCCTGATAACGTTGGCGCTGGCGTTGCACCAAGCGTTCCAGCAAGGAAACCGCTTCACCAGTATGGGGGTGGGGAAGCTTCAAGTGGTCAAGCAGCTCTTCGTGTTCCTGGAAAAAATCCGGGTGATGCAACAACCAGTCTGCAACCTGTGCAGGGCCAATGTCCTGTGTTTCCTGTGTGCTCATACCGTCATGGTTCCCCTGAATACTGTTTCCGCCGGGCCGGTCATCCATACGTGTTGCCCTTCACCTTGCCATTGAATGTGTAATTGCCCGCCGTGCAGATCAACCGTTACCCGTTCATCCAGCAAGCCTTGAATGCGGCCCGCCACCACAGCAGCACATGCGCCCGTTCCACAAGCCAATGTTTCGCCTGCTCCCCGTTCAAATACCCGCAACCGGATATGGTCACGTTCCAGCACCTGCATGAAACCAACGTTGACCCGCTTCGGGAAAACCGGATGGGACTCCAATAGGGAGCCTACAGTTTGCACGGGTGCTGCTTCTGTGTCGGCAACTTGCAGTACCGCATGGGGATTACCCATCGAAACTGCCGCAAATGACACCATTCTCTCCTCTAATGGAAGATTATAGAGGGTTTGGCGCGTTTCGGAAATGAATGGGATACGTTCAGGTTCAAGTTCCGGTATGCCCATGTCCACCGTGACTTGTCCATCGGGCTGAATTTGCAGCACGATACGCCCGCTGGCAGTCATGACCGGGATAGTGGTTTTCTGTGTCAGGCCCTGGTCGTAGACGAAACGGGCAAAGCAACGCGCCCCATTGCCGCACTGCTCCACTTCCCCGCCATCGGCATTAAAAATGCGGTAGCGGAAATCCGCGTCGTCACCATCATACGCTTCCACCAGCAGCAACTGGTCGCAGCCGATGCCGAAATGCCGGTCGGCAATCTGCCGTACCTGTTCGGTACTCAGTTCCACCTGCTGGCTGATGCCGTCCAGCACTACAAAGTCGTTGCCCAGACCGTGCATTTTGGTGAAATGAAGTTCGTTGCCTGACATTCCGCTATTCCTGCTGCTTAAAGTCGCAAGTATACAAAGATATAGCGATACAGCAATTTTGATGATATGTTACAGAACCTAAATTTTGGATCGCTACCCTTTAATCTGAGATCAGGAGAGGAAACATGTCTGATTTTAAACAGGAACTGGATGCACGCGGCTTGAACTGCCCACTGCCAATCCTCCGCACCAAGAAAGCCATCAATGGCTTGGCTTCTGGCGAAGTTCTGAAAGTTATCGCAACTGACCCAGGTTCCGTCAAGGATATGGAAGCTTTCTGCAAGCAAACCGGAAACGAAATGGTTGGAACCAGCGAATCCGGCGGCGAATACACTTTCTTGATCAAGAAAGCGTAATAGCTCCATAGTCCGGGGGCGAATGCCATTCGCCCCTACGCCAAACTTCCCTCCCCCATGAATTCTGATCCAAAACTTTCTAAACTTTCCTCCGAACTTGCATCCCGCCGCTCCCGGCATCTATACCGCCAGACCCGTATCGCCGATTCTGCTCAGCACCCGCACATGATTGTGGGTGGCAAACCCATGCTGACGTTTTGCAGCAATGATTATTTGGGCTTGGCAAATCATCCCGAGGTTATCCGTAGTTTCCAGCAAGCCGCCAACCAGTATGGCGTTGGCAGTGGTGCGGCGCATTTGGTCAATGGCCATTCCCGCCCGCATCAGCAACTGGAAGAAGCGCTGGCGGCATTTACCGGGCGTGAGCGTGCTTTGCTGTTTTCCACCGGTTACATGGCTAACCTTGGGGTGGCGAATGCTTTGCTGGATGGGCGGCATGGCCGGGTTTATGAAGACCGTTTGAACCATGCATCGCTAGTGGATGCGGGGTTGTTGTCGGGGGCGAAGATGGTTCGCTATCAGCACAATGATACGGCTTCACTGGAAAAGCGTTTGAAGGAAACCCCTCCTAGCCTCCCCTTGTCAGGGGAGGGAGAGGAAAGCGGTGCAACGTGTGCGCGGCTGATTCTGACGGATGGGGTGTTCAGCATGGATGGCGATGTTGCCCCGGTACGCGAGTTGGCAAGGCTGGCGCAGGAACACAATGCCTGGCTGATGGTGGATGATGCGCATGGTATTGGTGTGCTGGGAAAAACCGGTGGGGGGTTATTGGAGCAAGAAGGTTTGGGGCAGGAACAGGTTCCGATCCTGATGGGTACATTGGGCAAGGCATTGGGCACAGCAGGTGCGTTCGTGGCAGGCAGTCATGAGCTGATCGAATACCTGATCCAGACCGCCCGCACCTGGATTTACACCACCGCACAACCACCCGCCATTGCTGCCGCAACCCTCACCAGCCTGAAATTGACACAAACCGAACACTGGCGGCGTGAACATTTACAGGCACTGATCCTTCAATTCCGGCAGGGTGCGGAACAGCTCGGGTTGGGTTTGATGCCGTCACATACCCCGATCCAGCCGATCCTGATTGGCAGCAGCGAACAGGCACTGGCGCTCAGCCAGAAACTGGAAGCGCAAGGCATACTGGTAACGGCTATCCGCCCGCCAACCGTTCCGGCGAATACCGCACGGTTGCGGGTTACATTGTCGGCGGCTCATTCGGAAAACGATGTGGCGCGTCTGCTGAATGCGCTTGGGTAAACTCACCCAGTTGTTCCAACAGGACGGTTGCATATGCCCCGGCAGGCAAGCTGAAACTCAGGCGCAAGGTTTGTGCATCCAGCACCTCGAAGCCGATTTCCCCGACCTTGATGCGCAGGGCGCGGCGTTCCTGTTTCAAGCCCTGTTTTTCCAGGCCGTTGCATAGCAGGGGGAACTTTTCGGCAATGGCTTGTTCCAGCCCTTTTACATCGGCTTGTGAGTCCAGATCACCTTTGCCCCAAAGTGCTCCGGTTGGGTGGATGTCCAGCGTTTCCAGCCGGTTGGGTAAGGCCAGATCATTATCGTCAGCAAACCAGGCATGACTACCGTCGAGCATGAAAACATCGCCCGGCAGGCGCTGGTTCCAGGTTCCCTCTGTGACCCGCTGCGCGAGGATGTGGTTGAACATCCATGAGCGGGCGGCTGATAAATACATGCTGTGCTGGTTACGGCTTTTCGGGCGCAATTCGCCGTTGAACCAGCGTTGCGCCCGTTCCAGATTATTGCCGTCATTGCCGAAACGCTGCTCGCCGTAATAGTTGGG
>JBBIHI010000039.1:0-14332 GCA_037447095.1 Thiotrichaceae bacterium
TGACTTTCGGCATCAAGGGCGGTTTTGAAGCAGGCGTGAAATTCTACGACCAGTTGCAGATGATCAAGCGTTTGGTGAATATCGGCGACGCCAAGACCCTGGCTTCGCATTCCGCCTCCACCACCCACCGCCAGCTCACCCCGGAAGAGCAACTACGTGCGGGCGTAACACCGGAAACCATCCGTCTCAGCATCGGTATCGAGCATATCGACGACATTATTGCTGATATGGAACAGGCTTTTGCCATCGTCTGAGCCATTTCCTATAACCCTTCCCATTAGCCGGGAAGGGTTGCGGCACTATCCGATACAGCTGCTTTGAGAAGCATCAATTACCCACCAGCAAGGCCGGACGATAATGGCGGGATAAACGTTATCCCCACAAGGCAGACAATCATGACGGAAAAACAGGTAACACACATCATGTACGGGCTGATCATCGTCGGTCTGGGTGTCGCTGCCTTCGGTGTTGGCTTGGCCATTTTCACCGACATCAGAACGGCTTACGGCATCAAGGGCATTGCCCTCCTCGCCGGGCTGATTGCGGGCGGTTTGTTCCTCTCCATCCCCGCCAAAATCTACCTGACCCTGCAACTGATGAAGCGCAACGACGAAAAAGTCCGTGCCATGCGCGAACGCGGCGAAATCCGCTAAGCCGCCCCACCCGCCAAACCCATAAACGCAAAAGGCTGCACAAGGCAGCCTTCCACATTACAGCTCAACCCACTCAGGCTTTGCTGATACCCGGTTCGTCAGTTGCGTCGATCTCGAACGGATCCTGACGGGCAGTGTCCTTGTTCTCGATGCGTTTCATGAACCCACGGTAAATGTACCAGTCCAGGCTGAACCAGCGGCCAGCGCCCATAAAGAACAGGGACAGCAGCAGGATAAAGTACAGGACATAGGATTCGGTCACATTGTTGGTCACATCGGTATAGCCATGCCCCATCACCAACTGTTGTGCGGCAGCCAGCACACTGGTATCACCGAGTGACATCAGACCCTGTACCACCACCATGAACATCAGTGCCAGCACCACCCAGCGCACGGCAAAGCCCATGATCAACAGGATAGCACCAACAATCGCAATCAGTGCAAACAGCACCACCAGCGTTTCCGCAGGCAGGCCGGGCAACACACTGTTATGGATGTCAGCAACACTTTTCTGGAAAGCGTCAGCATTGACCCAGGTCAGCGGGTTCCAGGCTACGAAGTCGGAACTGGTGAACAACCCCAGCAGCTTTACCCCGGAAACCCAGAAAATAGGTGCAAGAAACAGGCGGATCGACAGTGGTGCAAGGAAGTCAAAAACGCGCATCCATTCGAGGCTGAAAAAGCCGACAAGAAACTTCATGGAATACTCCTTGGATATTTGAAAAGACAGCCACAACCAACACTCCTGGCAAACTCACCGTTGGTTCCGGCGCTCCGGTTTTGCGCCTATTGTGGCACAGGACACAGCCTGAATCCAATGTGAATCAGTCTTCGCTATAGCGCACGCAGGCGCGGTCAGTTTCCCAGATGGTCAGGGCACACACCCGCACCCGCCCGTCGTTCAGGCGTGCCGCGAGGGTCTGGAAGAAATAGCGGGCAATATGCTCGGCGGTCGGGTTGATTTCCCGGAAGGGTTCCAAGTCATTGAGATATTGGTGATCCAGTTCCTCGGCAATGGCGCGGACTTCACGTTTGATGTCCTTGAAATCAATTGCCATGCCAATTTCGTTAAGGACGGTCGCTTCCACTTCCGCCTCAATTTTCCAGTTATGCCCGTGCATCCGGCTGCACGCACCGGGATACCCACGCAAGGTATGTGCAGAGGCAAAATCGGCAAGGACTTTCAGGGTATAACGGGGCATAACAGGTACTTCAGCGTAAACCGGCGGATGATAGAGAAGCCGCTGAATATACGCAAGATTCGTCCGCCATGCCAGAACGCACACGATCCACAATGCCTTGCGCATCCAGCCCGCACATCTGGAGCTGTTCCTCGCGCTGGGCATGTTCGATGTAGGTATCCGGCAAACCCAGGTTCAGCATGTTTGCCTTGATCCCCGCTGCATTGAGGAACTCGTTCACCGCACTCCCGGCACCGCCCATCACCGCATTGTCTTCCAGCGTCACCAGCAGGTCATGGGTTTGCGCCAGTTCACGGATCATCGCCTCATCCAGCGGCTTGACGAAACGCATGTTCACCAGCGTGGCATTCAGTTCCATCGCCGCCGTTTGTGCTTCCTGCAACAGCGAACCGAACAGCAGCAAGGCCACGGAACGGCCATTGCGCAGCTTTACTGCCTTGCCGAACGGCAATGCCTGCATCTGCGCTTCCGGCTCCAGACCAATACCTTTGCCACGCGGGTAACGCACAGCGGTCGGGCAATCCATCTGGAACGCGGTATACAGCATCTGGCGGCATTCGTTTTCATCCGCCGGAGCCATGATCACCATGTTCGGCACACAACGCAGGAATGACAAATCGTAATTGCCGGAATGCGTCGGCCCATCCGCCCCCACCAGCCCGGCACGGTCAATCGCAAACACCACCGGCAAATTCTGGATCGCCACGTCGTGCAGCAACTGGTCATACGCGCGTTGCAGGAAACTGGAATAAATCGCCACCACCGGCTTCAGCCCTTCACATGCCAGACCAGCGGCCAGGGTGACGGCGTGCTGTTCCGCAATCCCCACATCCACATAACGCGCCGGGAAGCGTCCGGCAAAATCCACCAGCCCGGAACCTTCGCACATCGCCGGGGTAATCCCGACCAGCCGCGCATCCTGTTCCGCCATGTCACACAGCCATTGCCCGAATACCTGGGTGTAGGTCGGGGAAGATTGCTTGCCGCTACTGACCAAACCGGTTTGCAGGTTGAAGGGCGCAACGCCGTGGTAGGTACACGGGTCTTCCTCGGCGGGTTCATAACCCTTGCCCTTCTGGGTCAGCACATGCAGCAGGCGCGGCCCCCGGATCTGCCGGAGGTTTTGCAGCACCCGCACCATTTCCTGCACATCATGCCCGTCAATCGGCCCAAAATACTTGAAACCCATTTCCTCGAACAAAGTACCGGGCAAGACCATGCCTTTCATGTGTTCTTCGGTCAGCTTGACCAGCTTGGACAAGGATTTGCTGTGCGCCAGGGCTTTCTTGCCGCTTTCGCGCATACTCGAATACATACGCCCGGACAGCAGGCGGGTCAGGTATTTGCGCAATGCCCCGACATTCGGCGAAATCGACATTTCATTGTCATTCAGTACCACAATCAGGTCGGCATCCAGATCACCGGCATGGTTGAGCGCTTCATAGGCCATCCCGGCGGTCATTGCACCGTCGCCGATCACCGCAATCGCCTGGTAATCCTCACCTTTCTGACGGGCTGCCATCGCCATACCCAAAGCCGCACTGATTGAGGTACTGGAATGCCCGACCCCGAACGTATCGTATTCGCTTTCCGAACGCTTGGGGAAACCGGCCAGCCCACCCTTCTGGCGGATACTGCCCATTTGTTCGCGCCGCCCGGTCAGAATCTTGTGCGGGTAAGCCTGATGCCCCACATCCCACACCAGACGGTCGCGCGGCGTATCGAACACGTAATGCAGGGCAACCGTCAATTCAACCGTCCCCAGATTGGAGGAAAAATGCCCGCCACCTTTGGAAACCGAATCCAGCAAAAACCTGCGCAACTCCTCGCACACTTCAGGCAAGGCATCCGGCTCAAGCCTGCGTAAGTCGGCGGGAGAGTCTATTTTGTCAAGCACCTGACGATACCCCTAAAAACATCAAAACCGGGAAAATGGTCGCTGTGGTAATACGCTAATCTTGTTATTGCGCCGGGTTCAGCGTAGCCGCTTGACCGTGAACTCGGCAATTTCACGCAGGGCATTGGCCGGTTCGCCGAAGCTTTCCAGCGCATCCATGGCTGAACCGTACAAATCCTGCAACTTGGCCTTGGCCGCTGCCATACCAATGATGGAAGGGTAAGTCGGCTTGCCCGCCGCTGCATCCGCGCCACGGGTCTTGCCCAGGGTCTGGGTATCACTTTCCACATCCAGAATGTCGTCCTGCACCTGAAACGCCAGCCCAATGCATTTCGCGAAATGGTCAAGCTGCTGCAACTGCCGGGCATCCACCAGATCAGTACCGTGCGCTGCCAGCAACACACTGGCACGGATCAGCGCCCCGGTCTTGTGGATGTGCATGTTTTCCAGCTCAATTTCGGTCAGGGTTTTGCCTACCGCTGCCAGGTCGATTGCCTGGCCACCCACCATACCGCGCGAACCGGCTGCCTGCCCCAGCAATTCAATCATACGCAAGCGTTGTGCAGGGGATATGGAGAGTTTCGGGTGGGATGCCAAAAGCTGGAATGCCAGCGCCTGCAAGGCATCCCCCACCAGGATCGCGGTCGCCTCGTCAAACGCCTTGTGGCAGGTCGGCTTGCCGCGCCGCAAGTCATCATCATCCATCGCGGGCAGATCATCATGCACCAGCGAATACACGTGGATCAGCTCAATCGCCGCTGCCTGAATATCCAGATGTTGCGGGGCAATACCCAGGGCTTCCCCAGCGGCGTAGACCAGCAACGGGCGCATCCGCTTGCCACCATCCAGCACCACATAGCGCATGGCTTCGTGCAAACGTGCCGGGTGGGTATGCGCAGGCGGCAGGACATCTTCCAGAACCGTTTCAATCCGATCCTGCCAAAGCTGCAAGCGGGTATGGACATTCAGCATCAGGCATCCCCCATCGGTGGCAAGTCACGCTCCTGCCCATCGGCTGTCAACAGTTTCACCCGCTGTTCGGCTGCTTTCAGGGCATCCTGACAGAGTCGCGTCAATTGCACGCCACGTTCAAATTCGCGCAGGGAATCTTCCAGTGACAATTCACCGCTTTCCATGCGTTGTACCAAGGCTTCCAGTTCGGCAATCGCCGTCTCGAAATCCGGTTGTGCTGCTTTGCTGGCATCGCCCGCCTTCCTTCCCGCCATCACTGACCCTGCCCATCGGATGCAAAAACCGCTAGTAAAGCGTAACTCCCGGCCAGGGGCAAGCTTTGCAAACCCAAACTTTGGGGAACTTGATGCAGATGGATTAGACTAAGCCTGTTGAATTTCATAAGCAGGGAGAATCCTCGAATGATAAACCGATATACCAAGGCAGGTAGCGGCGTACTGCTGGCCTGGCTGGCAGCTTCCAACGTCTGGGCCGAAACCTATGGTTTCCCATCCACCGCGCCTGTCGTGCCGGTAACGGCAACCGCTCCGGTTGCGCCACCAGCCACCCCGCCAGCACCGGCGGCTGCTGTAGCGCCCGCCGTCAATACTGCGCCAGCGGCTGCCCCGCAAGTGACCCGTGCAGCCTTCACCAGCAGCATTGTCGGGCGCGAACCGGTTGACCAGATCACCCAGACCAATGCCGGGCAACAGGTGTATTACTTCACCGAACTGGTGGGCTTGCAGGGGCATGTCATTACCCACAAGTGGGAGCGAGATGGAACCTTCCAGCTTGGCCTGCAATTTCCGGTCAGCAACAGCCCGTGGCGGGTGAACTCCAGCAAAAGCATTTCCCCCAACCTGCCGGGCACCTGGACTGTCACCGTGCTGAATGATGATGGCAGCATCCTGCGCCGTGACACCCTGCTGGTCAGCCCGGTCAATACCCCGGTTGCGCCACCGGTTCCTGTGACTCCGCCTGTTCCGGCAGCAACCAGCACACCACCAGCACCGCCTGCGCAGCCGGTCATTCCCCCACCTGCGCAGCCGCTGACAACCATTCCACCGAAACAGCAACGCCCGCCCGTGTCACGCCCGGAAACACCGGCCAGCCCGGCAACTGACAAACCGTCCAGCAATACATCCGGCGCTTTACCCTTCCCGGACAAACCGGCAGACAGCGCCCCTGCCACAACAGGTAAACCGATCTGGGAAACCTTGTCGCGCTAGGCCAGAAACGGCAAACGGGCTTTACGCCCGTTTGCCAGTCATCTTTGCACAAAAGCTTTATCAGAGATTACACAGCACCAGCGTGAAATCAACCGCCTGACCCACCTGCTTGCCCCGGTCAGCCATCATGTCGGCATCCACAAAACGCAAGGTAAAACGCTGCTTCCCTGCGCTGATTTCCGGGTAACAACCGATATTGGATGGCAACTCCACCCGCAACATCTGGTATGGCCTGCGCCCTTCCAGCGTGGACTGGAAGAAACCATCCCTGGCGACTTCAGAAGAACGCATCCCGAAGTCCCGGATCATGTCGAGAATATCGTGCGCAGCGGCATTGGCCGTGATGTAAGGTGCCGCCCATTCATTCAGGGATTCCAGACGCACATCCACCGGCTGTTCCTGCCAGTAGTTGAACAAGGGAATATCGAAACCGTTGATGCCACCGGGCAATGAGGAACGTTGCCTCAGATTATTGAAAAACACATGATTTTTCAGATGTTGCCCAAGCTGGCCACGTTGTTGGTAAAGGATGTCGCTGTGGTAGTTCAGTTTGTCCAGCACACCATCCAGCGTAGCGACATCCGCCTCTTCGTGGCGCAGCAACAAACGTGCCGCCTGCCCCATACGGTCAATTTCCTTGAGGATTTCACTTTTGACATCCAGGCGGGCGGAAATATTGTAGAGGTCGAGCAACAGGTGCAGCGCAGCAACCGTGTTTTCAGGCTTGGGATTATCCAGTATCTGGTATTGGAAACGCTTGACCAGCAGCTCCAGACGCATGAAAAGCCGGATTTTTTCATTCAGAGGCTGCTCATAACTGATCATGCTGACCTCTGAAAGCTGGCGAATGTCTTCGCTGAAAGGTTGGTGATTAATGGCCATAACGTGCCCCGAACGCTGCGCAACTTACCGTCTTATAGCAAAGAAACTACGTTTCAGGCAAGCAACTAGCGGAAATGGTTACATATTTTTCATGCTGTTCAGCAATCCTGGTGATGAATTCTGCGAGCGTCCCGGTATTTTCCAGAATATCATCAGCCTGCTGCAAACGTTCAGCCCTGGAAACCTGACTGCGCATGATCGACTCAATGACGGCGGTATCACTGCCATCGCGTTGCTGCACCCGCCCAAGCTGTTGATCCCTATGGCAATCAATCACCAGCACCCGGTCAAACAAGGGCTGGTACTGTTTTTCAAACAGCAACGGCACATCCACAATGACATAGGGAATACCCGTGCCCGTGTATGCCGTGATACGTTGCAAAATTTCTTCACGAATCCGGGGATGCAGGATAGTTTCCAGCCGTTGCAGGCGTTCCGGGTTGCCGAATACTGCCTGACGCAGCCAGCCCCGGTTGAGGGAACCGTCCCCAAGCAATGCCTGCCCACCAAAATGCCCGGCAATTTCAGCCAGCGCAGGTTGCCCGATATTGACCACTTCACGGGCGATCTGGTCAGCATCCACCACAGGGATACCCAGTTGCCGGAAAGCCTGGGTTGCCGTCGATTTACCGCAACCAATCCCCCCGGTCAGGCCGACTTTCAACACGGCTGATTCACAAACGCGAAAAGCCGGTCACGGATGACCGGCTCTGGAATTCGCATCAAGCAGTGGTGCGGCTTAGGCAGCAGCTTGCAGTGCTTTGATATGCGCATTCAGGCGGCTTTTGTGACGCGCCGCTTTGTTCTTGTGAATGATGCCTTTGTCAGCAATGGAATCAATGACAGGAACGGCTGCTTTATAGGCAGCAACTGCGGCGTCGCGGTCGCCTGCGGCAATGGCTTTCAGGACGTTCTTGACCTGGGTACGCAGACGTGAACGCAGGTGGCGGTTGTGCATACGGCGCTGTTCGCTCTGACGGGCACGCTTTTTGGCTGATGCTATGTTAGGCAAGGGTATTCTCCCGAAAAACCAATCCGAAAAACAAGGCGCGTATTATGCAGTGATTCGCTGCACGCTTCAACACCTTCCATCCAAAATTTTACTGGATGTGGCCGAGAATGCCATCGAGTTCATCCAGACTATTATATTCAATCACCAGCTTGCCCTTGCCTGTGCGGTTGTAACGGATCGCCACTTTCGCCCCCAGGGTGTCGGCAAGCTTCTGTTCCAGACGCACCACATCCGGCGCAGGTTTGAAGGCTGGAGCCGCCTCCTTGTTGCCAGCTTCCAGAATGCGCTTGACCAGACGCTCGGTTTCACGCACGGAAAGCTGCTGCTTGGCTACCTGCTGGGCAATGCTGACCTGCTGCTGCCCCTGCAAGGCCAGCAAGGCGCGGGCATGACCCATTTCCAGTTGCCCCTCATCCATCAGGGCCTTGGTTTCATCCAGCAAGTCCAGCAAGCGCAACAGATTGGTGACAGCCGCGCGGGAACGGCCGACCGCTTCGGCAGTTTGCTGATGGGTCAGGCCAAATTCGTCAATCAGGCGGCGCAAGGCATTGGCTTCTTCCAGGGCATTCAGGTCTTCGCGCTGGATGTTTTCGATCAGCGACATCGCAGCGGCGGCCTGATCGGGAATTTCCCGCACAACCGCCGGAATTTCATGCAAGCCAGCCAGTTGCGAAGCACGCCAGCGCCGTTCCCCGGCAATCAGTTCGTATTCGCCACCACCCAGCTTGCGTACCACGACCGGCTGCACCAGACCTTGCGCCTTGATGGAATCGGCAAGCTCCTGCAAAGCATCGGGATCCATACGGGTACGCGGCTGATACTGGCCGGGGCGGATACGTTCCACCGGCAGTTTTTTCAGGGTACTGTCGTCAGACTGTTCGGCACTGCCACGTGCCGAGCTGAGCAGGATGTCCAGGCCACGTCCCAGCCCTGGCTTTTTTACCATGTACGTTCTCCATCCGCCGCAATCTTGCTGGCATCCTTGCGCAGCATCTCCGCCGCCAAGGCAAGGTAAGACAATGCCCCGCGCGACGTCTTGTCATAGTCGATCACAGCCAGACCATGGCTGGGCGCTTCCGCCAGACGGATATTGCGCGGGATCGAGGTATTATAGACTTTATCCTTGAAGAAAGCGGTGATCTGGTCAGAAACATCCCGCGACAGGTTGCTGCGCGGGTCGTACATGGTGCGTACCAAACCCATGATATGCAGGTTCGGGTTAGCGGTCTGGGTAATGCGTTCAATGGTATCGACCAAAGCACTCAAACCTTCCAGCGCATAATATTCGCATTGCATGGGGTGAGTTGCCCCATCCGCCGCCACCAGTGCATTCACGGTCAGCATGTTCAGTGAAGGCGGGCAGTCAATCAGGATGTAATCGTAATCCTCGCGGATCGGCACCAGCGCGTCACGCAGGTGGTATTCGCGCCGCTCCTTGTTCATCAGGTTGACTTCGGCAACCGTCACTTCCGGGGAACCGGGCAATACATGCAGTGAAGTATCGGGCAGTTTTTGCAGGATTTCGGTGACATGCGCATCCCCCAGCAGGACATCGGTCAGCGTGGTTTGCTGGCTATGCTTGTCCAGACCGATACCTGTGGTGGCATTGCCCTGCGGATCAATATCCACCAGCAACACCCGGCGTTTCATTGCCGCCAAGGATGCTGCCAGATTGACGCTGGTTGTGGTCTTGCCTACCCCGCCCTTCTGGTTTGTCACCGCAATTACTCGTGCCATGCTTTAATCTCGCTGTATTTCCAACAAATGCCGCTCGGCATCCAAACCGGGAACGTGCAGGGGATGTTGTGCTGTTACCCGCCAACCTGCGGGCAGTTCGGCCAGTTCGCTATCGGGGTAGCGACCTTTCATGGCGTAGAGGATACCACCTTCCGCCAGATGCTTGCCGGTAAAGGTAACAAAATCATGGAGTGAGGCAAAGGCACGGCTGATAATCGCAGCAAAAGCTTCATCCGGCTGCCAGGCTTCCACACGGGTCTGGATCACCCGTACATTCGGCAAACCCAGCTCCAGTACCGCTTGTTGCATGAAACGGGTTTTCTTGCCGTTGGTATCGAGCAGGGTGAACTGGCGTCCGGGCTGGATAATGGCCAGCGGGATACCCGGCAAACCGGCGCCACTCCCCACATCCAGACAGGTGTCACCACAGATGAAAGGCGCGACACTGAGGCTGTCGTCAAGGTGCAAGACCTGCATTTGTGTCGGGTCACGCACGGCAGTGAGGTTGTAAACCTTGTTCCAGCGTTGCAGGAGTTGCAGGTAATGCTGGAGTTTGTCGTCTGTACCCCTCACCCCCCAGCCCCCTCTCCCTCAAGGGGCGAGGGGGAACCAGGAACCACCACATCTTCAAGCCCCTCGCCCCTTGAGGGAGAGGGGTTGGGGTGAGGGGTTTTCTTCAAATGCACCAGCAGCAGGGAAATCGCTGCCGGGGTAATACCGGGAATACGGGCAGCCTGCCCCAAGGTTGCCGGACGCTGGCTTTGCAGTTTCTGGCGCACTTCATTGGACAAACCACGTACCAGCGCATAATCGAGGGTATCAGGCAAACGGGTTTCCTCGTTGCGGCGCTGTTTGTCGATTTCCTCCTGCTGGCGGTCGATGTAACCGGCGTATTTGCACTGGATTTCGACCTGTTCCGCAACTTTTTCATCGGCAACCGGATTGCCGACGGCAGGCAGGCTGGTCAATGCGGCATAGGTGACATTCGGGCGGCGCAGCAAATCATGCAGCTTGTATTCGCGGGCAAGCACATCGCCAAACACGCGCTGGCTGTCTTCCGTGCTGAGCATGTGCGGATGCAGGACGGCGGAACGCAAACGTTGCTGTTCACGCTCAATGGCTTCGCGCTTTTCGCAGAAAGCCGCCCAACGCGCATCATCCACCAGACCCAGTTCACGCCCCTGTTCGGTCAGGCGCAGGTCGGCATTGTCTTCACGCAGTAGTAAACGGTGTTCGGCACGGCTGGTGAACATGCGGTAAGGTTCTTTCGTACCCAGCGTGATCAAATCATCGACCAGCACACCGATGTATGCCTGGTCGCGGCGCGGATACCAGCCTTCCTTGTCCTGCACGTACAGGCTGGCATTTGCCCCGGCTAACAAGCCTTGCGCGGCAGCTTCCTCGTAACCGGTCGTGCCATTGATTTGTCCGGCGAAAAACAGGCCATGAAGAACTTTGGTTTCCAGCGTCGGCTTGAGGTCTCGCGGGTCGAAGAAATCGTATTCAATGGCGTAACCGGGGCGCATGATGTGGGCGTTTTCCAGCCCTGGCATGGAACGCACCAAGGCATATTGCACATCAAACGGCAGGCTGGTGGAAATGCCGTTGGGGTAAACTTCGTGGGTATCCAAGCCTTCCGGTTCGAGGAAAATCTGATGGCGCTCCTTGTCGGCGAAACGCACTACCTTGTCTTCAATCGACGGGCAGTAGCGTGGGCCAATACCTTCAATCACGCCGGTAAACATGGGGGAACGGTCAAGCCCGCCCCGGATAATGTCGTGGGTCTGGGTATTGGTGTAGGTGATATGGCAGGCAATCTGCGGCGGGTGCTCTTCCACCTTTCCGAGAAAAGAAAACACCGGCAACGGGGTATCGCCCGGCTGCGCCTCCAGCTTGCTGAAATCAATGCTGCGGGCATCAATGCGCGGTGGCGTGCCGGTTTTCAAACGATCGACTCGGAACGGCAGTTCACGCAGACGCTGGGCAAGTGCAATGGAGGGCGGATCGCCTGCCCTGCCCCCGGCATGATTGCTCAAACCGATATGGATTTTACCGCCAAGAAACGTTCCGCTGGTCAGCACTACAGCACAGGCGGAAAAGCTTAGCCCCATCTGGGTGACAACACCCGTTACCCGGTCGCCTTCCACCATCAGGTCATCAACGGCTTGCTGGAAAATGTGCAGGTTGGGCTGGTTTTCGACGATGGAACGGATCGCAGCCTTGTAACGTACCCGGTCAGCTTGCGCACGGGTGGCACGGACTGCCGCGCCCTTGCTGGAATTGAGGATACGGAACTGGATGCCGCCCCGGTCGGCAGCGTGCGCCATTGCCCCGCCGAGCGCATCGACTTCCTTGACCAGATGGCCTTTGCCGATACCGCCAATCGCCGGGTTACAGCTCATCGCGCCGATGGTTTCGATATTGTGGGTCAGCAATAGCGTGCGGCTACCCATCCGCGCGGCGGCGAGCGCGGCCTCCGTACCGGCGTGTCCGCCGCCGATGACGATGACATCGTAGGGTTGGGGGTACTGCATTGCTGAACCTTGCTGTCGGGTGAGGCTAAAAACGGGGTATTGTAGTACGGGGAGGGGTTCGCGCTCAAATGCAAGCAATCATTTCCATTTGACAGCTTGCAACTGGGGTGACAGTCTCTTATAGCACAACCGCATCAAGAACAGAGAACTGCCATGCTCGCTAATCTTGCACTCAAAACAGATTACATCTCCCCTGAAAACTATCTGACAAGGGAAGAAGTCGCCACTGAAAAGCACGAATACCTCAACGGCTTCGTTTACCCCTGCAACATGGCGGGCGCGGGTGATGCCCATATCAAAATCAGCTTGAATGCGGCAGCGCTCATCAAGACGCATTTGCGCGGTTCGGGGTGCAGCACCTACATCTCGGATATGCGGGTGCGGGTCAATGCCAAAGACAAGGCATGGTTTTACCCCGATGTGATGGTGACATGCGACCCCGACGACCGCGAACGCAACACCATCAAACACAGTCCGATATTGGTCATCGAAGTGATGTCGCCCAGCACCCGCGATTACGACCGGGGCGACAAATTCGCGGTTTACCGCCAACTTGCCAGCCTGCGGGAATACGTGCTGATTGACCCGAATGAATACGCCGTGGATGTGTTCCGCCTCAACACCCATCAGCGCTGGGAGCTATTCGCTTATAGCGGCGCGGATACTGTGGTGGAATTTACCAGCATCCGCTTTCAATGCACCTTGCAGGATTTGTACGAGGATGTTCGGCTTTAAAATAGCGGCGGCAGGGGCTTTCGCCCCTGCACCCCAAAGATACGCCCCACCGCCTGCCCTCCCCGGTCAAGCCCGTCCGCGCCCATTCCAGCGGTGGCACTGCCCCATAAAGGTGAAAGGACTAAAAAGTCCTGGCAGCGCGAAAACCCACGTTGTTGTTTCGGTTGACGGGCGTGTCGTCGTAGCGGAAAGCCGCACGCAGGCCCCACGGCCCGTGGCTCCAGGAACCCCCGCGCAACACACGCGACGCATTCGCGCCGCAGCCCTGACGGGCAGTGCCATCGGCGAGAGCACCCTCGTAACTATCCACATAACAGTCTTCCACCCACTGGTACACGTTGCCGTTCATGTCGTACAGCCCAAACGGATTAGCTGCAAAACTACGGACGAGGGACGTTTGCTTGTTATCCCATTGGCTTCCGCAACCAGCACAATTAGCCTTGTTCTTACCAATGCTACCGCCCCACGAATAGGCGGTAGATGTGCCTGCACGGGCGGCATATTCCCATTCGGCTTCAGTTGGCAGACGGTAGCTTTTACCCGATTCCTGATTCAGCCATTGGATATAGGTTTTTGCATCGTTCCAACTGACATTAATCACCGGGCGGTTGCCACGACCCCAGCCTTTGTCATCGGCATGGGGACAGGCTTTTGCGGCTTCGCACGCATCCCATTGGTCGAAGGTCACATCCGTTGCAGCCAATTGGAACGCGCTGATGCTGACTTCGTGGGAGGGTGTTTCATCATCAGAGCATTTATCCACACCTTCCACATTATCACGCCCATCCACGCAGCCCATCGTGAATGTGCCTGCGGGGATGGTTTTCATCTCCGGCTCAATGGCTTTACTGGTTGGTGATGTTGGTACAGGGGCAGCAACCTGGGCAACAGCCACAGGTTGTTCCGCGATGGGGGCAGAAAGCTGCGTATTGCCCAACCGCGCCAGCACGAAGGGACCATACGGCTCACCTTCGCTGGACTGGCGGGGTTGCTGGGCAGCATTCAGGTTCTCGTATGTCCACGTTGACACATTGTCCTCAACGTAATTGGCTAGGCTGGCAAAGGTCACGACCCCGCCCTGCGCTGCCTGGCCCGGACAATGCTTGGCTGAGGAAATAGCTGAATACACCGTGTTTCAGTTGCGGCGCTTCCCAACTGAAATCATCGCGGCTGGTGGAGTAGAGGATTTGGATGCCTTCGCCATAATCACGGCTGCTGGCAAAGTTTTCCAGCGCCGCTTTACTGCCGGGAACGGGGTCATCACGGCACGCATCCAAAAACAATACCGCCCGCCGCACCCCAGTGTCACGGATGGCTTTCACCACCTCCGCTTCCGACAACCCGGAACTTTCCAAATGGTCAGGCAACGTATCCACCGTGGCAAGATAATTTTCCCCACCTCGCCGCGCACCGTGACCGGAGAAGAAAAACACCAACGTGCCTTCACCATCCCGCAGGGTCTTGCCCGCCTGCCTGATCGCATCAAGGATAAAGGTCTTG
>JBBIHI010000040.1:0-14278 GCA_037447095.1 Thiotrichaceae bacterium
AGCGCCATTGCGCCTGCTTTCTTGGCATCGTCCATCGACATGACTTGCGCGGAAGTGGCCGCATTCTGGCGGATTTCGCGGTTGACGATGGCTTCTACTTCGGCAATTTGCTCAGCAGTGACAGGTTCTGGCTGGGAGAAGTCGAAACGCAGGCGGTCTGGTGTAACCAGTGAGCCTTTCTGTTCGACATGTGTGCCCAGTACCTGGCGCAGGGCCGCGTGCATCAGATGGGTAGCCGAGTGGTTGAGGATGACTGCCTGACGACGGTCGGCATCCACCTCTGCTTTTACTTCAGCGCCCGCCGACAGTTCGCCGGATTCCAGCTTGCCGAAATGGACGAAAGTGGAACCCTGCTTGCGAGTATCGGTGACACGGAATACGGCCTTGTCGGTGTAAATCACACCAGTATCACCCACCTGACCACCGGATTCGGCGTAGAACGGGGTGTGATCCAGCACCGCCTGACCTTCGTCGCCTTCCAGCAGGGTGTTGACGGTTTCACCTTTGTGGAACAGGGAAATCACCGTCGAGGTTTCCGCCAGCATGTCGTAGCCGTGGAATTCGGTCGCGCCGCTGACATCCAGCTTCTCACCGTAATCCGCACCGAACTTGCCAGCCGCACGGGCGCGTTCACGCTGCGCATTCATGGCGACTTCAAAACCGGCTTCGTCCAGCTTGAGGTCGCGTTCGCGGGCAATATCGCCGGTCAGGTCAACCGGGAAGCCGTAGGTGTCGTAGAGTTTGAAGACAGTCTCGCCGTCAATGGTGTCGCCGGACATGTTGCCGATGGCATCTTCCAGAATCTTCATGCCCTGCTCCAACGTTTCGGCGAAGCGGCGCTCTTCTTTTTCCAGCGCGTCTTCCACGCGGGACTGGGCTTCGGCCAACTCGGGGTATGCCTGACCCATTTCAGCCACCAGCGGCTGCACCATCTTGTAGAAGAACGGGGAAGCCATGCCCAGCTTGTAACCGTGACGGATGCCACGACGAATGATACGGCGCAGTACATAGCCCCGGCCTTCATTCGACGGCAGCACGCCATCCGTGATCAGGAAGGAACAGGAACGGATATGGTCGGCAATCACCTTGAGTGAAGGACTGTTCGGATCAGCAGCAGGAGCCAATTCCGCCGCTTTCTTCAGCAGGGTCTGAAACAGGTCAATTTCGTAGTTACTGTGCACGCCCTGCATGACTGCCGCCAGACGTTCCATGCCCATACCGGTGTCTACAGAAGGCTTGGGCAGCGGGATCATATCGCCATCTTTGGTACGCTCGTACTGCATGAATACGAGATTCCAGATTTCAATATAACGGTCGCCATCTTCTTCAGGCGTTCCTGGCGGGCCACCCCAGATGTGTTCGCCGTGATCGTAGAAAATCTCGGTGCAGGGGCCGCATGGGCCGGTATCACCCATCTGCCAGAAATTGTCGGAGGCAAAACGAGCCCCCTTGTTGTCGCCGATACGGGTAATGCGGTCGAGCGGAATACCCATTTTCTGCGTCCAGATGCCGTAGGCTTCATCGTCCTCCGCGTAAACCGTCACCCACAGCTTACCCTTCGGCAGTTTCAGTACATCAGTAAGGAATTCCCACGCATACTTGATCGCGTCTTCCTTGAAATAATCGCCGAAACTGAAGTTGCCCAGCATTTCAAAGAAGGTGTGGTGACGCGCGGTATAACCAACATTTTCCAGGTCATTGTGCTTGCCGCCAGCCCGCACGCAACGCTGGGAACTGGTCGCCCGGTTATAGGAGCGCTTGTCCATTCCCAGGAACACATCCTTGAACTGCACCATCCCCGCATTGGTAAACAGCAGGGTCGGGTCATTACCCGGCACCAGCGAACTGGAAGCAACGATTTCATGGCCTTTACTGGCGAAGAAATCGAGAAATTTTTGTCTTAATTCAGCAGTTGTCATGACTCTACCCACACCGGCTTAATCCGGGCGACGTTGGAAAACGGCCTTGATCGTATCCATATAAAAACCGCGCCCGGCCAGAAAACGAGACTGCCGGGCGCGTTCCTTGTAATCTGCAGGGATGGCCCTGCCAAATTTTTTTTCGCGCTGCTCAATGGCCAGCGCCAACCAGTCGGCACCCGCTTCATCCAATGCCTGCGCGGCAGTGGTTTCATCCACGCCGCGATCCCGCAATTCATAGGCAATCCGCTGCGGCCCGCGCCCCCGCGCGACGGATGAGCGGACAAACATACCCGCGTAACGGGTGTCATCCTGATAGCCCAGTTCCTGCAAGCGATCCAGCAGTCTGTTCAGACTATCTGTATCGCAATCACAGCGTTGGCGCAACTTTTGTGCGAGTTCCTGGCGGGAATGTTCGCGACTGGCCAGTAAACGCACTGCCAGTGACTCGCATTCCAGCGAGACGTCCATCAATCGTCACTGGCCTCGGCGTCACCTTCCCCGCTTGAACCGAAACCCGGTGTACTCATGGCAGCTTCACGCACAGCACGCTCGATTTCTTCCGCCACTTCCGGGTGCTCTTTCAGGTACAGGCGGGCATTATCCTTGCCTTGACCAATTTTTTCACCCTTATAGCTGTACCACGCACCAGCTTTACCGACCAGACCCTGCTTGACGCCGAGATCAACCAGTTCACCTTCGCGGGAAATGCCTTCACCGTAGAGGATTTCAAACTCTGCCTGTTTGAACGGTGGCGCAACCTTGTTCTTGACCACTTTGACTCGGGTTTCGGAACCGGTGATTTCGTCGCCTTTTTTAATCGCACCGATGCGACGGATGTCCAGACGCACGGATGCGTAGAACTTCAGCGCATTACCACCCGTAGTAGTTTCCGGGTTGCCGAACATCACGCCGATCTTCATGCGTATCTGGTTGATGAAAATCACCAGCGTGTTGGAACGCTTGATATTCCCGGTCAGCTTACGCAATGCCTGGGACATCAAACGGGCTTGCAGGCCAACGTGGGAATCGCCCATGTCACCTTCAATTTCTGCTTTCGGTGTCAGGGCAGCTACCGAGTCAATCACAACCACATCTACCGCACCGGAACGCACCAGCATGTCGGCAATTTCCAGTGCCTGTTCGCCATTATCTGGCTGGGAAACCAGCAGGTCATCGACGTTTACGCCCAGCTTCTGCGCATAAATCGGGTCAAGCGCGTGTTCCGCATCGACGAACGCCGCCGTGCCGCCCTGCTTCTGGCACTCCGCAATCACTTGCAGGGTCAGGGTAGTTTTACCGGAAGATTCCGGCCCGTAAATCTCGACCACGCGGCCTTTCGGCAATCCGCCGACACCCAGCGCAATGTCCAGCCCCAAAGAGCCAGTGGAAATCACTTCGATGTCCCTGGCGGCATTGGCATCACCCATGCGCATGACCGCGCCCTTGCCAAACTGGCGCTCAATCTGGCCTAAAGCAGCAGCGAGGGCTTTTTTCTTGTTCTCGTCCATGCGGACACTCCTTTAATGAATCTGAACTCAGGTGGTAATTCCTATCCATTCCCAATAAAAAGACAGGAGAATGTTGTTAGAGCCGCGATTATTTCACAAGGCATTGACGCACGCCAATGCTACGCACACCTAAATGCGGGGAAAGCGGATAAGCGCGAACTGCCGTGAAGGCAGTCCGGAGAAACAGACAGGGCTATTCGTCGCCGCCCTTGAGAATCTTTTTCTGGGTTATCTGCAAGGTTGTCAGCATATTACCCTGGCCAAACTGGAAGTCTTTCGCATCCTGAATAGCCGAATCCAGGAACGCCAGCGCCTTGCCCCGCTCGACATAACGGTAGTCCTGCTTTTTTTCCGGCAGTACCGGATAAGCCTGTTTTACCGTATCCAGCGGAACATCCCAGTAAACCACCACCTTGACCGGATAGCGGGTTGCCGGGTTGCCATCGCCTTCCGGCTGCCATTGCCACCATGCCTGCCCCAACAGGTTGGAAGCCATCACGCCCGGCCCAAAATCCTCATACGCAAATACCATCGTATTACCCGCCAGCGGACGGGAAGCGCAGCCCAGCAATACCCCCATCAGCAAGGCAAGCACAACAACATAACGACGCCAATTCATCTCAGCACATACTCTCAGGCAGGAGGGGTAAAACTGCGGGTCAAGCCTGCTGCCCGCAGATCGCGTGCAGTTTGCGGCGGTACGGCAATGACACCACTTAACCAGCCGAACTCATCCAACGGGGTTTTCTCATACAGGGTATCGCCAATCCCGTACCAGTGCACTTCATACACCGAACCTTCCACAAAAACCCAGGTATGCACACCACCACGGGAAACACCGAAGCCAAATTTGATTGCATCCAGCAAGGCAATATCCTTGCTGTTCTTTGGTGTCGGCGAGGTGATTTCCTCGCTGGTATTGGGGCGGTAATCCACAGCCACGAAAGAAACCGGCAATTTGTAGTAATTGTGGTATTTTTTCACCAGATACCAGGAAAACGGATGTTCCTGATCACCATCTTCCGGGTTGCGGGTATCGGGGTTGATGTAAATGCATTCCCAGTTATGTTCGGTCTGCAAATAGGAAATGACATTCACCCCACTGACAATGTATTTCCAGACCTCACGCGCCGCCCGGTTATCCCCTGAACGGCTAAAGCCATAAGAGATGCAATTCATGGCATAGGTGATACAGTTGGTGCGCTGATAGCCCGCGTAGGTCTCCGGGTCTTCCTTGTACAATTCGCTGCCCACTTCATGGTCGTGATGCTGGAACAAGTCCAACGCTTTTTGGCGGGCATATTGGGTGAAAAGGTCAGCCATACCGTCCTCCCTGCAAGTCTTAGTCCGTAAACGATATGCTGAGTCTAGTACATTACCGGCTGCACGCTTGACCACTTATCCCGCAAAACCATACCGCAACGCGCCCTGCAAGGCATATTCCACCGCTTGCAGGCGCACTGCCTCGCGGTCGCCGCTGAAATGGCAGGTTTCCGTGTAAACCTTGCCGCCAGCCACTGCCCAGCCAAAACAGACCATCCCGACAGGTTTGCTCGCTGTACCGCCGCCAGGGCCTGCGATACCGCTGACCGACAAGGCAAGCTGGGCGCGGGAATGCTGCAAGGTTCCCAGCGCCATTTCTGCCGTAACCGCCTCACTGACTGCACCGTATTGCGCCAGGGTTGCGGCTTGTACCCCCAGCATGTCCTGCTTGGCTTCGTTGCTGTAGGTGACGAAGCCGCGCTCAAACCAAGCGGAACTACCGGCCAGATCGGTGCAGCACTTGGCAATCCAGCCACCCGTGCAGGATTCCGCCGTTGCCAGCATCCAGCCTTGCGCTTGCAAACGGCTTGCCAGTGTCTGCAACAAACCTTCCATCACCACAAGACACTGCGTGGGGCAGCCTCGCTTGCCAGCATGGATTGCACGGAGGTTTGCACCTTTTCCCCCAGCCGTTGCAGCAAATCCTTCTTGTTGGTGAAATCGACGATTTCTTCTGCACCGATAACTTCACGCGCCACGTAGGCATCGTTTTCCAGGCCGTCGATCAGACCCAACTTGAGTGCCTCGTCGCCCGTCCAGAACAGGCCGGAAAACATTTCCGGGGTTTCCTTCAGGCGCTTGCCACGCCCTTGCTTCACTACATTGATGAATTGCTGATGGGTTTCGTCGAGCATTTGCTGCACGAATTGCACTTGCTCGGGCTTCTCCGGCAGGAACGGGTCAAGCATCCCCTTGTTGGCGCCTGCGGTATGCAAACGGCGCTCAACCCCCAGCTTTTCCATCAGGCCGGTGACACCGAAGCTATCCATACGTACTCCGATGGAACCGACGATACTGGCCTTGTCGGCATAAATTTTGTCGGCAGCTACGGCAATGTAATAACCACCGGATGCACACAAATCAGATACCACGGCATACACAGGAATATCTTTATGCAAACCTTTCAGCCGACGGATTTCATCGTTGATGATACCTGCCTGCACCGGGCTGCCACCGGGGCTGTTGATGCGCAGGATAATGCCTTTGGTCTTGGGGTCTTCAAAAGCGTCCTTGAGGCTGGGCAAAACGTTCTCGGCGCTGGCTTCTGCACCATCCATGATAATGCCCTTGATGTCGATCACTGCCGTAATCTTGTCAGCAGTGGTCAACTTACCATCATGGGCACCCCCGCCGAGAATGGCATACAAGACCACCAGCAGATAAGCGATGAAAAACAGTTTGAAAAAGATACCCCAGCGCCGTGCCCGGCGTTGCTCCTTGATACCTTCCAGTGCCACCTCCTTGAGTGCCTGGATGGCTTGCGTTTCTTCCTGACTCATTTATTGCTTACCTTGTTTGCTGGGTTTGTCCGGCCAGCCATTCCGGGATATGGGAAATATCGTGTACGTAACCGCGCGGCTGATGTTGCAACAAACGCGCAAGATCATGCACGCCGTAGGTGACGGCCAGTGAATCCATGCCGATGTTCTGCGCCATCAGCAGGTCATATTCGCTGTCACCGACCATCAGCGCATCATGTCTGCCGGTGTCATAATCCGTCAAAATTTCCTCCAGCATTTGCGGGTGCGGCTTGGAACGGGTTTCGTCGGCACAGCGGGTGATCGGAAACAGCACATCCAGCCCTGTTTCAAGCAGTACCTTGTCCAACCCGCGCCGGGATTTGCCAGTCGCCACCGCCAGCAGATACCCCTGATCCGCCAGTGCCTGCAAGGTTTCGCGCACCCCGGCGAACAACTCGCTGCCGTGTTGGGTGCGCACCAGAAATTCCTGGCGGTATTCCTCGACAATCTGCCGGATCAGGGCAGGGGAACCGTGCGGATACAAGTGCTGGATGGCTTCATCCAACCCCAGGCCAATGATATTGCGGATATCCGCATCACTGCGCGGCCCGGCATCAACAATGGCAATCGCATTGCGCATACAGGTGGTGATGTGCGCCGCCGAATCCATCAGCGTGCCATCCCAGTCAAAAATCAGCAGGGAATAAGGTTTCATTTCAGGTTATTGACAACAGCTTGTAATTCTTCAGGCAACGGGGCTTCCAGTGCATAACGCCGCCCGGTCAGGTGCAGCACAAAATTGACCGAAGCAGAATGCAGGAAGAGGCGTTTCAGACCTTTTTCCCGAAACTGGCGGTTAAGGGCAAAATCACCGTAACGGTCATCACCCAGGATCGGGTGTTCCAGATGCTGCAATTGCACGCGAATCTGGTGCATACGCCCGGTCAGGATTTGCGCTTCGATCAGCGCAGCACCGCGCAGATTTTTAACTGGGGAAAAAATGGTTTCGGATTCCTTGCCATCATCCACGACCTGGACTTTCTGGCGTTTGCCCTCTTCCTTACCCAGGCTCACGGTAACGCGCTTGCGGCCATACGTCCATTTACCCGCGACCAGTGCCAGATACCGCTTTTCGATATGCCCGTCACGGAACAGCCCGTGCAGTTCCGTCAATGCCTGCCGTGATTTCGCCAGGATCACGACGCCGCTGGTGTCGCGGTCAATCCGGTGTGCCAGTTCCACAAACGGCAGGTTGGGGCGCAACTGACGGAATGCCTCAATCAGCCCCAGCTTGTGCCCGCTGCCACCATGCACCGGCAAACCGGCAGGCTTGTTGATGAAAATGAGTTGTTCATCCTCACGCAACACGGCTTTTTCCAGCACATCCAGCAAGCCTTGCGAGGCAAGCACAGGCTGGTCGTCAGTGGGTGTTTCATCCAGCCTGACCGGCGGAATACGGATGATTTCACCCAATTCCAGCTTTTTTTCCGGCTTGACGCGCTTTTTGTCCACCCGCACTTCACCCTTGCGTAAAATGCGATAGACCACGCTTTTTGGAACAGTCTTGAAATGGCGGATCAGGAAATTGTCAACCCGTTGCCCCGCCTCATGTTCGGTAACGGTGTAATGTTCTACGGCCATAAGTGAAAAACATACTGCATTTATATGAAATCCAAATTGAATATAATTAACCAAATTGATATATTCGCGGTGGGCAACAAGGTGGAGCGTAACTGCAAAACCATCTGACAAACCGGGTTCAATCAAGAACGAGATGATATGACCCGCGCCTTAGTGATTCAATCACAAATTCCACAGGCATCCTCCTGCACAGGGAATTTGTGACAGGGGCAGCACAGGTAACAAGCAAATCCTGACTCCCGAAAAAATGACGCCAGCGTGGCCTGCAAGACCAGCACGCCGGTATGACATTAACAGCAGAAACTTGTTGCTGATGTCTGTTACAAAGAATACGGCAGCGGTTTACGACGCACATGCACCCGCCATTATGCGGCTGTCCCATGACCCGTGACAACCGAACGATTC
This sequence comes from Thiotrichaceae bacterium, assembly GCA_037447095.1. Lineage (GTDB taxonomy): Bacteria > Pseudomonadota > Gammaproteobacteria > Thiotrichales > Thiotrichaceae > Thiothrix. The sequence continues at coordinate 8,260 of JBBIHI010000040.1, forward strand.
TTCGAGAAAGGTGGACAGATTAAGGTTAGCCGACATTACGATAAGCCTAACCTGTTGAAATACATAGAACGCAACGTCTGGTTCAACCTGGAACAAACAGGTAACAAGTGCTGCATGACCGAGTTATGTAGTACATGAAACGCATTCTGATTAATGCCACGCAGCCGGAAGAAATCCGCGTTGCCATGGTCGATGGGCAACGCCTGTACGACCTCGATATTGAACATCCTTTCCGCGCCCAGAAAAAGGCCAATATTTACAAAGGGATCATCACCCGCATTGAGCCAAGCCTGGAGGCAGCCTTCGTCAACTATGGCGCACAACGCCATGGTTTCCTGTCGTTCCGCGAAGTTGCACCTGAATATTACCACCCGGATGCCAAGACCAATGGCCGCCCCAACGTCAAGGACATGCTGCGCGAAGGCCAGGAGGTCCTGGTGCAGGTTGACAAGGAAGAGCGCGGCAACAAAGGCGCTGCCCTCACCACTTACCTGAGCCTCGCCGGGCGCTATCTGGTACTGATGCCCAACAACCCGAAAGCCGGTGGCGTTTCCCGCCGCATCGAGGGCGAAGACCGCCAGCAGATCAAACAAACCCTGAACGAGCTGGAGGTTCCTGACAGCATGGGCGTGATCGTCCGTACTGCGGGGATTGACCGCGAAGCCGACGAGCTGAGCTGGGATCTGGATTACCTCAAAACCTTGTGGGCAGCTATCCAGCAAGCCTACCAGCAACATCAGGGGCCAACCCTGCTGTACCAGGAAAGCAACGTCATCATCCGTGCCCTGCGTGACTATTTCCGCCGCGACATCGGTGAAATCATCATCGACAACGACAAGGTTTACCGGCAGGCACATGATTTCATGCAGGCTGTGATGCCGCACAACCTGCGCAAGCTGAAGCATTACACCGACGGCACACCGCTGTTCAGCCGTTTCCAGGTTGAAAACCAGATTGAAACCGCTTACCAGCGTACTGTCGGCCTGCCGTCCGGTGGGGCAATCGTCATCGACCATACCGAAGCGCTGATTTCCATCGACATCAACTCCGCCCGTTCCACCAAGGGTCAGGACATTGAGGAAACCGCACTCAACACCAACCTCGAAGCGGCTGACGAAATCGCCCGCCAGTTGCGTTTGCGTGACCTTGGCGGCCTGGTCGTCATCGACTTCATCGACATGCTGCCCAGCAAACACCAGCGCGAGGTCGAAAAGCGCCTGCGTGATGCAATGAAACTCGACCGTGCACGGGTACAGGTCGGGCGCATTTCCCGCTTCGGCTTGCTGGAAATGTCCCGCCAACGCCTGCGCCCATCACTGGGCGAATCCAGCCAGATCGTCTGCCCGCGCTGTACCGGCCACGGCCATATCCGCAGCACCGACTCACTCGCACTGTCCATCCTGCGCCTGATCGAAGAAGAAGCCATGAAGGAAATGACCAGCAAGGTCGTTACCCAGGTACCGATTGCGGTTGCCACCTTCCTGCTCAACGAAAAGCGTCAGGCACTGGCCGACATCCAGAACCGCCGCAAGATTGAGCTGGTGGTTGTGCCCAACCCGTACCTCGATACCCCGCATTACGACATCAGCCGGGTACGCAACGACGGTCAGGAAATCACCGAAGTCCCCAGCTACAAGCACATTCCTGAACCACCCGTGCAGGAAACAACCACCGAGCAGGAAACCCTGCCTAAACAGGCTCCCGTGGAAGCTGCCGTGACCAACGTCATGCCCAGCAAACCCGCACCGACGGTTTCCCGCACGGAAACCAGCGGGACGGTTGCGGATACAACCCAGCCTGCCACCCAGCCCAAAGCCCCCGGACTGGTTCGTCGCCTGTTCAGCAGCCTGTTTGGTTCCGGTAACAAAACGGTGGAAATAGTCACCGTTGAAACAAGCGACCAACCAGCGACCAGCCCCGAAACCAAGCGCCGCAACGAAGAAAGCTCCAGCAGACCACCTCGCCAGTCACGCGATGACAGGCGCGAACGTAACCGCCAGGACAACCGGACGGCGGCACCCGGCAAGACTGATGCTGATAACGGGGAACAAAACCGCCGCAACACCCAGGAACGTGGCAACCGCAATCCACGCAATGAGCGTAACCGCGACCGCAACAACCCGAACGAACCTACCGGGCAACGTGATTCCCGCAACAACCGCGAACGCAATGAGCGTAACAGGCCGCAGCGCCCTGTTGCCCAGCCCGCAACGGATGCCCCCGAGATGCTGGAGCCGCTGGAAATCAGCCTGACACCACCTCCGGAAACGGCCTCCTCGCCTGATTCTGGCAACAAATCCGAACGCCAGCCGCGCAATCGCCGCGAACGTCCGCGCCGTGACCGTCGGGATGACCGCCGTAGCAGCAAAATGCCGGGTGACGATGAGAATCCTGTCAATGTGCTCACAGAAAATGCAGGCGATACAGCCGGGGTAGACAACCAGACTCCGCAGCCCACCCGTAGCCAACCAGCAGCTAGCGAGCCTGCTCCTGTTACCAGCAAATCTCCCGTTGCAGAAACCTCTGAACCAGAGTGTGACACAACCCAGCCAGCCAGTCAGGCAGCCCCTGCTGAAGCAGCCATTCCAGAACGTTCCACCGGGCAGCCTGAATCCAGAGAACTGGAAACCCTGGCTGATGGTGAAGACACCGATGCCGGTGAAGACGGCGAAATGCCACAACGAGCACCGCGTGAATACCGTGAACGCCGTGGCCGTACCCGCCGCCCTCGCGGTGGTGCTGACCGTGAACGCCAACGCCCACCACGTCCTGCCAGTACGGAAATGGATACTTCACCCGAGGCTTCGCTTGAGCCTATCGTGATTGACCTGACGCCGGAAAGGCAATCTCGGGGTGGACGTGCGGAAAAAGCTGAGAAAGTAGCCGAACCAGCCAAAACGCTTGCCCCGGAACCCGTGGAAGTGCCCATGCCGACAAAACCTGCCGCACCGGAACCAGTACCACCTGTTGAAAAAGTACCGGTTGCTGAAGCAGCCCAACCTAAGCCGGAACCAAAACCTGGGCCAGCCCTGGTTGATGCGGGTTCTTCGGATGCAGCACCCGCTGCCAAAAAACGTCCATCATGGATGCACGCTGATCCCGGCGAATAAGCGCCGGTCTCAAAGATGAGTGCGGCGGATGTGCTCCAACAAGCCCTCCGCCGCATCTTCCACCATGTCCAATACGCGTTCGAAACCGTTATCACCACCGTAGTACGGATCAGGCACTTCATCCGCCTGCCAGCGGCTGGCAAACGACATGAACAGGCGCACGTTTTCCCCTGTCTTACCGCCCGCCAGACGCTGCAAGTCCTCCAGGTTGTCATGATCCATCGCCAGGATGTAATCAAACTGGCTGAAATCCCCCCTGGCTACCTGACGCGCCCGTTGCCCGGACAAATCCATCCCCCGCACACGTGCGGCGGCTTGCGCCCGGCTATCCGGCTGCTTGCCGACGTGGTAGGCATGGGTTCCGGCAGAATCAATCAGGATTCGGTCAGCCAGCCCTTGTAACTGCACCAATTGTTCAAAGACACCTTGGGCTGTGGGGGAGCGGCAAATATTGCCCAGGCAGACGAAAAGGACGCTAACTGTTTTCATAACTATTCAAAATCTGAGGTATTCAATGGCTATTGGGGGCAATCATAACACCCGCAAACCGCAGCAAGTTAGCCTTTGTACTTTTAAATCTCAGCGGGCTTCCAGCGCAATATCCGTAACCATCCGCCCCAGTGCCTCACCCAATGCAGCATCCAGCGCTTCCACCAGCTTGCCGGTACTTACTGGCACATTGTCCCGGCGGACGTCATAGCGGTGCTGCCCTATCAGCAACTGATCCTGCACCCGGATCAGCATGGCATCCATGGCAACTTCCACCGTTGCCGACCCCTTGCCCCCCGGCGGATATTCAGCCTGGAATGCGGACACCCGCAATACCAGCCGGTAATTGTCATCCCTGCCCAGCATCTGGCTGGATACCGAACGGAAGTTGCCGCTGCGTGACAAGGCATCCAGCACCACGCCATGCAGGTAGCCGGAAAGGTTGTCAGGCCAGCGGCTGCTGGCGATGAAATCCTGCTGGTTGGGCGGCTTGATCAGGGTGATATGGTTTGTATCCAGTTCCGGGCTGACCTCCACTTTCGGCAGGTACAGATTAACCGGCACAGGATTGGCAGCAGCAATTGAGGGTTGCAAACGGTACACCTGGTCGGCAGGCAAATCGCTTTTCAGGGGAACGGAACAGGCGGCCAGCAGCAAGGGCAGCAGGATCAACAGCTTTCTCATCGGGGTAACTCCGTTCCCTGCGGCGCAGGCTGGTAGATAATCTGCGACGGATTCTGTTTCAGGCCATCGCTCAACTGGCGGATAGCTACGGCGGTTTTGCGTGATTCTTCCAGTAACTGCTTGAGGTTTTCCCCACCTTCGCCTAACAGGCCATTAATATTGGCTTCGTTATTCACCACTACCCGGTCAATATCCGCCGCCAGTTTGTCGATCTGACGCACCGCACTATCCATTTGCCCACTCAGATCACCCAGTTTGCGGCTGGTTTGCCCCAGGCTTTGCATCATCGCAGGCAGTTCGGCAGACGCCGTATTGAGGTTCTGGATCAGTTTGGGCAATGCTGCCGAAGCTTCATTCAGGTGCTGCAACAACCCGGCAAACTGCTCACGGTTTTTGTCGTCCAGCACCTTGTTGACCGAAGTCATGACCGAGGAAATGCTTTGCTCCAGATCGGGAAGTGTCTGCATCAAGGCATCCATTTCCGTCGGGCGGGTGGGAATGACCGGCAACGCCTGCCCCTCCGCTGCAACCAGGAGTTCCGCTTTGTGCCCATCCTCCTGTTCGAGGCTGATGAAAGGCACACCCGTCAGCCCCTGCTGGCGGATAATGGCAATCGTCGCGGTATTGACTGGCGTGGCGCTTTCCACCGCAATGCGAATGGCAACTTTCACCGGCATTCCCGGCAGCAGGGAAACCTTTTCGACCTCCCCGACCTTGATCCCCATGTAGCGGACTTCCGCACCCTGCGCCACCCCGGCGACTGGCGTGGAAAAATGGATGTCGTAGGCATTGGTGAAAATATACGGCTTTTCGTAGAACAACCCGGCAAAGAAAAAACCCGCAACAGCCGTCACGATGACAAACAACCCGACCATGAAATAGTGGGTATCACGTTCCATCAAGCCTCCTTCATGAGTACCTGGGCGCGTCCGCCACTGAAATATTCGTGTATCTGGGGGTGTGGATTGGCCAGTATTTCCCGTAATGTACCAGCCACGACTTTCTTGTCGACCAACATCGCAATCCGCTCGCAGGTAGAGAATAGACTATCCAGGTCATGCGTGACCATGACTACCGTCAAGCCAAGGTTGCGGTGCAAGGTTGCAATCAGGTGGTCGAATTCTTCCGCTGATACCGGATCCAGCCCTGAGGTCGGCTCATCCAGAAACAGCACCACTGGATCAAGCGCCAATGCCCGCGCCAATGCAACCCGCTTCACCATGCCGCCGGAAAGCTCTTCAGGGAATTTATCGGCCACCTGCCGTTCCAGCCCGACCATTTCCAGCCGCACATACATCAGCTCCCGGCATTCATCCGGCTCCAGCTTGGAGAACTCACGCAACGGGAACTGGACATTGTCGGCCACCGTCAGCGAGGAAAACAGCGCCCCTTTCTGGAACATGACGCCCCAATGGTGCTGCAACTCGGCAAAATCACGCGGTTTCATACGTGTCACTTCCTGCCCGCCGAAATGGATTTCCCCACTGACCGGCCTGTTCAGGCCAAGAATGGTACGCAACAATACGGATTTACCAGACCCGGAACCACCCACGATACCCAACACTTCCCCCCGATAAATATCCAGATCAAGTTCATCGTGCACACGTTGCTTGCCGAACTGGTTGATGAGCTTGCGGATGCTGATCAGGGTTTCCATCGCTTAAAACCCCAGCTTGTAGAACACAACCGAGAACAGCGCATCCAGCACCAGCACCAGAAAGATTGCGTCAACAACC
>JBBIHI010000041.1:0-14074 GCA_037447095.1 Thiotrichaceae bacterium
CGGGCATATCACTGTTCATATCACCGGCTGGAGGTTGGGGCTATAGGATGGCAACATGCCGTCTGTGGGGGCTATGCAAACTCCGGGAGGTTGTTTCGTGCACGTTCCTTAGCTGGTCAGCTTATCCAGCCAACACGTTTACCGCCAAATCGCTGGCCGCCATGTTCAACCGATCATCATTCGTCCAGAAGTCGGTACAACCATAGTGTCGGGCAAGTGCCAGATGCAGGGCGTCGGGAGTTTTCAGGCGATGTTGTACCCGCAATTGTAAAGCTTGTTCGTAAACAGCATCAGGGATAGGTAGCCAGATTTGTTGCGCCAAAAAGTTCTCATATTTCCGTACCAGTGCAGCATTCCCATTCCGCAACGGTTTGACCAATACTTCCATCCGCAACAACGGTGACACTGCCAATTGGTATTCTGGCAAGCTATCCAACATCGTTTTGATTTTTGGATAGTGCTCAGGATGTTTCTCGATCAGATAAATCAGAATGCACGCATCAAGGTATATATGCTAGGGCTTTCAAGGTGATAAATTGACCACTTATAAATCAAATACTTAAGGGTTATTATGATTGCTTTTTGTACTCTCATTGCTTCGATGTTAGCTTCACATGAAGGTATGACTCGCAGCTAAAACCAAGAAATCAGGCATTTGCAGAGGTCAAATGGTGGTGATCAATTCTTCACCTTGAAAGCCCTAGGTATATATGCCTCACTCGTCACCCCAGGCATCACGGATTTCCTGTACGGTTTGTTCAAGTTGTGTGGCATTCCCTAACGGGTAGCGTTTATAGGAGTCAGATGCTAACCATGTTTTGACGGCTTGGGCACTGCCTTTATGGGTTTTCCAGATGGAATGGGGGTTATCGGCATTGGCTGGTTCCTCGTAATCTTTGAGGACATCCAGTAACTTCAGGTAGTTGGCAAAAGGAATGATCACTGCCTGTTTGCTGCCGCGCTCATCAACGATGAATTGCTCGTTTAGTTGCATATGCATGGTGTGATCTCCCACATAATGATGTTTTGATTCTGGCATAGCCGCTTGCACCCTGCAATTTTTTACCTGAACCAAGGGATTACACCTGATTCTTCACAATCCAGCGGGCGAACAGCTCCACTGCCAGCCGGTAGCCGCCGTTGCTGCGCTCGACGATTTCCTTGCGGATCAGGCTTTGGATGGCGGGTTGCAGACTGGCATCCGTTGGCAAGCTATCGGCGTTGCCATTGGCCAGTGCCCGCATGACTTGCTGTTCTTCGGGGCTGTTGTCTTTCCGCCAGGTGTCGGAGAAATAGGCGGAAGCGGAAACCAGCGTTTTGTCCAGCGCGGTGTTGAGGTCGTCCGGGGTGGCGGTGGTTTGCTGCTTGCTGTTGAGGTAATTGATGAGTTCGGAAGCGACTGCCTGTAACAGATAGGGCTGGCAGTGGGTGACGCGGATGATGTCGTCCACCACGGCGTCTTCGTAATGCAGTTCGGGTACGGGTTTGGTCAGGAGTTCGCGGGCGGGTTCCTGTTCCAGATAGCTGAGCTCGAGGGTGCGGGTGTTGATCAGGTAGTTCGCCCAGTTGAGGCGGGTCAGTTCCTCGAAGCGATGGCTACCGGATACCAGTACGACGATGGGTTTGCTGTGCTGGATCAGGTTGCGCAGCTTGCCCAGCACTTTTTCGGAAATGTCGCCGTTGATGATGGCGTTTTCCAGCTCTTCGTATTCGTCGAAAGCCAGCAGGATGCGTTTACTACGTTCTTCAGTCAGTTTCTGGGCATGATTGAGGAACTGGTCAAGCTGGGTAAAGGCGTTTTTCTCGTACTGCTCTATTTTGGGTTGTGGCAAGTTTTTAACTGAATCCGACTGAAAAAGCCGGTTAAAAATATCGTTGGCAAGATTGTAGCAAAAGGCTTGGTCGCTCTCATGCCATTTGGCATCCTGGCAGTCAATATAGACAGGCTCAAAGCGACTGTGCGGTAAATTTAGCAGAGTAGAAGACTTTCCCGTGCGACGACGACCATACAGTAATAATGAAGGGCGTTGTTCGGCATTCAAAATGTAGGTCTCAATTGCTAGGAGAATATCGTGCCGCCCTACAAATAAGTGGTTATCACGTATTTGTAAAGGATTGCCAGCCATATACGGGTTTTCTAGCTCATTAACTAAAAAACCTTCTTGTATTTTTTTTTGTTCGTCTTGAAATATTTTCAACCATCTGGATGTTTTATTGGATGATGAGATGATTGCTTTTAGATGAGACTCCTCTATTAGATTAATTAGCTCTTGAATTATCTTTTTTTTCCCGATATGAGTTTGGCGCGATTGATAGTCTTCTATTAACAGGGCTACTTCCTTTAACTGTCGCTTCAATGACTGAAGGTTATATGAAAGATTTTCACTCTCAAGGAAGGTGATGGGCAGCCTATTGATTATTATGTAAATGTCGTTAATTGATTGACCTTTGTTGATTTTGTGAATTGTTGCTTCCATTATTGACTCATATGCTATGGCACGTTGGAAAGGTCTTTTTTTAATAATGAATAATATTTGATCTAGCCATTTTCCCTCATCTTCTTTGAAAACTTCATAGAGCCATTCCTTTAATAGTGGGAGTTTTGTCAAAATAGCTTCATCCCAATATAGGCAGGACTTCTGTAATGACTCTGATGGGATGTTGTTCTTATTTATGAATTCTATATAAAATATTAAGGAATAGAAATACCTGTAATAGTATAGTATAGCGGATAGCATTATTATTGCTGATGATAAACTTACTTTGTTGTAACCATATTGGATCAAATTATATAGTTGATTTGTTGCTATTCCTATTATGCCTCCAATAAGAATTGAGGGCATTGTTTTTGAGAATTTGTTTATGAATCTCAGGCTGAAGTGTGGTGGGTTGTGGTCGCGAATAGCTTCGTAAAAATTATATTTTGTATAATGGCTTGCCCAGAAGCCTAGTAATGTAGATATTAATATATCCGTAAAGTTTACTTGAATGTCGCTAGATGTTAATAGCTTACTTAGAAAGATAAAGATGATGACAGAAAAAAAACTGGCTAATAAGGTTAGTGAAATGGCTGTAATTATGTGAAATGCTATTTGATACTTGATAAGTGAGGTGGCTGAAAAATATCTTGACTGCTTATTGCTAAATATTATTGCTTCAAGCTCAGATGGTCTTAAAATGGCAATTGAGAGTAAAGAAAATATCATTGCGATGCCGTCAGGTTATGTTACTTAATGCTTTTGCGGCTTGTGCATTTGCAATCCACTTACCGAAATTTTCTGCTGAAAGCACGTTTAACAAACCCGTGGCTTTGCTTTTCCATTTCTTCCAGTCGTGTGTTCCGCCTAAAAATTGGCTGTAGACTTTGGCGATTTTTTCCAATTGTGTATCGTTATCCCATTCAAAGCCCTGTTCACGCCATTGCAACATCATGTCGCAGAAGATTTGCAGCTTGATTGGGCGTGGTTCATCCAGATAGCGGTTGATGAAATCCAAATCCTGCTCGGTGAAATTGGCTTGTGGTTGGTAATGGGCAATGAAATCTTCAACTTCGTGTTCAGTGAAATTGCCCAGTTCGGTAATGCTGAGCAGGTTGAAAAAAGGCGAGGTCAGTTTGTGTTCCAGTGAATAGATTTCCAGTGGCTGGCGGGATGCTGTGACCAAGGCCAGTTTGCGCTGGTTGATCATGGAACGCAGGTGATTGAAAAACGGGTCGCTGAATTCCTGCGGATTGTTGAACAAGCCTTCAAATTCATCCAGGCACAGGACAACACTCGTGCCACTTTGTTGCAAGGCTTTGATTTGTTTGTCAAATAAAACGAGGTTGCGGGTCGGTTTGTTGTCGTCCTTGATGCCATCAGTGGGCAAACCGGTTTCTTGCAGAACGGTCATCAGGAAATCGACGGCGGTTTGTACGCAGGCATCCGTCAGATCGATATACACAAAGCGGATATTGGCATCTTCCAGCCGTTCATTGCCGGTCTGGAACAAATAGTACAGCAGGGACGATTTGCCAATCCGCCGTTCGCCCACCACCGAGCAACTTTGTGTGGTTTTCAAACGTGAAATGATATGGCTGATTTCCGCCTTGCGCCCGATAAAATCCCTGGGGTTCTGGATCATATTGCGCACGGTAAAGGGGTTTTCCTGCATGTGCCCTCCAATTTTTCAGCAAGTATAGGTGGTGGGGCAGGGTGCGGCAAGCCGGGTTCGTTTTCCCCTTTTGCAGTGTATTGGGTGTGCTATTCTGATGGCTTACCACCAGAGGGAGAATAACGATGTTCCGCAAACTCACCATCCTGTTTGCAGCGACCCTGCTGTGTGTAGGCACAGCCATCGCTGACAGCTATGTGGCTGTAAACGCACACAAACTCACCGCCGGAACCGGCGTGCGGATACGTGCCACCCCGAGCACGACGGCTGCCGAAGCCGGAAAACTGGGGATCGGCACTGACCTTACCATCACCCAGCGTACTGCCAGCAAAACCAAGGTCGGTTCCCAGTCCGATTACTGGTATCAAGCCAGTGCGCCGGTAAAGGGCTGGGTATTCGGCAGCCTGCTGCGTGATTTCGACCCTGCCCAGCCGGAAAGCGCGTGGTTGGCGCTGGCAGTGGAAAAGCTGGGCAAGTCTGGCGTGATCTACGATGCCTATGAACACCGCTCACCGCTGTCTTTCGGTGATGCGGTGGAAATCGGCGATTTCGCCAAACGGTCTGCGGCTGCCAGCAAAACCCCGGCAGTGCAGGGTGAGTTGGAGCTGGCTTACTGGCGTGCGGTGCAAATTGCCCTGACAACCGGCGACATGGAGTCACACGACAAGCCGCCGTATTCGACCTGGCGGAAAACGTTTGGCGATGACGTGATGTATTCCGAACCCAGTGGGGAATACCTGATCCAGCCAGACCTATTGTGGAAACTGGCAACCAAACACAAGGCTGATACCAGCGGTGACGCGATTGCTTGGCAGGCGGCGAATGCTTTTGTAGGCGGGGAGTGTGAAGGGGATATGAGTTGCTATTCCGCCCGTACCCAGATGATGCAGGGCGAATACCTCAAGCGTTATCCGCAAGGCAAGTATGCGGAACAGGCACTGGCATCGGTGAATGACACCCTGGATTCCATGAAAAAGGAATGGAAGGATTATCCGGCTGAATACAAGAAGGATATTGACCTGAAAGCATGGGCAACCCTTCTGGAGCCGCTGGCAGATTCGGCAGCCGCCAGTAAAGCCCGCAAGTCACTCAAGGCTTTGCAATCCATGCATTAACCTTGGCTGCTGGCAACCCCGGCCATGAATGCCGCGACTTTGGCGGCATCCTTGACGCCGGGGGCGCTTTCCACGCCGCTGCTCACATCGACGGCGTATGCCCGGCTGGTGCGGATTGCTTCCGCCACATTCTCCGGCGTCAAACCACCAGCGAGAATAACCGGTTTGGCATAATCCTGCGGAACCTGTGTCCAGTCGAAGGTTTCGCCCGTGCCGCCTGCCGCCCCCGGCGCGTGGCTATCCACCAGAAAGCCTTGCGCATCAGGGTAACGGGCGGCGTAAGCGTGGAAACCGCCGTATTCCGCCAAGCCTTTCATGCCTACTGCCTTCAGATAGGGGCGGGGAAACTGGCGGCAGTAGCCCGGCGTTTCCGAACCGTGGAACTGCAATACATCCAGCGGCACGGCGGCCAGCACCTCGCGCACGAAGCTGGCATCCGCGTCCAGAAACAGGCCAACGCTGGTGACAAAGGGGGGCAGGGCGCGGCAAATCTCCACCGCCTGGGGGATGTCCAGATTACGCTTGCTTTTGGGGTAAAACACTAGCCCGACAGCATCCACGCCTGCTGCACTGACCATTTGTGCATCCGCGATGGAGGTAATCCCGCAAATCTTGACCCGGCAACGCATGTTGTATCCCGCTTTCTGTAGTAGAGGTGTCATCATGCCAAAATCGGCCACAGGGGACAAATCAGCAAAAGGCCATCAAATCTGCACAAATTGTCGTTATCCTGTCCCAGCGACCAAACTTAAGCGTTAGAATGCTTTCTAACAATGCATCACAACCACCAGATGATTTGCGGGGATACCATGACAAAATATTCACCCCTATTGCGCCCCTTGTTAGTGCTTATGTTACTGGCCGCCAGCTTTGGCTTGCCGGGTTGCGGGGATGGCGACAAGTCAAATGCTGCTACCGCGACGACGGTTGCCGGTAAGCCGGACGAGGCCACGCAAGACCGTAGCCGCTTGCTCGCCGAATTGTTCAGCCTGCGCCCACCCGCTATCCAGCCGCGCAACCAGCCGCTCGCCATTGCCTTCCGCCAGCCGGTGATCAGCGAGGACGAGGACAAGGTGGGCAGCAGTGCGGATGCCTATCTGGATATTTCCCCCGCCGTGGCAGGCAAGGCGCAATTCGACACGGCCAGCAGTATGGTGTTTACCCCGGGTGCACCGCTGGCTTCCGGGCAGGCTTACACGCTGACGGTGAAACCGAATGGTTTGCTCCATATCCCGGCTGACACGAAGCCGGTGGATTTCGCTTTCAAGACCGCACCAATGGAAGTGGATGTGCAATTCAAGGGGCTTGACCCGGTGGCTGACCAGCCGACCCGGATGCAACTGGAGGGCAAGGTTTTCACTTCGGACTACGTTGCCCCGGATGCCGTGGAGAAAATCCTCCAGGCGACTTCCCAGCAAAAACCGCTGAGCATTGGCTGGGAGCATAATGATACCGGCACGGAACACCGTTTCATGGTGGTCAAGATTCCACGCGAAACTTTTGGTACGGATTTGCACCTGAGCTGGGATGCGAAAAGCTTGGCTGCGCAAGGTGAGGGCAGCAGCGGAAGCCGCGATTTCAAGATTCCCAGCCAGCAGACTTTCAGCGTGACCCGTATTGACAGCGCCAGTGAAGGCGAAGACGGCAAGCCGGTCATCACGGTCAGTTTCTCTGACGCGCTGGATACCCAGCAGGACATGGCCGGGCTGGTGCAATTTGGCAGCAGCGAAGTGACCACCCAGATCGTTGGCAACCACTTGCTGGTATACCCCAAAGGCGAGGTGGAACCGGGCGAACACAAGCTGATCCTGCAACCCGGCATCAAGGCGGCCTCCGCGACCCTGGGCAAACTGGCGGAGCGCACTGAACAGGACATTACTTTGGGCGCACCCAAACCGGCGGTACGCTTCGTCGGCAATGGCAGCATACTGCCGGAAGGCCAAACCATGACCATTCCGCTGGAAGCCCGTGCCGTGAATGCCGTGCAGATCACCGCGATGGAGGTTTACCCGGAAAACATTCCGCAATTCCTGCAAGTCAACGGCCTGAATGACGATAACCAGATGGACCGCGTTGGCCGCAATATCTGGCGCAAAACCATTCCGCTAACCGCCGCCAACCCTAACCAGTGGAACCGCTACAGCATCGACGCCACCCAGTTGTTCAAGACCAAACCCGGCACGCTGTACCGCCTGAAACTGTCGGTCGACCGGCGTTTTTCCACCTACCCCTGCCCGGCGAGTACACCCGCGCCGCAAATCAGCGACAAACCACTGACCAGCGCCGAAGATGACGACGGCCACGAAACTAGTGGTTGGGACGGCATCGAGGAATACACCCTCAACAGCGAAGATTACGACTGGGACAAACGTGACGACCCGTGCGATGACAGTTATTTCCACAACAGTCCGGACGTGGAAGCCAGCCATAACTTCATCGCCAGTAACCTCGGCCTGATCGCCAAGCAGGATGGCGCGGGCAAACTGCATGTCATTGCCACCGACCTGCGCACGGCTGAAACAGCGGCAGGTGTCAGCCTGACCCTGCGCAATTTCCAGGGGCAAACCTTAGCCAGTGCCACTACCGGCGGAGACGGCTTTGCTGAACTGGAAAGCCCCAACACCCCGTTCCTGCTGGTCGCTGACAAAGGCACTGACCGCGCCTACCTCAAGCTCAACGCCAACACCGCGCTGGAAACCAGCCAGTTCGATGTGGGCGGCGAAACCGTCAAGCAGGGGCTGAAAGGCGTGATCTACGGCGAACGCGGCGTATGGCGACCCGGCGACGATATTTTCCTCACTTTCGTACTGCAAGACCGCGCCCAAACCCTGCCACCCAACCATCCGGTCACGCTGCAACTGTTTGACCCGACCGGCAAACTCAGGCAAACCGTCACCAATAAGCAGCCCACCTGGCCGTTTTACACCTTCACGCTGAAAACGGCGGACAGCGACCCAACCGGCGACTGGCTGGTCAAAGCCGTGCTGGGCAACGGCTTCATATTTAAGACCCTGAAAATCGAAACCGTGCGCCCCAACCGCCTGAAAGTGGAACTGAATTACGGCGACGCCAAAGCCCTGCACGGCTACCAGGATTTGCCGGAAGCCACCCTGTTTGCGCAATGGCTGCACGGCGGCACCGCCAGCAAATTGAAAGCCGATGTCAGCGTCAAACTGCGCGAGAAAACCACGACATTCACCCGTTTCGCCGATTACACTTTCGACGACCCCGCCCGCAATCTGGACAGCGAAGAACAGCAATTGCTGGAAGGCTATCTGGACGAACAAGGCTATCTGCGTTTCAAGAAAAACTTCCAGCCCGACAAACCCGCGCCGGGGATGCTGAGCGCGTGGTTCACCAGCCGCGTGTTCGAGGAAGGCGGCGGTTTCAGCATCAGCAAGCAGGACATCGACTACTACCCGTTTGAAAATTACGTCGGCATCAAGCTACCCAAGGGCGACGCCGAACGCAACATGCTGCTGACCGATCAGGATCACACCGTCGACATCGCCAGCGTGAACGCCGACGGGCAGGAAGTTTCCCTGCCGCAGGTCGAAGTCACCCTGTACAAGATCGACTGGAAATGGTGGTGGGACAAAACCCCCGATTCGCTGGCCGAATACGCCGACGCCAGCCACAGCAGCAAATTGCAGCAATCCATCGTCAGCACCAGCAATGGCAAGGGCGAATGGAAATTCCAGATCAAATACCCGGAATGGGGCCGTTACCTGATCCGCGCCTGCGACCTGCAAGGCAAGCACTGCACCGGCAAAACCCTGTACGTCGACTGGCCGGGCTGGGCAGGCCGCGCGCAGGAAGACGGCAGTGGCGCTGCCGCGATGCTGCGTTTCAGCAGCGACAAGACCAGCTATCAGGTCGGCGAAACCGCGCAAATCCAGTTGCCGGAAGCGCAGGCCGGGCGGGCGCTGTTCACCGTCGAAACCAGCAGCCAGATTCTGGAACAGCGCTGGATCGAATTTAACGGCCAGCGCACCCAGATTCCGCTGCCGATAACCGCCGCGATGGCACCCAACGCCTACGTCAGCGTGACCCTGTTGCAAGGCCATCAGAACAAGCAGAACGACCGCCCGATCCGTCTGTACGGCATCATTCCGCTCATGGTGGAAGACCCCGCGACCACCTTGCAGCCAGTGCTGAAAGCCGCCGAGGAATGGCAGCCGCAAAGCACGCAAACCTTCAGCATCAGCGAACAATCCGGGCGGGCGATGGATTACACCCTCGCCGTGGTCGACGAAGGCTTGCTCGGCCTGACCCGCTTTGAAGCACCTGATTTGCACAAGGCGTTCTACCGCAAGGAAGCGCTCGGCATCAAAACCTGGGATCTGTTCGACAGCGTAATCGGCGCGTACAGCGGCAATCTGGAACGCATCCTGGCGATTGGCGGCGGCGACGAAGCGCAAATCGACGATGCCGCCAACAAACCGAAACGCTTCCCGCCAGTGGTCAAGTTCCTCGGCGCATTCCATCTGGATGCCGGGCAGACCAAAGAGCACAGCGTCGAATTGCCAGCCTACCTCGGCGCGGTGCGCATCATGGCGGTTGCTTCCGACAGCACGGCCTACGGCAAGGCTGAACAGTCGGTGTTCGTGCGCCAGCCGCTGATGCTACTGTCCTCACTGCCGCGCACCCTGAAAGTCGGCGAGCAAGTGGAAGTGCCGATTACCCTGTTCGTTGCCGACCCGGCGGTCAAATCCGTGCAGGTCAAAATGGAGGCGGATGGCGCGTTTGCCGGTTCAGGCGCGGAAACCACGGTGGAATTCGCCCAACCGGGTGAAAAAGTCGTGACCCTGAGCCTCAAGGCAGGTGACAAGCCGATGCAGGGCAAGCTGAAATTCACCGCCACCAGCGGCAAATACAGCAGCAGCACCGAAGAAAACCTGCAAGTGCAAGCGCCCAACCTGCCAAGCCTGCGCACGGTCAGCGCCACACTGGAGCCGAAGGCCGACTGGCAAGCGACCATCACCCCGCACGGCATGGCCGGAACCAACCAGAGCACGCTGGAGCTTTCCAGCCTGCCCAACCTGAATCTGGAACAGCATCTGGATTATCTGGTCAACTACCCGCACGGTTGTCTGGAGCAAACCACCTCGTCGGTGTTCCCGCAGTTGTACCTGCCCAAACTGCTCAAGCTCGACCCTGAGCGGCAGAAACAGGTCGAGCACCACATCAAGCGAGCAATTGCCAAACTGGCGGGTTTCCAGAGCAGCAACGGCAACCTGATGTACTGGCCGGGTTCCACCGAAGCCAACGACTGGGCGAGCATTTACGCCGGGCACTTCCTGATCGAAGCGCAGAAACAGGGCTATAGCGTGCCGCTGGGGCTGCTGACCGCGTGGCAGGCGTATCAGGCCAAACAGGCGCAGGATTGGGTAGCCAATGACAAGGAAGATACGTCTTCCACCCAGGCTTACCGGCTGTACGTGCTGGCGGTCGCGGGCAAACCGCAACTGGGCGCAATGAACCGCCTGCGCGAATCCGGCAAGGCCAATGCGCAAGCCCGCTGGTTACTGGGCGCTGCCTATTTGCTGGCCGGGCAAGCCGAAGCCGCGCAGCAAACCACCCAGGGGCTGGTCGCCACCGAGCTGAATACGCCAACGTCCGAGGACACGTTCAGCCAGAAGCTGGGGCAACTCGGCCTGCAACTGGAAACCCTGCTGGCCCTGCACAAGGATCAGGACGCTGCGCTGGTGGTGCAGCAGATTGCGGATGAACTCGGCAGCAGCACGGCCTACAACACCCACGACATCAGTTGGGCGCTGCTATCCGTTGCGCATTACCTCAGCAACAGCCAACAGCCGCTGGCGGTGCAATACACGCTGGATCAGGGCACGCCTACCCCTCTGAACAGCACGCAACCGCTGATCAGCCAGTTGCTGACCGCGCAGGACAAGGCATTCCAGCTTGCCCTGCACAACGATGGCGACCGCAAGCTGTATGCGACTGTTACCCAGCGCGGCATTGCTCCGGCGGGCAATGAACAGGCAGTGGCGGCAGGGTTAAACCTGCAAGCCGAACTGCTCGACAAGGAGGGCAACAAGGTGTGGGATAGCGGCACGGCATTGGCGGAACCGCCGCTGAAGTTGCAGCAAGGTCAGGATTACACCCTGAATGTCGCCGTCACCAATACCGGCACGGCGGCGCTGAAACATCTGGCGCTGTCCACGCTGGTTCCGTCCGGTATGGAAATCGGTGCGAGCGAAGCCGCCACGCAGGCAGCTGACGCCACAACCGACAGTGAAAACTCGGGAGACGGTGAAAGCGAAGACACCACGCCGCCAAAGCCAGAGGCAGCCAATAGCGGCATCAGCTATCAGGATGTGCGTGACGACCGTGTGTTGAGTTACTTTGATCTGGCGGCAGGCGAAACCCGTAGCGTCAAGGTCAGGCTTAATGCGGCCTTCCTGGGCGAGTTCTACTTCCCGGCAATCAGCAGCGAAGCCATGTACCAGCCTAATATCCGCGCCCGCAGCGCCGGGTTGCCGGTACAAATCCTCAAGCAACTGCCTGCTGAGGCCAACCGGAAGGTCGAGGCAGCGCCAACTAATGAGACAGCCGGACAACCGCCAGCGGACGGGAAAGATCAGGCGTGGTGGAAAAAGAAGTCAGATCAGAAAACGGAGTCTGGTAACTGAAGAAGAAAATCCTCCCCCAGCCCCTCCTTTTGCAAAGGAGGGGAGCAAGAGGGTGGTACGCTCTTGCCTCCCCCTTTGCAAAAGGGGGATTGAGGGGGATTTTCTTCCTGCTCCTCGTCGCCACTTTGGGGTGGTGGTATTTCTTCAGCCTGCCCGTCACCTTGTTTTCCGTTTCTCATGCGCATCTGCTGCTGGATCGTAATGGCAAACTGCTCAGCGCGCATATCGCGGCGGATGGGCAATGGCGGTTCCCCGAACTGGAAAGCGTCCCGGATAAATTCGCCGTCGCACTGACCCAGTTCGAGGACAAGCGTTTCCGCCAGCATCATGGCGTGGATTTGCTGGCGCTGGCGCGGGCAACTTACGACAACCTGCGCCAGCAGCGCGTGGTCAGCGGTGCCAGCACCCTGACCATGCAGGTGATCCGCCTGTCGCGTGGCAACCCGCCGCGCACGGTGGGCGAAAAGCTGCTGGAAATCCTGCGGGCATGGCGGCTGGAAAGCCGTTACAGCAAGGATGACATCCTCAAACTGTACGCCAGCCATGCCCCCTTTGGCGGCAACGTGGTCGGGCTGGAAGCCGCCGCGTGGCGCTACTTTGCCCGCAGCCCGGAACAACTGTCATGGGCGGAAAGCGCGATGCTGGCGGTACTGCCCAACAACCCGGCGTTGGTGCATCCGGGGCGTAACCGGGAGCGTCTACTCGCCAAACGCAACCTGTTGCTCCAGAAACTGTACGAGCAAAAGGTTCTGAGCAAACTGGACTACGATCTGGCGGTGGCGGAACCCTTGCCGGAAGCACCACATCTGCTCCCCCGCCTTGCCCCACACCTGCTGGATACGCTGGCGGCGCAATATCCCGACGGACAACGCTTCCGCACCACGCTGGACGCCGGTTTGCAGCAACAGCTCAATACCCTGGCGCAACGCAGCGGCGAACAACTGGCGCTGGAAGGCATCCAGAACCTCGCCATTCTGGTGCTGAACAATCATACGTTCGAGGTGATGGCTTACGTTGGCAATCGCCCGGTGCAGGATTTCGGTGCCGATCAGGGGCACGCCATCGACATGATCCAGCGCCCACGTAGCACCGGCAGCACCCTCAAGCCGTTGCTGTTTGCCGACGCCATCGAACAAGGGATTATCGTTCCCGATTCACTGCTGGCGGATGTGCCGGTCAACTACAGCGGCTTCACCCCGCAAAATTACAACCGCCATTACCACGGCGCGGTCAGTGCGCGGGAAGCCTTGGCGCGTTCGCTGAATGTCCCCATGGTCAACCTGCTGAGCCTGCGCGGGGTGGAGCCGTTCCTGATGCAGTTGCGCCAGATCGGCTTTAGCCACATGCAGCGTTCCGCGCGGGATTACGGTTTAAGCCTGATCCTGGGCGGGGCGGAAGCCTCCGTGTGGGATTTGACCGTGGCCTACGCCAACCTTGCCAACCGCGCCCAGCAGGATGCGCAACATCAGCAGGCTTACTGGCAGCAAGGCAAGGTGCTGCTGACGGACAAGGCGGCCACCAAACGGATCGCCACGCTTTCCACTGCCGCCAGTTGGATGACGCTGGACGCGCTGCTGGATGTTGCCCGCCCCGGCGACGAAGGCTATTGGGAAAAATTCAGCAGCAGCCGCAAGGTCGCGTGGAAAACCGGCACCAGCTACGGGCAGCGCGACGCCTGGGCAATCGGCACAACCCCGGATGTCACCGTGGGCGTGTGGGTCGGCAATGCCGATGGCGTGGGGCGGGCAGGACTGACCGGAACGCAAAGCGCCGCGCCGATCCTGTTCAACACTTTCAGCCTGTTGCCACCGAACCGGGGCTGGTTTCAGCGCCCTGACTGGCAGATGAGCAAGGTTGACATTTGCCGTGATGACGGCTACCTGGGCAACGGGGCGTGCGCCACCAAAACCATCCAGCTTCCGCTCAGCAGCCACTTTGCCCGTATTACGCCTTACCACCAGCTCATCCATCTGGACGCCAGCGGGCAGTATCGTGTCACCAGCGATTGCGAAAGCGTGGCCAATATGCAGACCCGTGACTGGTTCGTGCTGCCGCCGGATCAGGCGCAGTATTACCAGCAATTTTATGCTGATTACCAGCCGTTGCCACCGTGGCGAAGTGACTGCCAGAATGAGGATGGGGCAGGGCAGGAAG
>JBBIHI010000042.1:0-14002 GCA_037447095.1 Thiotrichaceae bacterium
CTCTTCGCGCGCGGCATCGGGGTCTGGGGACTCAACCACCCGGTGGGCTGGGCCTTCGACATCACCAACTTCGTCTTCTGGGTCGGGATCGGCCACGCCGGGACGCTGATCTCCGCGATCCTCTTCCTGTTCCGCCAGAAGTGGCGCACCAGCATCTCAGGCCGGGCGGCGGAGCCGCAGGGAGCGGAGCGACCGTCAACAAGCAGGGAAGAGCGGACGGGGCAGGCACGGGCAGCCGCGTCGCGGAGCAGCGGCAGACCGTGACAGCACCGGGAGCGGGCAAATCAAGGAAGAAACCCAAAAAACGCAAATGAAACACAAGTTTTTCAAAATCCCGGTAGCGAATTCGGATGATGATCCCGTAGGTCGGGCTTCAGCCCGACATCTTCGATTTCAATACTGATTTTGGGGGAGAGTTGTCGGACTAAAGTCCGACCTACAGGGGGAGGTTATAACCAGGCGCTATCCCAATGCGGGTAATTGCCAATATGCTCCACCAGTCCGGCGCGTAAAGGATTGGCAACGATATAGCGTGCAATTTGCAAGCGGTCGTCTTCTGAGCGTAAAGCCCGGTCGTAGAAGCCAGGTTGCCAGAACCGGCCAGCATGGTTGAGATATTGATCCAGTTGCCGTGCGCTGCGGCCTTTCAGACGGCGGATGGTTTCGGATAACCCGCTGTTTCCTTCCAGTCGTAGCAATGCGTGGAAATGATCTGGCATGACTACCCAGGCAAGCCATTTCACGTTGAGTTCCTGTTCGAGTATGGGCAAATGGCTGATCAGCATACGGGCGGTGGTGAAGTTTTCAAATACTGGGTAACGTTTATTCACAACCGTAGTGACAAAATATTCTTGTGATGGAGTGCTGTACCGGCCTTTGCGTAATTCGTTATACCCCAAATTGGTAATCCTTCCGGTTGGATCAAACCGAAAAATCGTACCTGATTCCCCTGTAGGTCGGACTTTAGTCCGACAATTGGTTAAAAAGAAATAATGGCAGGAAGATGTCGGGCTGAAGCCCGACCTACAGGGTGGTAGGAAAATTTGTGTCGCCATCCACCCTTGGCGGTATGATAGCGATGGGTGGCAAATTGTAGGTTGAACTGTAGGTCGGACTTTAGTCCGACAATTATTTGATCTTGGTTCAGAAGATTGTCGGACTGAAGTCCGACCTACAAGAATGTAACATTGGCTTCCGCCTTGCCCTAGCTCGGCACGCCGTTGGAATGGGCGTGAATGACCAGATCGTCATCCTGTCTTGCGGGCAACCGCAAGCAAAAAGCAAGGCCACCGGCACGCTAGTAACGGGAGTGGATGCCCCGTGAAAGCCTGCCGGATGGTCGCCTAATTTGACCTGTAGGGGCAGGCCCCTGTGCCTGCCCTTTCTTTGGTTTCTGCCATTCTTCTAACCAGGGAAAAGAGGGCAGCCACAGGGGGCTGCCCCTACATAAAACCGACACGATGTACCGCAACCACCTATCACCACCCGTTTTCCCCTACCCCTGGGCGTCCGATTGGGGTGAAGACCGCTATGGCTTGTGGCAAGCCTTCACCTACAAGGGCGTGCGCCACGCCTTCCGCTGGATACCGCCCGGCGAATTCGACATGGGTTCCCCCGAAACCGAAGCAGGCCGCTATGACGATGAAGATTTACACCATCTCATCCTGCGTCAAGGTTTCTGGCTTGCCGAAACTACCGTCACCCAAGCCCTGTGGCAAACCGTTATGGATGACAATCCCAGCAATTTCAAAGATAAAAACCGCCCGGTTGAACGGGTAAGCTGGGATGACGCCCAAACCTTCATCGTCAAACTCAACCAGATACACCCTGATCTGATAGTACGCCTGCCATGGGAAGCCGAATGGGAATACGCCTGCCGCGCTGGAACCCAAACCCCGTTCAACTTCGGTGGCAAGGAAGATCTAAGTCTGGAAAAAGGGAATTATCGTGGAACGTGGGAATACAAAGAAAACGAATGGGGTAAAGGAGCAAAAAAAGAAACCACAGATGTAAAAACCTACCCCTGCAACGGTTGGGGACTATATGAAATGCACGGCAACGTCTGGGAGTGGTGCGAAGACGAATGGCAAGACCACCTCGGCAAGGAGCAGGTCATCTTTAGCCCCTCTCCCTCGGGGAGAGGGGTTGGGGTGAGGGAAACCGCCGAAGGCGGTCAAGAGCAGTGGGCAGGCGTCGAGCGCGTGCTGCGCGGCGGCTCGTGGGACCTCGGAGGCTGGGACTGCCGATCCGCTATTCGCCGCTGGTTCACGCCCGGCAACCGTCTCGACAACCTTGGTTGCCGTCTTGCCCTAGGTCATCCCGAGCTACCAGCAGGCCAGCCGGGCGGCGGAGCCGCAGGGCGCGGAGCGCCCCACAGATGAGCGGACGGCGGGGACGCGGACAGGCGTGGCGCGGGCGACACGGCAGGCCGTGGCAGCGCCGGGAGCGGTCGGATGCCTTTTGTTTTTACATCCCAATCAGTTAGTTTGGAGACCACCGTATGTACCTACCCAACCTGCAAAGCCTGCTCGGTTTTTACATCCTGCTGCTAATCGCGTGGCTGTTCAGCGAACGGCGTAGCGTGGTGGACTGGCGCTTGGTACTGGTGGGTTCCGCCCTGCAATTCGGTTTGGCGGCCTTGCTGCTGAAATGGCCGATGTTGCATCAACTGTTAAGCGGTTTGAACGAGGCTGTACTTGCCTTGCAAGCAGCTGCCGAAAAGGGCACAGCGTTTACCTTCGGCTATCTCGGCGGTGCGCCATTGCCGTTTGAAGAAACCCAGCCGGGGGCAAGTTTCATCCTCGCGTTCCGCGCTTTGCCGCTGGTCATCGTGGTTAGTGCCCTGACGGCCATTCTCACTTATTGGCGTATTTTGCCGCGCATCATTCAGGTATTTTCCCTGTTGCTGGAAAAATCCCTCAACGTATCCGGCAGTGTAGGGCTGAGTGCGGCGGCGAATATCTTTGTCGGCATGGTCGAAGCGCCACTGTTCATCCGCCCGTGGCTGGGGCAACTGAGCCGTAGCGAGCTGTTCATCGTCATGACGGCGGGTATGGCAACCATCGCCGGAACCGTGCTGGTGCTGTACGCCACGATTCTCGGCAATACCCTGCCAGATGCGGTTGGGCATTTGCTTACCGCTTCGCTGATCAGTGCCCCGGCGGCGATTGTGGTGGCGCGGCTGATGGTTCCCGAAACCGGCAAGCAACACAGTGCCAGTCTGGACATCCCGCAAACCGCGACCAGCACCATGGATGCGCTGACCCAGGGTACGCAAAGTGGCTTGCAACTGTTCCTCAATATCATTGCCATGTTGCTGGTGCTGGTCGCGCTGGTGCATCTGGTCAATAGCATCCTTGGCCTGTTGCCTACCATCGGCGGGGAAGCCATCACGCTGGAACGGCTGTTGGGCTACGTGATGGCACCTGTTGTCTGGCTGATGGGCGTGCCGTGGCAGGAGGCGCAAACGGCAGGGGCATTGATGGGGGTAAAAACCGTGCTCAATGAGTTTATCGCCTACCTGCAATTGGCGCAGCTCCCTTCCGGGACGCTGGATTTGCGTTCACGCCTGATCATGACTTACGCCCTGTGCGGGTTTGCCAACTTCGGTAGCCTTGGCATCATGATCGCCGGTCTGACCACGATGGCACCCGAGCGCCGTGACGATGTGCTTTCTCTCGGTGGGAAAAGTATCATCGGCGGGACATTGGCGGCTTGTTGCACAGGTGCGGTGGTTGGCGCACTCACGTTGGCAGGGTAGGCTGTTGCCTTCCTTCGGGGAAATGCAGGCGTTCCCCGCCACGCATAAAGCAGCCTGATCACTTTCAGGCTACACTGTGCGGATGCTGCGAAAAATCATCCCCTACATCCTGCTGCTGGTGGCACTGCTGTTCATGGTGCAGCTTGGCCTGTTTGTATACCGCCATTACACCCTGCCGCCCCTGCAACCCGGCGAAGTGGGGTCGGTGAAATTGCCCACGGTCAGCCAGCAGTCGTCCCTTGGTATCAACGCCAATGAAATCCACTACGAAGACGCCAGCATCCCGTTCATCGACCTGTTCCGCGTGTCCAGCCCGTTTGCGGAAAACGTGCTGGGGCTGCATTCGGAAAACGTCACTTACGACGCCAACGGCTGGCCGACGGATTTGCACGGTGGTGAAGCGGGGACGAAATTCCTCGGTAAAATACCTGCCGAAACCCTGCCGCAGGGCGAATACACCGTGCTGTACGACGGTGAAGGCAAGCTGCGTTACGGGCATGATGTGAAACTGGTGTCGCAATCGCCGGGGCGTGATGTCATTACCATTGAGCCGGGGGCGGATGGCCTGCTGGATGCCAGCGTGGTGGTGACGCAAACCAACCCCGCCAATTACCTGCGCAATATCCGTATCCTGCCGCCGGGCGGGGTTTGCCAGCGCAATCCGCTCAAGTGGGTGATGCAGGCCAGTGAGTGTGGTTGGAATGACGGCCAATACCTGCCATTCGTGCAGCATTACAAAAGCATTGTATTCAACCCCGACTACCTGAACTTCATGAAGGATTTCAAGGCGATCCGTTTCATGGGAATGTCTGGGATCACGCGCAACCCGGTTGAGCACTGGCAGGATCGCCCGCGCCCGGATGAAGCCAACTGGGGTGGCACGTATGGCAATCGTGGTGTGCCAGTCGAGGTGATGGTTGACCTTGCCAACCGCTTGCACAAGGACGCCTGGTTCAATATGCCGCACGCGGCGGACGATGATTACGTGCGCCAGTTTGCCACTTATGTGCGCGACCATCTCGCCCCGGACTTGAAGGTCTATCTCGAATACACCAACGAAGCCTGGAATACGACGTTTTCCCACAGCGAATACGTGCAGAAAAAAGGTCTCGAACTGGGGTTGGGCAACAATAACGCGGTGGAAGCTGGCTACCAGTATTACACGATCCGCGCCCGGCAAATTTTTACGCTGTGGGAACAGGTGTTTGGTGGGCGGCAACGTTTCGTGCGGGTATTGGGAAGCTGGGATACCCGCCCCGATCTGACCCGCAAGCTATTGAGTTACGACAACACTTACCGGCAGGTGGATGCAGTGGCCATTGCGCCGTATTTTGGCGGCAATGTGAAAGGTTTCCGCGAATCCAGCACGGTGGATGACATTTTCCGCCTGACTACCGAAAAGGATTCCTACCGCTCCTTGCCCGAAGTGTTGGGCATGGTGAAACAACAGGCGCAACTGGCGCAGCAGTTCGGGGTGGATTTGCTGGGCTACGAAGGCGGCCAGGGGCTGGTGGACTGGGCAACCAAAGATGCCAGCCAGAACCCTAATCCGTTATTTTTCGCTGCCAACCGTGACCCGCGCATGGGGCAGCTTTACACCGATTTCCTCAATGGCTGGGAGCAGGCGGGCGGCAGATTGCTGATGCTGTTTTCCGCGCCGCGCACCTGCCAGTGGTATGGTTGCTGGGGTTTGAAAGAGGATATCCGCCAGCCGCGTGAAACGGCGTACAAATACGATGCAGTGCTGAAATTCATTGCTGACCGTAAACAATGGTGGGGCGGGGACAATCAGCAGGTCAAGCCGCAGCAGTCGCCACAGTGGCGCGCTAAGCCGCGCAGCCCGGATGACCCGGTGATTGTGTGGCGGCCAGCGGATGACCCGGAGCGGTTCTTTTTCCTCGACAATCCGCGCACGCTGGACATGCTGCTGGAAACCCGTGATTGGGAGAAGAAAAGCTCCTTCGGCAAGTGGCAGGGCAAGTGGGATAGCGAAAACCTGTACCTGACCGTGCGGGTGTATGACGACAAGCTTGTGGAAGATTCGCCCGACCCGACCGATGACGATTCCATCGAGTTTTTCATCGACACCAACAATAGCCGGGGCGGACAGATGGATGGGGCGCATGATTTCCATCTGGTGTTTGCCTGCAATCTTGACCACCCGGTTCTGGGGGCAGGGTCTGCTCCCATTTCTGACGAGTTGCTGGCCAGTATCAATACCGATATGCGTGCCACGCCGGATGGTTATGTGCTGGAAGCGTGGATTCCGTGGAAAGTGTTTGGCATGGCACCGCAGGTCAAGGATCGGGTGGCGGCGGAAGTCGAGATCAACGACGATGATGACGGCGGGCCGCGTGACAAGAAAATAGGCTGGATCGGGCATGACAGCAATGCCAGCCATGAGCCGCAGCAATGGGGCGTGATCCTGTTCAGTGGCCGTTGATCAGCGGGGTTTGGGCGGCGGGTTGATGAGTTTGGGGTTATCTTCGCTACGGCGTGGGAACAGTGGTTTGCCTTTTTCCTGACGGATACGCATCACATAGCCGCCCAACGCGCCACCCACCGTGGTCAGGGTCATGATGCCCAGCGTCATGAATTGCGTCAGCATCAACAGGCCGCCCAGCCCGGCAGCCCCGGCGAAGGCCAGCCCGACCTTGATATTGGCCTGGGTGGAGGTGCGGCGGACTTCATCCAGGGTATCCTTGTGTGCCTGCTTGACGACCCTGGCTTTGGCACGTTCGGCATTCACGCGCAGGTTCTCACGTTCCTTGGCGTGGTCTTCACGTAAGCGGTTGAGTGCGTCCTTGTGCAGGTGGGAAGCCATCGCGCCGAACCAGAATGCGGTAATCAGGCCAGTGATCATGACCGGAACCAGTAGCCGTAGCCAACCGATGCCCGCCAGATCACTGGGGGCGAGCAATACCAAGGCCACGGTAATGGCCTGCAACAATAAAATGCCGGGTAAAAACTTCAGCACGGGAGATGTCCTTTTATTCTGTCAGTGCGTGTTGCAGGCATTATAATGGTTTCTCGACCCAACGGGACAATGCCATGCTGACTAACGACCTGATGCAGGAACTGCTTGCCTTCCGCGCCGAACGCGACTGGGAGCAGTTCCATACCCCGCGCAACCTCGCCATTTCCCTGTCGCTGGAAGCGAACGAAGTGCTGGAGCTGTTCCAGTGGCGTGATTTGCAAGGGGATGCCGTGCAAGAAGTGTTGCCCCGCTTGCAGGATGAGGTTGCGGATGTGGCGGTGTATCTGGCCTATTTGTGCCACGACCTGGGGATTGATCTGGATGCCGCCATCCGCAGCAAGCTGGCGAAGAACCGTGCCAAATATCCGGTCGAACTGGCGAAAGGTTCCGCGAAGAAATATACCGAGCTGGAGGCAACAGAATGACCCAATTCGTCCACCTGCGCCTGCACACCGAATACTCCCTCACCGACAGCACCATCCGCATCAAGCCGCTGATGAAGGCGGTCGAAAAAGCCGGTATGCCCTCTGTCGCCATCACCGACCTGAACAATTTCTTCGGGTTGGTGAAATTTTACAAAGCCGCAATGGGTGCAGGCATCAAGCCCGTATTCGGCGTGGACATCCTGCTGGTCGATGAAACCGGCAGCGACACGCTGTTCCACCTGATCCTGCTGTGCCAGAGCAATACCGGCTACCGCAACCTGACCAAGCTGATTTCCCGTGCCTGGCAACAGGGGCAGGTGCTGGGCATCCCGCGTATGCAACGGAGCTGGGTTGCCGAATTCAGCGAAGGCGTGATCATGCTGTCCGGTGGGCGCGACGGTGACGTAGGACAGGCTTTGCTCGCTGGCAACACGGAACTGGCGGAAAAGCGCCTGCGGGAATGGCAACAGCATTTCCCCGACCGTTATTACCTCGAACTGCAACGCACCGGGCGTGAAGGTGAGGAAGGCTACATCCACGCCGCAGTGGAACTTGCGCTTGCCCACGATGTACCGGTGGTCGCCACCAACGACGTGCGTTTCATCGCCGAAAGTGACTTCGGCTCGCACGAAGCCCGCGTTTGCATCAACAGCGGCCATGTGCTGGCCGACCCCAAGCGCCCCAAACTTTACAGCCCGCAGCAATATTTGCGTACCCCGGCGGAAATGGTGGAACTCTTCGCCGACATCCCCTCCGCCATCGCCAACACGCTGGAAATCGCCAAGCGCTGCAATGTTTCCCTGACCCTGGGCAAGAACTACCTGCCGCAATTCCCGATCCCGGAAGGCATGACCGAAGCCGACTATTTCTGCAAGGTCAGCGGGGAAGGGTTGGAACAACGCCTCGACTTCCTGCTCGGCGACCAATACCCGCGAGGCACGCCCGAGTTTGCGGAAAAGCGCAAACCCTACGACGAGCGCCTCAGGATTGAACTCGACGTGATCAACAAGATGGGTTTCCCCGGCTACTTCCTGATCGTTGCCGACTTCATCCAGTGGGCGAAGGATAACGCTATTCCGGTGGGGCCGGGGCGGGGTTCCGGTGCTGGCTCACTGGTGGCGTATGCGCTCAAGATTACCGACCTTGACCCGCTGGCTTACGACCTGCTGTTTGAACGCTTCCTCAACCCCGAGCGGGTATCCATGCCCGACTTCGATATCGACTTCTGCATGGATAACCGCGACAAGGTGATTGATTACGTATCACGCACTTACGGGCGCAATCAGGTGTCGCAGATCATCACCTTCGGTTCGATGGCGGCGAAAGCGGTGGTGCGTGACGTGGGGCGGGTGCTTGGGCATCCGTATGGTTTCGTTGACCGGGTGGCGAAACTGATCCCGTTCGTGCTGGGTATTTCGTTGGAAGACGCGCTGGGGCGCACCAAAAAATCGCAGGATGACCCGGAGCGTGTTTCCCCCGACCTGATTGAGTTGTATGAAAAAGATGAGGAAGTCAAAGCCCTGCTGGACATGGCGATTTCCCTCGAAGGTCTGACCCGTAACACCGGCAAGCACGCGGGCGGGGTGTTGATTTCGCCTTCTGACCTGACTGATTTCACACCGATTGCCTGCGACGAACAGGGCAACGGCGTGGTCTCGCAATACGACAAGGACGATGTGGAAGGCGTGGGGCTGGTCAAGTTCGACTTCCTCGGTTTGCGCAACCTTACCATCATCGACTGGGCGATTCAGACCATCAACCGCCAGCAAAAAGCCAAAGGTTTGCCCGAAGTTGACATCAACCGCATCCCGCTGGACGATAAGGCATCCTTCGACCTGCTCAAGGCGCAGAAAACCACGGCGGTATTCCAGCTCGAATCACGCGGCATGAAAGACCTGATCCGCCGCCTGCAACCGGATGTGTTCGAGGATGTGGTGGCGCTGGTGGCGCTGTTCCGCCCAGGCCCGTTGCAGTCCGGGATGGTGGACGATTTCATCAACCGGAAAAAGGGCATCGCCAAGGTCGAATACCCACACCCCAGCCTGGAGCAAATCCTCAAGCCGACCTACGGGGTTATCGTCTACCAGGAACAGGTCATGCAGATCGCGCAGGTGCTGGCGAATTACACGCTGGGTGGTGCGGACATGCTGCGCCGCGCGATGGGTAAAAAGAAACCGGAGGAAATGGCCAAGCAGCGTTCCATCTTCATGGAAGGTTCGCGTGCCAACCATATCGACGAAAACCAGGCCGGTTTCATCTTCGACCTGATGGAAAAGTTCGCGGAATACGGCTTCAACAAATCGCATTCCGCCGCTTATGCACTGGTAGCCTTCCAGACCGCGTGGCTCAAGGCGCATTACCCGGCAGCTTTCATGGCAGCGGTGCTGTCGGCGGATATGGACAACACCGACAAGGTGGTGACATTGCTGGACGATTGCCGCCAGTTGGGTTTGCAAGTGTTGCCGCCGGACATCAACCGCTCCGATTTCCAGTTCACCGTCGATGATAACAACCGCATTATCTACGGGATGGGTGCGGTCAAGGGTGCTGGGGAAGCGGCGCTCAGTGTGATGGTGGAAGAGCGTAACCAGAACGGCACGTTCAAATCCCTGGCTGAGTTGTGCAAGCGGTGCAGCTCGCAAAAGGTTAATCGCCGCGTGCTGGAAACCCTGATCAAGTCCGGCGCGTTCGACTCGTTGGGCGGTACGCGCCGCGCCATGCTCGAATTCCTGCCCGAAGCCCTACGCATGGCGGAACAGCATAACCGCGACCAGGGGACGGGGCAGGTTGACCTGTTCGGCGGCATGTTTGGCGGGGTGAAAGAGGATGCCCCCGAATCCGCCATGCCCGCCCGCCCCGAGTTCCCCGAAAAGGAACGCCTCAAACTGGAAAAGGAAACCCTGGGGCTGTTCCTCACCGGGCATCCGCTGGATGAATACAAGGACGAAATCAACGGGCTGGGCAACTGCAAGAAACTCTCCGACATTGCCGAAGATGACGGCACGAAATATCGCCGCGAAGCTGTCACCCTGGCGGGGTTGGTTTCCAGCGTGCGTACCCAGCATACTGACAATGGCAAACGTGCCTTTGTGCAGCTCGACGACAATACGGCCTATTACGAACTGCTTATTTTCACCGACACGTTCAACCAATACGGGCAGTTACTGGAAAAAGATACCTGCATCGTTCTCGAAGGCACGCTGGATACTGACCAGCGCACCGGTAAAACCCGCCTGCGGGTGGAAAAAATCCACGACATGAAATCGGTACGGGAAAATTTCCTGCGCAAACTGGTGCTGCGGGTCGATGCGGATGAGGTTCAGGCAGGCGTCTGGCGTGAATTACGGCGTTTCCTCAAACCGACCGAAGGGGTTAAATTCCCCATCACGCTCGAATACAGCAATGCGCAGGCCAAGGCCGAATTGCGGTTGGGGAACCGTTGGGAAATAGCCCTGGATGACGCCAACTTGCGGGAATTGCGGGCAACATTGGGGAAGGGGAATGTCGGGCTGGTTTTTTAATCATGCGGTTTGAACATGGATGCAGCGGTTTCCCGCGCTTCAATTTCGTAAGGGTTGTCCCAGTAAGGGTGGCCGCCCTTGCGTTTGGCATTCCAGCCTGCCAGCAGGTAAACCAGCGGAAACAAGACGCCCCAGCATTCAAACTGCCGGACATGCGTCCGCTCGTGTGTCCGGCTGCTGTCCAGCAGTGCGGGTGAAACACCCACGACCACATGCCCTAACGTAAAGGCGTTGACAGCGCCGAAAAACGGTATGCCCTTGTCCAGCCATGCGCCCACTTTTCCGCCCCAGATTTCCAACACGCCGGTATGCATGGCAAACCCGCCGCCCGTCCACCTTGCCAGCAAAGCCAGCGGCAAGCCGCACAGGCTGACGGGCGCAACCCAGAGATAAAGCAGGTATTGCAGCCATACGGGATGTTTACGCTTGTCCATTAATTTGGCAAATTGTTCCATGTTACGCATCTGTCATAAAACAGTTTGGCTTTCACCGGCCTGAACAGGTTTTTTGCCCCGCCCTGTTCCGTTAAAATCAAGCTTAACCGCAGGTATGAATATTTCAAGGGCAGCCAGCCTGCACAAAGGGGTTTTGTGGATCACACCGTTGATTTGTTACACAGTGTTTTGCTCCTGCTGGTTTTATCAGTCGGCGCAGTGGCGGGTTTCCGTAAGCTGAACCTGCCGCCGATTCTGGGTTATCTGCTGGTTGGCGCATTAACCGGCAGTAATGCGCTCGGCTGGTTGGAGGAAAATGACGACTTTGCCTTTATGGGTGAAGTGGGGGTGGTGTTCCTGCTGTTCGCCATTGGCCTGGAATTTTCACTGCGCCAATTCATGCTCATGCGCAAAACCATTCTGGGGTTGGGTGGGATGCAGGTATTCATTTCCACCCTGGGCGGCTTGGGTATCCTGGTGTATTACGGTGTCTCATGGCAAGGGGCATTGATTGCTGCCGGAGCCATGGCCATGTCTTCCACAGCCATTGTGGTCAAACAGCTTACCGATCAGGCGGAAATGCGGGCGCGGCATGGGCAACTGGCTCTGGGTGTGCTGCTGTTCCAGGACATTGCGGTCGTACCGTTCCTGGTCATTATTCCTTTATTGTCCGGGGAGAATGCCGCCCATCAGGCTCCGCTGGAAATTGTCCTGCATGTGCTGACGGCGACTTCCCTGTTTGTCACCATGATGGTGGTTGGGCATTACACCTTGCGCCCCTTGTTTCACCATATTTCCCGCGCCCAGTCGACTGAGCTGTTCAATATCACGGTATTGCTGGTGGCGTTGACCGCCGCATGGATTACCAAGTCACTGGGTTTGTCGTTGGCACTGGGGGCTTTCCTGGCTGGGATGCTGCTGAGTGAAACTGAATACAAGCATCAGATTGAGAGTGAAATCCGCCCGTTCCGCGACATCCTGATGGGGATATTTTTTATTACTGTGGGGGCAAAACTGAACCTGGCAGTGTTGCCCGAACTTTGGCAGCCTATCCTGTTCCTGCTGCTGGGGTTGCTGGTCGGGAAAAGCGCCGTGATTGCCTTGCTGACCCGCTATTGCGAGGCTGACGATCCGACCGCATTGCGTACCGGGCTGGTGTTGGCGCAAGGTGGGGAGTTCGGTTTCGCCCTGTTGGCATTGGCGCTGAATAACGGTTTGCTGACCGCCAATGAATCGCAGGCAGTGCTGGCAGCCATCGTGCTCAGCATGGCTTTGTCGCCAGTGATTATCCGTTACAACGATGTCATCACCCGCAAGTTACTGGGTGCGGCCTATCATTCCCAACGCCAGCGGGATGCACATGAAGTGCGTTCGTCGATACAGGAAGTGGCTGACCATGTGATCCTGTGTGGGTATCGGCGCATGGGGCAGGGTCTGGCACGTTTGCTGGATAGCCAGGGCGTACCTTATGTTGCGCTTGATCTTGACCCGGCGATTGTGCAGGCTGCGTGGGAAGCGGGTGATGCGGTCTATTTTGCCGATGCAACCCGCCCGGAAATTCTCCATGCAGCGGGGTTGGAACGTGCCCGGATGGTGATCATTACGGTGATCGACATGGAAGTGGCCAAGCGTATCAGCGAAGCCGTCCGCAGTCTGGAAGCGGCTATTCCGGTGCTGGTACGGATCCGCGATGATGCCCAGATGGAAATCCTGGAAAACCTCGACACCACGCCGATGCCGGAGCACCTAGAAGCCACGGTCATGATTGCTGAACGCATGTTGCAGCAACTGGGGGTGTCAGCGGATGAACTGATGCCGGTTATCGAGAATATCCGTAATGATGGCTATAAAGTCCTGCGTAGCTACCATCACGGTGATAAGGTGGCGACCAAAGCCCATGCGGGGGAGAGTTTCCTGCATACATTCGTGGTGCGGGAAAGCGATTATGCCAATGGCAGAAATATCGGCGAATTGGGTTTGCAACGTTTTGATGTTGAAATCAAAACCCTGAGGCGGGGGGACATACGTGGCGACTATCCTGATGCCGGAATGGTTCTTCAGGCGGGGGATACCCTGGTTCTGGAGGGTAAAGCCGGTCACTTCAAGGCCGCCGAAAGCCGCCTGCGCACGGGCAGGAAAGTTCCTAAAAACAATCCAGCCGATACCAGAAAGCTGGCAGATACCACGGCTGAGTGAATATTTATCAGCTACACTTAGGTCGCTCTCATGCAATTTTAAAGACCAACACAAGGAGCCTGATTGTGAGCAAGCGCGTCCACTACCTGTTTGTATTCCTGTTTTGCCTGGCGACGCTGGGTGTTGCCCTGTTCTTCCAACTGGTCGTTGGTCTGGAACCCTGCCCGTTGTGTATTTTCCAGCGCATTGCCATGATGTTTATTGGTCTGGTTGGGCTGCTGGCTTTTTTGCATAACCCGAAAGGCTGGGGAGACCGTATTTATGGCCTGCTACTGGTGCTGGGGGCGATTGGCAGTATGGCGGTTGCATCACGTCATGTGTGGCTATTGGGCCTGCCCAAAGATGAAGCGGCAAGCTGTGGGCCGGGTCTGGAAGTCTGGCTGGACCGTTTCATCGCATTACTGCCGCAGGGGCGTGTGACGGAGCTGCTGTTCCGTAGCGGTATCGAATGTACGGAAGTTACCTGGTCACTGTTCGGGTACAGCCTTCCCCAACTGACTTTCCCATTCCTGCTGATATTCGCGTTATATCTGCTATGGTTATTCTTTAAACGTCACAACAAGACCCGCTATTTTTATTAAGAATTGTTTATATGGCGTCAAAATTTATGCGCTTATCGCGAAAAATGACCGTTTATCAACCTTATGGGTGAAAAATGTACGTGTAATGAGTAATCTTTTGACTGAGGT
>JBBIHI010000043.1:0-13872 GCA_037447095.1 Thiotrichaceae bacterium
ATCCATCAGCACCAGGTCGAAAGCCTGCTGCTCCAGCTTGTCCAGCGCCTGGTGGCCGTTTTCCGCCACCCCGACCTCCAGCCCCAGCTCTTCCAGCCACAAGCGGGCAACTTCGACATTGATGGGATTGTCTTCCACCAACAGCACCCGCCCGCCCAGTGACCCAACCGGCTCAGGTGTCTTGGGCTGTTTCGGGGTATCGGCTACCGGAACTTCGTCAACCAGTGCAAACGGCAAAGTGAAATAGAACAAGGTACCCAAACCCGGCTGGCTGGCCAATTCCAGCTTGCCCCCCATCAGCTCGACCAGCCGCGCGGCAATCGGCAAGCCCAGCCCCGTGCCACCGAAACGGCGGGCGGTTGAACCATCTTCCTGGGTAAAGGCGTCGAAAATACGCTTTTGCGCATCTTCCTTGATCCCGATGCCGGTATCCTTGATGCGGAACTCAAACCATGCCCTGTCCTGTTCGCACTTGCTCAAGGCCACATTCGCCGTCACCGAACCGATTTCAGTAAACTTGATGGCATTGCCCAGCAGGTTGAACAGCACTTGGCGCAAACGGTGCGCATCCCCTTTCACCTGCCGCCTGCCATCCAGGTCAGTATGCAGTTGCAGGTGCAATTGCCTGGCACTGGCTTGCTCATGCAGCGGGCCGACGACCTCCTCAATCAGGGTTTGCAGGTCGAAATCCTCTTCCAGCAATTCCACCTTGTTGGCTTCAATCTTGGAGAAATCGAGAATATCCTCGATGACCCCCAGCAAATGCCTGCCGGATGCGGCAATGATGTCGGTGTAGTGGCGCTGGTTTTTGTTGAGGTCGGTAATTTGCAGCAGTTCCACCATGCCCAGCACCCCGTTCATGGGTGTGCGGATTTCATGGCTCATGGTGGCGAGAAATTCACTCTTGGCCTTGCTGGCAGCCTCGGCGGCTTCCTTGGCACGTTGCAGTTCCAGTTGCGCCTGTTTGATGTCGGTAATGTCGGCCACACTGCCCACCATGCGCCGGGGGCTGCCATCCGCATTCCATTCCACCACATTGCCCCGGTCACGTACCCAGATGACACTGCCATCCTTGTGCCGCATACGGTGTTCGTGGAAATACGGACCTTCACCTTGCAGGCAGGCAGTGACTGCCTCCATGACATCCGCCTGTTCCTCCTCCAGCAACAGGCTGGCGAAATCATCCATGGAATGCTCAATGGCATCGGTCGGCAAACCGAACATTTCACACCAGCGGGCATTATTGACCAGAAGGCTGGTTCCAACCTGCCAGTCCCAGATGCCTTCAGCCGTGGCTTCCAAGACGTATTTCAGGCGTTGCTCACTGGCTTCCGCACGGGTACGCGCATCGTGCAAATCCGTTACATCGCTGGCGAGTATCAGCAGGCATTTCGAGCCATCGTGGCGGTGTACAGGTTTCTTGATGGATTGGTAATGGTGAATCTTGCCAGTACTGGCGTCGGTGGAATCCTCCATGACGACACAGGTTTTGCCCTCGCGGAGGATTGCCTGCACATTCTGACGGTAAAACTCAACCTGCTCCTGGTTGGGATTGAAGGCGCTGTCATCCTTGCCGATCAAATTTTCCAGCGTCGTGCCGTACAGCTCCACCAGGGTACGGTTGCCAAACAGGAAGCGCCCTTGTTCATCCTTGAGGATAATCACCGAAGGGCTTTCATCCACCACCATACGTAACAAATCTGCCCGCTCCTGCGCGGCCTGCCATTGCAAAAACAGTTTGCCGTACTGACGCCAGAACAGATGGGCGAAAAACGCCACCAAAGTGAGACTAGCGAGAAAAAGGCCGAGCAGATAGTTTACCGGAACCATTACCTGAACTCATTGGTATTATTATTTCATTTGATGGTTGCCAATAATAATCCTATCTGCCGAGAAGCTGCAACCACATTTCCAGCAAGGCCATGTGCCACAGTTTACTGCCCTGGATACGGGTCAGATGTGCTTCCGGCTGGCTGAGCACTTTCTCGATATAAGCAGGGTTAAACAGCCCACGCTCGCGGCAAGCCCGTGAATCCAGCAAATCACGCATCATGTCGAGGAATTCGCCGCGCACGAACTTGAGCGCAGGCACCGGGAAATAGCCTTTCGGGCGGTCGATGACGCTATCCGGCACCAGCCCACGCGCAATCTTTTTCAGCACGTACTTGCCGCCATCACGCAGCTTGAGTTCCGGCGGCATTTGTGCGGCCAGTTCCACCAGTTCGTGGTCGAGGAAGGGCACGCGCGCTTCCAGCCCCCAGGCCATGGTCATGTTGTCGACACGCTTGACCGGGTCGTCGACGATGAAGGTAGTCACGTCGGCGTGCAGCACCGCATCCAGCGTTTCTTCCGCATCCGGTGACTCCAGCAGTTCGCGCACCAGTTCGCCGGTGTAGTCGCGGGTCTGGAAAGCCGGTTGCAACATCTCCGCCATCTCGCTGTGGTCGCGGTCGAAATAGTAGGGCGCAAGGCGTTGCAGCATGTCGGGGTGGGTGTCGGCCTGCGCCTGCGGATACCAGAAATAGCCGCCGAACACTTCATCCGCCCCCTGCCCGGATTGCACCACTTTTACATGCTTCGACACCTGTTCCGACAGCAGATAGAACCCGATCGCATCCTGCCCGAACATCGGTTCCGCCATGTTGGCGACCGCTTCCGGCAGCCGCAGCAGGGTCTGCTCGTTGGGGATGTGAAACTTGTGGTGAGTCGGCTGGAAGCGTTCCACCACCGCATCGGAGTATTCGTATTCGCTGCCCTTTTCCTCCGGCTGGTCGTCGAAACCGATGGTAAAGGTGCGGATGTCGCGGATGCCGATTTCAGACAACAGTCCGACCAGCAGGCTGGAATCCAGCCCACCGGACAGCAGCACGCCCACCGGCACGTCGGCAATGTTGTTGCGGCGGCGCACGGCGGTTTTCAGCGCTTCATGCACCGCTTCAATCCATTCCTGTTCGGAACGTGGTTCGGCGGGGCGACGCGCGACCAGATGCCAGTAGCGTTTCAGTTCCTGCCTGCCATCGGCGTGGATGGTCAGGGAATGTGCCGGTGGCAGCTTGCGGATGCCGTTCAGCACCGTGCGTGGTGCGGGCACGACCGCGTGCAGCGAAAACAGGTTGTGGATCGCCAACGGGTCAAGGCTGGTATCAATGCCCGGCGTGGTCAGCAGCGCCTGCGTGTTGGAGGCGAAACGGAAGCTCCTGCCATCGGCGGCGTAGTACAGCGGCTTGATGCCCATGCGGTCGCGGGCGAGGAACAGCCGTTTGTTGCGCATGTCCCAGATCGCGAAAGCAAACATGCCCAGCAGGTGTTTGGGCGCATCTTCCCCCCATTCCGCATAAGCTTTGAGGATGGTTTCGGTGTCGCCCTCGGAGAAGAAATGATGCCCTTTGGCCTTCAGTTCCGCGCGCAGTTCCGGGTGGTTGTAGATGGTGCCGTTGAACACCAGCGCGAGGCCGGATTCCGCGTCCACCATCGGCTGGCTGGACTTGTACGACAGGTCGATGATGGCCAGCCGCCGGTGGCCGAATGCCAGCGCACCGTCGGAAAAGCTGCCCGCGTGGTCGGGGCCGCGCTTTTCCAGCTCCGTCATCATCGAGTTGAGGTAAC
The DNA here is from genome assembly GCA_037447095.1 of Thiotrichaceae bacterium. Taxonomy (GTDB): domain Bacteria; phylum Pseudomonadota; class Gammaproteobacteria; order Thiotrichales; family Thiotrichaceae; genus Thiothrix. Next base: position 3,607 of record JBBIHI010000043.1, read on the forward strand.
GCAGCTCGGGCAATTGACCGTCAAGACGTAACTCGCCACAAATTCCACACATGATCCGGCACCCTTTAATTGGTCAACTTCTTCAGCAACTGCTGCTGAAGCTGCTGCATCAACACATCACCAGGAGCTGACTGGCCTTGCTGCAACGGTGGATTTTGCATCGGCATATCCTGGGGTTGCTGGTCGGGTGGCGGCATATCCTGCTGTTGACGGCGATGATGCCACTGGCGTTGTTCGCCCGCCCCGGCAGGTATATTGAAGGTGTAAGTGAAATTCTGCCCATCCTGGATGCTCAACGACTTGTAGCCCTGATGGCCGTGGTAGTCGAAGCGGGCAACAAACTCACCGGCAGGCAACACAAAGTCAGCAAAGGAAACATGCCTGCTGGAATCCAGCACCTGCCCATCCAGCCGGGCGATACTGAAGTTCACCATCAACGGGCTACCGTCTTCATCAGACAGCGCGACCAGGCGCAAGCGGCCAATACCCCGGTTGGGTGGCGGGTTCTGCGTCACTGGCGGTTGGGGTTCTACAGGTGGAGCCGATGGTTGGTTGGCCAGTGGCAAACGGAAACGCTCATTCAGCGTCCCGCCTGCGGCAATGGTGAGGTTACGGCTGACCGAACCCCGGCCTTCGCTACGCGCAGTGACCCGGTAAGTGCCCGGTTTCAGGCTAAAGTGGGCGGAAGAGGCATAAGCGGATTTGTCGAGATTGACCCCATTGGTTTTCTGGATATACACATTGCCATCCAGCGGGGAACCGTCTTCAGCAGCTTGCAAACTGATGTCCAACATCCCGGTTGTGGCCACTGGCGCTTGGGCTACCGGTGCCTGTTCCTGAACAGGTGGCTCAACAACGGCTGGTGGCGCTGCCGGGCTGGCAGGTGCCGGAGGTGTTTCCGTCTGCCCAGGTGTTTTGGGTTCACCAACCAGCTCCAGCTTGTCGGTCGGGGTTTCTTCGGGCTTGGTTACGTCATTGGTCGAAGAAGCCATACCGCCCTCACCCGGCAGGCCAATAATCGGCGGGGGCGTGGATTGCGCAGAAATTGCTTCCACTTCAGCCTTTTCCCCTGTCGATAACATGCTTTTTACGCCCACAAAAGCGAACAGCAACAACAGGCCAAAGCCCAGACCACCCAATATCAGTTTCAGTTTTTCGTTCATGGCTTCCTCAATCAAACCACAGGGTATGTTACCCAACAGGCTTTGATTATACTTGGCAATCCCTGACTGGAGGAAACACCATGGCAAAATCCATCCAACATTCCATCGACAGGCAGCGTACTGTCCTGAGCGACCTGCTGGAAACAGCGCTCAAGACCTACGCCGAGCAGGTTCTGCCGTACCTGGATGATGCCGACCAGTTGGATGCGCACCTGCGGGACATTTTCCGTTCCATCGACCATTGCAAGTATGTGTATGTGCTGGATGCGCAAGGCGTGCAAGTCAGCTCCACCATCAACCGTTACGGCGCGGATGAGGAAGGGCGAGGCCGTGACCGTTCCGAGCGCCCCTACATGCAGCATATGCGTGACACAAGCATCAGTTTCAATCTGTCGGAAGCCTACATCAGCCGCAACAAGAAACGCCCGTCGATTACCGCCGTGCAAACCATCCGCGATGCCAGCGGGAAACGGGTGGGCTTCCTCGGTGTGGATTACGACCTCCGCGAACTGCCGCAGACCGACGTGATTTACGAGGAACCCAGCCAGTGGCGGCAAATCAAGGGCGACCCGGCGATCCGCAGCGGCCTGTTCCTGCAACAACGGACAGAAAGCATGATGGATCATCACATTGATAACGTGCTTTCCGTGCATGAAGCACTGATGCTGGATCACGGCGTGCATCATGTGCAAATCCACTTTTCCAGCAGCCGCTCAACCATCTGGCATGTGGATGACCCGTATGTCTACCGCATCCTGACCATGGACGAATTGAGCAATCCAAACATTTGCCTGGCATACCCGCGCCGCCCGTATTTCGAGCGGGCAATCGTACCGCCCGCCGATGTGGGCAAGATTCTCCGCCAGTTCAAGGCACTGCGCTTTGCCGACGAAACCATTTACCTCCGCTACGGCTCGCTGAATATTGTCAACGGCAAGGTCGGCCTGAATTTTTCCTGCGACGGCACACATTACCTCAATTACGACGAATTCCTCGCCCAGGGGCTGGAGTTCTGGTTTGGTGGGGAAAGTTTCCCGCAAACCGTGCAGCCAGCCGAACCACTGGATCACGCCAAACTGGATGCGCTGGTTGAAACGGTCGCCAAACGCGGCTGCATCCAGGTCAATAAGCTACTGTATGCCGTCGAAAACGGCGAAGTCCCACCAGACCTGCAAGCACTTTCCGACGCTGAACGGCAGCACGTCTACCACGAGTTGAAATCCATCATGGATGTGTACGAAGGTGGCGTGTGCGGCATTTGAAAAAACCATTAAGGCTGAATGGCCTTCTTGCACCGCTGGCGCAAAATCCCTATCTTACGCCCTGAACATAATCCACCAGACTACAATGAGGTAACACACATGGCCCACACACTACCCGACCTGCCTTACGCAAAGGACGCACTGGTTCCACACATGTCCGCCGAAACGCTGGAATTCCACCACGACAAGCACCATAACGCTTACGTCACCAACCTGAACAATCTGATTCCTGGCACACAGTTTGAAAGCATGAGCCTGGAAGACATCGTGAAATCCGCACCGGCTGGCGGCGTTTACAACAACGCAGCCCAGGTCTGGAACCACACGTTCTTCTGGAACTGCATGAAGCCAAACGGCGGCGGCGCACCAGCAGGTGCTTTGGCTGATGCCATCAATGCCAAGTGGGGTTCTTTCGACGACTTCAAAAAGGCGTTTGCAGCTTCTGCGGTGGGTAACTTCGGTTCCGGCTGGACCTGGCTGGTGAAGAAAGCTGACGGTTCCGTTGACATCGTGAACATGGGTGCTGCTGGCACGCCACTGACTACCGGCGACACCGCACTGCTGTGTGTTGACGTGTGGGAACATGCTTACTACATCGACTACCGTAACCTGCGCCCGAAATTCGTGGAAACCTTCCTGAACGAACTGGCGAACTGGGATTTTGCTGCGGCCAACTATGCAGCATAAAAGCGCTTGACAGCGCACTAAATAAGTGATTGACAAGCGGAAACTGTTTGCCTATAGTTTTCCGCTTTCCGCAAAGGCAGCCTGTCTGGGCTGCCTTTCGCATTTATGGCTGTTGTGGCAGATTTCTGGAGGTTTTGCCGTGACCAATGCACTGATGCCGACGTATGCACGTTTGCCCGTTACCTTCACCAAAGGCGAAGGCGCACACCTGTGGGACACCGCAGGCAAACAATACCTGGATGCCCTGAGTGGTATTTCCGTATGCAACGTAGGCCATGCACGACGCGAAGTGGCTGATGCCATCTGCGCCCAGGCCAATGAATTGTTACACACCTCCAACCTGTACCAGATTGCCCATCAGGAAGCGCTGGCGGAAAAGCTGTGTGCGCTTTCCGGGCTGGACAAGGTGTTTTTCAGCAATTCCGGCGCGGAAGCGAATGAAGCTGCAATCAAGCTTGCCCGCCTCTACGGCCACAACAAAGGTGCCGAAACACCTACCATAGTGGTGATGACCAATTCCTTCCACGGCAGGACGATGGCGACCGTCACCGCAACCGGCAACCCCAAAGCACAGGCTGGCTTTGCCCCGCTGGTGGAAGGTTTCATCCGCGTTGAATACGGTGATGCTGGCGCTGTAGCGGCTTTGGCTGACAACGCCAATATTGTCGCGGTACTGGTCGAGCCGGTACAGGGCGAAGGTGGTATCCGCATCCCGGCAGACGATTACCTGCCTCGTTTACGGGACATTTGTGACCAGAACGGCTGGCTGCTGATGCTGGATGAAATCCAGTCCGGCATGTGCCGTACCGGGCAGTGGTTTGCTTTCCAGCATACCGGCATCAAGCCGGACGTGATGACGCTGGCGAAAGCGCTGGGCAATGGCGTACCGATCGGCGCCTGTCTGGCAGGCGGCAAGGCAGCGGAAGTGTTTGGCCCCGGCAATCATGGCTCCACCTTTGGTGGCAACCCTTTGGCCTGCCGTGCAGCACTCGCCGTCGTAGGCGTTATGGAACAGGAAAACCTAGCTAAACAATCGGCTGGGCTGGGTGAGTATTTCGTTGCGCAATTCCGTTCCCAACTGGCCGGAATGCCCGGCATCCGCGAGGTTCGTGGCAAGGGTCTGATGCTCGGTATTGAATTGGAGAAGGAATGCGCCCCATTAGTCGGACAGGCGCTAGAAAAAGGTCTATTAATCAATGTGACAGCGGGCAATGTTATCCGTTTGCTACCACCCCTGACCATCAGCAAGGCCGAGGCAGACCAGATAATAACAACCGTAACAGCGTTGGTGCAGGCATTCGTCCAAGCCTGACACCACAAAAGGAGAGACGCTGCCAACGGCAGCAGCAGAGAGGAACCAATAATGAATAATGTCAGACATTTTTTGACCCTGACTGACTTTACCCCCGTTGAACTGCACACAGTCATCGGGCGTGCCATCGAACTGAAAGCGATGCAAAAGCGTGGCGACATTTACACGCCACTCAAAAACCGCACGCTGGCCATGATTTTCGAAAAATCATCCACCCGTACCCGCGTGTCCTTTGAAGCAGGCATGACCCAGCTTGGCGGGCATTCCATGTTCCTGTCACCGAATGACACCCAACTAGGGCGCGGTGAACCGATTTCTGATTCCGCCAAGGTCATTTCACGCATGGTCGATGTGGTCATGATCCGCACGTTTGAGCAGGAAAAGGTCGAGGAATTCGCCCGTAATTCCCGCGTGCCGGTTATTAATGCCCTGACGGACAAATTCCACCCCTGCCAGTTGCTGGCTGACATGATGACCTGGATGGAACAACGTGGCCTGCCCAATGGCAAAACCGTTGCCTGGGTGGGTGACGGCAATAACATGTGCCATTCATGGATGAATGCCGCGAAACTGTTCGGTTTCCATTTGAATGTGGCTTGCCCGGAAGGTTATGACCCGGATACGGATGTGGTAGAAAGAACCAAGGGTTCCGTCACTTTCTTCCGCAACCCGAACGAAGCGGTCAAAGGCGCGGAAGTCGTTGTCACCGATACCTGGGCCAGCATGGGGCAGGAAGCCGAGAAAAAGGAACGTGAACAAGCCTTTGCGGGTTATCAGGTTTCATCCGACATGATGCAACTGGCAACACCTGACGCCATTTTCATGCATTGCCTGCCCGCTTATCGCGGCATGGAAGTTTCCGCCGATGTCATGGATGGTCTGCAAAGCGTGGTCTGGGACGAAGCGGAAAACCGCCTGCACGCGCAGAAGGCGCTACTGGAAGTGCTGGTGTGCGGCTTCCCGGAAGGAATGCCCGCATAGTGCGCATCATTTCCGCCAATACCAACGGTATCCGTTCCGCTGCCAAAAAAGGTTTCTTCGACTGGATGAAACAGCAGGATGCAAACGTGGTGTGCATTCAGGAAACCAAGGCGCAAATTCACCAACTGGAAGAAGACTACGAAACCTTCTTCCCAGCGGATTTCCACTGCTATTACCACGATGCCGAAAAGAAAGGCTATAGCGGTGTGGCGCTCTACTGCCGCCGCGAACCAGATGCAGTCATCACCGGCATGGGCAACCCCGAATTCGATGCGGAAGGGCGCTACATCGAGGCGCGTTTTGGCAATCTGAGCGTGGTGTCGCTGTACCTGCCGTCCGGCTCCTCCAGCGAGGAACGCCAGCAGGCCAAGTACCGCTGCATGGAATTCTTCCTGCCGATCATGCAAGAGATGAAAGCTTCCGGGCGCGATTACATCATCTGCGGCGACTGGAACATTGCGCACAAGAACATCGACATCAAGAACTGGAAGGGCAACCTGAAAAATTCCGGGTTCCTGCCGGAAGAGCGTGCGTGGCTGGACAAACTGTTCGATGAAGTCGAATTTGTCGACGGTTTCCGGGAAGTCAATCAGGAAACAGAGCAATACACCTGGTGGTCAAACCGTGGGCAGGCATGGGCAAAGAATGTCGGATGGCGGATTGATTACCATATCCTTACCCCGTCGATGAAAGGCAAGGTCAAGGCTGCGTGGATTTACAAGGACGAGCGTTTTTCTGACCATGCGCCGCTGATTCTGGATTACGACTATCCTTTACATCCCTGAACGATTCACTGATCATGCAGTCCTAATACCAATAATTCTGCCGAAGGAATTGCCGCATGACCGAATCCACCGCACAGCCGCAAAGCTGGAGTGAGTCTTTCCGCGCTTTTTTGCACCCCCGCGTCATTACCATGTTGTTCCTCGGATTTTCGGCAGGGATTCCGTTATTACTGATTTTTTCCTCGCTTTCGCTATGGCTGGGTGAAGCGGGCGTCGAACGTAAATCCGTGACTTTTTTCAGTTGGGCGGCGCTGGCGTATTCTTTCAAATTTGTGTGGGCACCCTTGATCGACAAATTGCCAGTGCCGGTGCTGACAGCCTGGCTGGGGCGTCGTCGGGCGTGGTTGCTGGTAGCACAAGCTTTCATGATGCTGGCCATCGTGCTGATGGGGATGGTTGACCCGGCCAGCGGGCAGGACAGTCTGGTACGCATGGCATTATCTGCCGTACTGCTGGGTTTTTCCGCCGCCACCCAGGACATCGTGATCGACGCCTACCGGATTGAATCGGCGGAAACCCGTTTGCAGGCGATGATGTCGTCCACCTACATTGCTGGCTACCGGCTGGGGATGGTGGTATCCGGCGCGGGGGCGCTGTTTCTGGCTGCTTCGTTTGGTTCGGAAAAAGGCCATTATGTTTATAGTGCGTGGCAATCCACCTACCTGATCATGGCGGCAACCATTCTGGTCGGCATGGTAACAACCCTGATTGTTCTTGAGCCTGAACGGAAACAGGTGGAAAAGCACCACTACGCAACTGTCGATTATGCGCGTTTGCTGGCGGTATTTGCAGGTGCCATTGCCGGTTTTGTCGGAACATTTTTCTTTGGCGCGGATGCCTTCGCCACCCTGAAAACAGCAGCGGGCGATGATGTATTCACCGGCTTTTTGCTGGAAACCCTGCATTTCGTACTGGCGATTGGCGTTGCTGTCCTGATTGGCTGGTTGCTGGTGCAGACTGGTCTGGTCAATAAAGAGATGGCGAAGGAAACCTGGATCGAGCCGATTGCGGATTTTTTCCGCCGCTACGGGCTGAAAACCGCCCTGTTACTGTTGGCACTGATTGGTTTCTATCGCATTTCCGACATTGTGCTGGGCGTCATTTCCAACGTGTTTTATCAGGACATGGGCTTTTCCAAAATTGAGATTGCCACGGCGGTGAAAACCTTCGGGGTTATCGTAAGCATTGCAGGCGGTTTTTTTGGTGGCATCCTGGTTACACGCTTTGGGGTGATGCGCATCCTGATGCTGGGGGCAGCGCTGGCAGTTGCAGCCAATGCGGTGTTCATCCTGCTCGCCAATCTGGGGCATAACGTGCCAATGATGTATCTGGCGGTGGGTTTCGACAATTTTGAGGCAGGGCTGGCGGGTGCTGCATTCATCGCTTTCCTGTCGTCCCTGACCAGCGTGTCATTCACCGCCGTGCAATACGCCATTTTCAGTTCGCTGATGACGCTGTTCCCGAAAGTCATTGGCGGTTATTCCGGCACGATTGTGGACGGGATCGGCTACCCCGGCTTTTTCACCTTTACCTCATTGATCGGTGTGCCGGTCATGCTGCTGGTATGGCTGGTGGGTCGGCAGTTAAAGACTGAGTGACCCACCATCATCGTTTACTGCAAACTGATGGGCGCTGCACATAACGGATCTGTGGCAGACGGCGTGGCATCCGGGTAAAAGGTACGGATGCCGTTACTACGCCGCACGAAAACCACCGTGAATTGCTTGCCATCATCCGCCACCGGCAACATACACGCTGTGCTTTCCGTTGCATCGGTCGGGTTTTCAGCAAACGCACGGGTAGCCGCTTTGAGGATGTCTTCAGCATTCAGGGTCAAGCCGTAACCCTTGATGGAGGAACGTGCAATGCCGCCGTTTGCCGCTTTCATGGTTGCCCCCATCGAATACAACACGCCCGGCACAACTTCATTCTGACGATAATTGTCCATACGGCACGCACCGCCACTGGCCTGTAACTGCGCATAGCGCCCGTAGAAATGCAGGCCGCCAATCGCACCACCCGCTTCCGGTTGCCCGCAGAAAATGTGGTCGAATGCCTTGAGGTTGAACCATGCCTCCGTCAAGTCCTGAAGGTAAGCCGCATCACTGGCAGGCTCGGGACGGTTGGCATATACCCGATTGCCGGTAAAACTGCGGATGCGTTGCAAGACATCCGCATGGTTGCGCAGCATATCCTGAAACTCTGCCGGGGAAACCACCTTGCCCGGCGCACCGCAGAGATCATTCACCGCTTGGTCAAATGCATTGAGTGGTGGGGCTGGAGGGGTAATATCAACCATTCCACCGACCGCAACCTTCACCGGATTATCCACATCATCGAAAAATGGTAGGCATTGCGCAGGTGGCGGAGCTGCTGCAATCTCACCTCCAGCAAGCCCATTATCCGTGTAATGCCCACACGCCAATGCTACCCATTTGTTACCGCTATCCAGATGCAGCAGAACATGTGTTGCACCCGCAGCCTTGTTCTCTGCCACCCCCTGATAACTGTTTCCCACTATCAGGGACTCTGCGTCCGTTTTTTTCTTCAACGACGTATAAGCTTCACAGGACTTGTCGACAACAAACGGACGTGGGTTGGCAAAACGAGTCTCCGCCACCGTCCCTAATGCCACCAGCAATAGGCAAATACCCAAGCCAACCCAGAATACTTTCATCGCACACGCCCCAACATCCACAAACCGCCGCTGAGAAAAACCAGTAACGGCAAGGTTGCCGACACCAATGGCGGGATACCGTACACAATCCCCATATTACCGAGGATACGGTTAAACAGGAAAAACACAATGCCAATCAATATGCCGATGAACACGCGCTGCCCTGCCCCTGCATTACGCTGGAAACTGAATACAAATGGCGCTGCAATGATCAGCATCACCAGGGTCGATAGCGGCGTCGTGAAATGCTGCCAGAATGCCTGCTCGAAACGGTTGCTGCTCAGGTCGTTCTTGCGCTGGTGTTCAATAAAATCCGCCAATTCTGTTGCGGCCAACTGTGTCGGCTGGACGGCTGCAATACCCAGCATCTTGTCCGGGATCAGGGTATTGTCACGCCATTCGGCAATATTTTCCGGGCGGATACTGTCTTCGTTCAGAATCTCCCGTCGGACATTGCGCATGACCCAGCCCTGGGCATCACGCACAGCGGTCGCTGCCCGCGTTATGCTTTCAATACGCCCTTCCTGCGCATTGATCTGATAAACAGACACCCCTTCAAGGCTGGTATCCGACCACATCTTGGCAATATTGATAATGCGCGGGTCATCTTTGAACCAGATACCCTGCTCCCCCACTGCCAGTTGTTTGTGTTGCATACGTACCTTGAAACTGTTTGCCATCTGCTCGGTTTTTTCTACTCGCTGACCCCCCAGGGCAAATATCAGCAAGGCCAGTACCAGACCCAGTTTGAGGGTCATACCGACAATCTGGCGGATGGCAGCACCTGCCGCCCGCATGGCCGTCAATTCACTGTTGGCTGCCAGATTACCCAAGCCCAGCAGGCTGCCAATCAGTGCCGCCATCGGGAAGTAATCGTACAACCTGCGGGGCACTCCCATCCCCACATAAATCAGTGCCTGCCAGTTGCCGTACTGGGTCTGTTCCGTCACCTCGTTCAATTCATTCAGGAAGACAAAAAAACTGTCGAGGATGATCAACGCCGCCCAGGTCATCAAAATGCTCGACAACACGCTCTTCCAGATATAACGCTCAAAGGTATTCATTTCAGCTTCCCGTAATACTTGCGTAATAGCCAGAAACCCAGCAGCAATAACAGCAGATGTGCCCACCACAGCCCTGGAAATACCGGAAAACTTCCCCGATCCATCATGCCCCGCAAGCTTGCCAGAAAGTTGGCGTAGACCGCATAAATCAGGATGGCGGTGGCAATCTTGCCGTAACGGCCTTGCCTTGGCGTGATATAACTCAGCGGGAATGCCAGAAAAGCCAGCAACGGCGCGGAAAGGATCACCGCAATCCGCCATTGCCATTCCGCACTGGCACCTGCACCCGTCTGCTGGAGCAGCAGTTTTGTTGGGGTAGCTGCCTGGTTCCGGTC
>JBBIHI010000044.1:0-13670 GCA_037447095.1 Thiotrichaceae bacterium
CTGGATAATCCGCTCCGCGCCACCATCCGGGCGGTAGTGTTGGCGGACAATGGCGAGCCGGAAGCTTTGCATGTTGCGTTACAAACCCTGATAAAACCGTTAAAATGCCGCGCTGTTAACCATTGACGACACCATCAGCCATGCGGCCACTGTATCAGCTCAATCTGCAACAGCAATTCGGCGGAGGGGAAGTATATACCCATTTCCTGTGCCGGGCATTAGGCCAGCTTCAGGTTCCCCATGTGCTGCTGGTACACCCGGATGCGGTATTCTGGGGCAAGTTTGACCTGCCCGATACGCAGTTACGCCCTATTCCCCCTCAGTTGGCCAGCCTGTTAAGTGCGTTGGAACCCACCTCGACGCTATTGACCCACGGCGCTGTACCTCTGGAATGGCGTGTTGTTGGCGACGACAGCGGACATCGGCTGTTTGGTATCGCCCACATGCCCTTGTACGGGCGCAACCCTCGGGTATTTGATGGTTATAACGGGGTGATTGGCGTTTCCCAATACGTGATCAACAGCCTGCGGGATGCGGGTATCAGCAACTTCTACCCGCAGCCGTGGTACGGCGTGGCAACGCTGGAACACCGCCAGCAGGTGCAGACACCGATTATCCAGAATTCCTGTTTTGACTGGGACAAACGCAAGGGGCGCGACAGGCTATTGTCATGGCTGGAGCCGCTGTATACCCCTTTCCGCTCCAGACAGATTTTCCAGAAAAAAGCCGGGCTGACCTTGGGTATCGTTTCACGCATTACCCCGATCAAACAGTTTCCCCTGCTGTTCCAGCACATTGCACCAGTGCTGGCAAAATTCCCGGACATTCATCTCGAAATCTTTGGCAGCGGCGGTTATGCCTCGGTGCGTGACCTGAAACAGGCATTACGCCCCATTGCCGGGCAAACCCGCCTGTGGGGACATCAGCACAATGTCGCCAGCGTTTACAGCCAACTGGATTTCCTGCTGACCGGCTTGCCTGAAAAGGAAGCTCTCGGCCTGAATGTCATCGAGGCACAAGCCTGTAACCTCCCTGTGCTAGGGGTGGATGCATTGCCTTTCCGTGAAACCATACTGGACGGCAAAACCGGCTATCTGTTTACCGATCCACGGAAGGATCAGGGAGCACATTTGCAAACTTTGCTGCAAGGCTTGCTGGATGGTTCATTACCACGCCCGCAACCCCTATCCGCACCGGAACATCTGCAACTTTTTTCAGGTAATGCTTTCAACATGCGGGTTGAGCAAACCCTGCCCTGGCTGGGAGTCTGAGCTTATGCAACGTATCCTCCTCATCCGCCGCGACAATATTGGCGACCTGATCTGCACCACACCGCTGATCAGCATCCTGCGCAACCATTACCCCGATGCTGAAATCGACATTCTGGTCAACAGTTACAACTATCAGGCAGTCGAGCACAACCCTGACCTCAATCATGTATATGTTTACACCAAAGGCAAACACCGCGAGCCAGGGCAAAGCCTGTTGGGTGTGTACTGGCAACGCCTGAAACTTACTATTACTCTGCTCTACAAAAAATATGACTTTGCCATCCTCGCCAGTGGCGCATTCTCCCGCAATGCGCTGAAACTGGCGAAAAGCGTCAAACCCAAACAAATTCTCAGTCTGGTTCCCAACGGTGAGAAAATAGCTGGCGTTACCCTCATGGTTCCCGAACCAACCGAGGCTCTGCATGAAGTAGAGAAAACCCTGTTGCTGCTACAGCCGCTGGGTATCGAAACACAGACAAAACCCCTAACCCTGATTCCCGACCCGCACGAACAGGCTTGTCTACGCGCCCAACTCTACGAACAACCCTGGCATCAGACCGTCCCCACCATCGGCATCCACATCAGCTCGCGCAAACCCAGCCAGCGCTGGCCGGAAAACCATTTCGCCGAACTCATCCGCCAGCTTTACCAGCAGCATCAGGTACAAGTCCTGCTGTTCTGGGCGCCCGGCGATGAAAACAACCCTTTGCACCCCGGCGATGACCAGAAAGCGGCACGCATCATGGCGCAATTACCCGACCTGCCGATCCTGCCCATGCCGACCACCACTTTGCGCCAATTGATTGCCGGGATCAGCCTTTGCGACCAGTTCATTTGCAGTGATGGCGGCGCAATGCACGTTGCTGCCGGACTCGGCAAACCCATCGTGTGTTTCTTCGGGGATTCCGGCGCAACCCAATGGCGTCCGTGGGGTGTTCCGCACGCCCTGTTGCAGCCAGACAGCCGGAATGTGGCCGAGATTAGCGTGACGGAGACGCTGGAAGCTTACCGGCAAGTACTTCGCTTGCCACCGCCACATTCTCACGCAGATGCTTCGGGTTGATAGTTCCCAGCACCACGCTGGTCGCCCCCGCTTGTGAGAAAATGAAATCGAGCGCGTGTTCCACCGGGTTCTTGCCGCCCAGTTTATCGAGATGGCCGCTGGCAAAGGCTTTCTTGACCAGTACGGTACGCCCCTGTTGCGCCGCTGCTTCCAGCACGGGTAATTCGTCGGTATACACCGGGTTGTAAGCAGCCATCACCACTTCGCATCCAAGCCTATAGGCCAGTAATGCGCCTTCCACCGTTTTGGAAGAAATACCCACTGCCCGCACCCATCCTTCCTCACGCATGTGCAGCAGGGTGTCCAGCACCGCCTCTTCCTGCAAAATCCGTACATCATCACCGTCGGAATGGATCAGCACCATGTCGAGGTAATCAGTTTTCAGCAAGCGCAGGCTGTTTTCCACACTGCGGCGCGTGCCTTCGGCTGTGAAGTCGAAACTGGATTCACCGTCACGGAAACTTTCCCCGACTTTGGTTTCAATGACCCAATCGTGGCGGGAATTAGGCAGCAGTTTACCGATGCGTTCTTCGCTTAAACCGTAGGCGGGAGCCGTATCCAGCAGGTTGATCCCCAGATCGAAAGCCAGCGCCAGCAATTCGCGCACTTCACGGTCGGAAGGCAGCTCGAAACCTTGCGGGTATTTCACACCCTGATTACGCCCGAATTTGACCATCCCCAAGCCTAATGGGCTGATTTCGATGCCGGTTTGGGCGACAGGGCGACGGTAATTCAGCAAGTTTTCCATGTGACCTGGTTCCAGATAGGCGTGGCAACGGGGGGAGAAGAAACCCCTCCTAACCTCCCCTTATCAGGGGAGGAACAAGACGCCGGGTTTCTTAGTCCCAACTTATCCAATAACTGGTTGGCGAGCATCGGCGCAAAAGCAAGCTTGGTCGGCCATGCCACAGTGACGTTGGCAATATGGGAAATGCCCGGCTGATCAGGACGGCCACCATCAACTTGCGCCATTTCGGCACGGTCAACGCACCAGGTTGCCCATTCCAACGATGAAAAATCGACCCATGGCAGCAATTCCGCCAGTTCATGCCGGGTAGCAGCAATGACCTCATTCGCCGATTTGCCTACGCCCTGCTCGGCGGGTTGGCCACCGATATACCAGACGGTTTTGCCTGTGCTGTCCTGATGTGATGTCACCGTCACCCGTGGCTTATCGCTCATACCCAAAGCGTGGGCATACAGTTTCGGCAGGTCGCCGCGTACCATCACCATTTGCAAGGGTCGGCGTTGCATGGTGACTTGCCCACACAACGCAGCATTGCCTGCACCAGCGGCGAGGATGATATGCCGCGCCGCAATCGTGTGTTCCGAGCCATCCGGCAAAACGGCATGGTAATGATAGACATCCCTGGCCTGTTGCAAACCGGAGCGCTGTATATCGACCTGCATCAGGGAAACGGCCAGTTGTTCACGCAAACACGCAAGCAAACCCGGCACATCCAACACCGGCTCATCCAGACGGTACAGGCCACCGTGAAACGCGGCATTCTGGAACAACGCGGGATAATCATGATGGGGAACAGCTTCCATGCGGCTTTTCATCGCCTTGCTGGCAAAAAAGCCGGTCATGCGCGAGCCAATACCGCCGGACGTCCAGAGTAATTGCGATTCCGTAAGGATATTCACCCCGCGCAGGTCGACCGCGCCCTCGCCATTCAGCGCCTCACGCCACAAACGCGGCATGTCGCCAATTGCCAACGTTGCACCAGTCAGCTTGCCGTTCAGGGCGTATTTGGTTCCGCCGTGAATAATGCCTTGCGACGCAATGGTTTGCCCCCTGCCCAGCTCATCCGTCGCCAGCAGCGCATCAACGCCTTTTGCACGCAATTCCGCCAGCAGCCATAACCCGGCAATACCGCCACCGACAATCAGAACATCGACGTTCATCCGCTTTCTTTTTCCATACTCTGGATTTTGGCAATGGTGCTGGTGGTGGAAACACCATCGACAAAACTCAGTACTACCACATCCCCACCGTTATCCCATACGCAACGGTTGCCGGGGATTTTCTGCGGGTCATTGTCGCCACCTTTCACCAGCAGATCGGGTTTGACCGCGCAAATCAGACGTTCCGGCGTATCTTCGCTGAAATCCACTACCCAGTCGACACAGGACAGCGCCGCCAGCATTTTCATACGGTTGGGCATGGTATTGACCGGGCGGGTCGGGCCTTTGAGCTTGCTCACAGATTCATCGGTATTGACCGCAACCACCAGGCGGTCGCCGAGTTTGCGGGCTTCTTCCAGATAAGTGACATGCCCGACGTGCAGAATATCGAAACAGCCATTGGTCATGACAACCTTTTCACCGTGCAAACGTGCTTCCTGTACGGCTGCCAGCAATTGTGCTTCCGTCACCACACCTTTGGCTTGTGCATGGTGTGCCTGCAAGGCTTTATGCAATTCAGGGATGGAAACTGTTGCTGTACCTACTTTGCCGACTACGATACCCGCAGCGAGATTGGCCAGAGCCATGGCTTGCTCTATCGGCACACCGGCAGCTATGCTGGCAGCCAATACCGCAACCACCGTGTCCCCTGCCCCGGTCACGTCATACACCTCCCGCGCACGGGTCGGCAGGTTACTGGGTTCCTTGTCAGGGCGAAGCAGGGTCATCCCCTGTTCACTACGGGTCAACAGGATATTGTCCAGCCCGCAACGTGCCAGCAGTTCCTTACCCCGTTGCACCAAGTCAGTTTCATCCCGCCAATCACCTGCGGCTTCGCGGAATTCGGCCAGATTGGGGGTAATCACGCTCGCACCGTAATAAGCCGCAAAATCTTTTGCCTTGGGGTCAACCACCACTGGCTTGCCTGCTGCCCTCGCCAACGCAATCAGCTCCCGTGCCTGCTCCAGCGTGCCCTTGCGGTAGTCAGACAACACTACCACATCCGCCTGATCCAGCAATTGCCGGAAAACCTCCTGTAAATCGGCATGGTCACGCCCTGCAAAACCTTCCTCAAAATCCAGCCGGATCAATTGCTGATGGCGACTCAAAATACGCAACTTGGTAATGGTCGGGGCATCCTGCAAGGCGATGAACCGGGTTGTTACCCCGCGTTGCTGCAAGGTTTTTTCCAGCGCATTCCCGGCTTCGTCCTGCCCGATATAGCCCAGCAGGCTGACCTTTCCACCGAGGCTGGCAATGTTCAGGGCAACGTTGGCCGCACCACCGGGGCGTTCCTCATTACCGCTGACATGCACCACGGGAACCGGCGCTTCCGGGGAAATGCGTGAGGTTTGCCCCGACCAGTAGCGGTCGAGCATGACATCGCCCACCACCAGAATATGTGCCTGATCAAATGCAGGAATGTGTAAGCTCATGGTTATTTTCACATAAAGACAGGAAAAAACAGGCCGGAGAGTTTACCATAAGCAGCTTGCCCAAACATGAAGCTTCGCGTGGAAAGAGTCTCCGGCAAACAATTTATTCACCCCCGCTACTGGCCTGTATGGTTAGGGATGGGCAGCTTGTGGCTGTTGACCCGTTTGCCGTGGGCAATCCAGATGTGGCTGGGTAAGCAACTGGGCTTACTGATGTTTCACGCCATGCCACGCCGTCGTTTTATCAGTTGCGTCAACCTGGAACTGGCCTTTCCTGAATTATCCTGCGCCGAGCGTTATGCGTTGAACCGCCAGCATTTTATCTCACTGGGGCGTGGGTTACTGGATACCTGCCTGAGCTGGTGGGGAAATGACCGGAAACTCGCGCAGCTTACCCATATTGAAGGAATGGAGCATTTACAGGATGCCATTCAGCAAGGGGGCGTTGTCCTGCTCAGTTGCCATTTCACCAGCCTGGAATTGGGTGGGCGTTTGCTGGCGCAACATATCCCGCTGCATGTGGTTTACCGCCCCCATCAGAATTCACTGGTTGAATGGCGGGTTGCGCGATTACGTACCAAACGCTACGGCAAGACCATTTCCCGCGACAATATCCGCGACATGCTCCGCAGCCTGAAACAGGGACATACCGTATGGTATGCGCAAGACCAGCACTTCCACCATAAGGGCAGCCAGTTTATCCCGTTTTTTGGCGTTCTGACCCCGACCAATATGGCTACCAGCCGCTTGGCCAAGCTGGGCGAGGCTAAAGTGATCCCGTTTTTTACAGTACGGACTGAAACAGGTTATCTGCTCCGCTTCCTGCCTGCGCTGGATGATTTCCCTGGCGAGTCAGCGGCAACCGACACCTTGCGCATCAACCACATCATTGAAGACCAGATACGCGAATTTCCGGCACAGTACCTGTGGACACACCGCCGTTTCAAAGACCCACCCGAAGGTGGAGACCGTTACCGACATTACCGCGACAATCCGCCTGCAAACGGATGTTGCTGAACCAACCAGAAGGACTTTTCATGCAAATTGCAGCCAACTCCGTCGTCACCATGACCTACACCCTCACCAACCCGCAAGGCGAGGTACTGGATCAGGCCGACACTTCACACCCATTTACCTACCTGCACGGCGCACACAACATTATTCCCGGCCTGGAAAATGCCCTGACCGGTAAACAGGCCAGCGACAGCATGGTAGTCACCATCCAGCCGGAAGATGCGTATGGCGTGCGTGATGACCGACTGACCCAGCAGGTTCAACGCCATATGTTTGGCGATACGCCTGCGGATGTACTGGTTCCTGGTGCACAATTCCAGGCGCAAACCAATGGTGGAATTGAAGTTATTACCGTCACTGCCGTGGATGGCGATACCATCACCATCGACGCCAACCATCCGCTGGCGGGCGTTACCCTGACATTTGACCTGAGCATTCTGGATGTACGTGCAGCAACCGCTGAAGAAATTGCCCACGGGCATGTCCATTCACACGGCAGTTGCGGCCATTGACGCACCGCACAATTCCCGATATAAGGCAGAATTTACCCACAAGGAGACTCCCAAACCATGGCAACCATTACCCTGCAAGGCAACCCGTTTGAAACTGTTGGCAACCTCCCGGCTGTTGGTGCAGAAGCACCGGCTTTCACCCTGATCAAAACCGACCTGTCTGAAGTTGGCCTGGGTGATTTCGCGGGCAAAACGGTCATCCTGAACATTTACCCCAGTGTCGATACCGGCATTTGTGCAGCATCCACCCGCCGTTTCAACGAAGTGGCCAGCAGCAATCCTGATGTTGCGGTACTGTGCATCTCCGCTGACCTGCCCTTTGCACATGGCCGCTTCTGTGGCGCTGAAGGGCTGGAAAATGTCGTTTCCCTGTCTACTTTCCGCAACCCTGAATTTGGCACGGCTTACGGCGTCACCATCGCCAATGGCCCATTGGCTGGCCTGATGTCCCGCGCAGTTGTCGTGCTTAAGGACGGCAAAGTTGCTTACACCGAACAGGTTCCTGAAATCGTCCAGGAACCTGATTACGATGCAGCACTGGCTGCCATCTAAAAGTCCCCCAAACAACAAGGCTCATCGGCGAGCCTTGTTGTTTATGCATAAATATCATACAGATAGTACAAAAGCATAAATTCCCGGCTACACTCTGGGATGCATGGCGAAATCATCACAAACCCATTGTCAGTGCCATGCAATTCCAGCAAAAACCTCTCGGGATCAGAATTTATGCAAAACATACCCAAAACGCTGGCCATCGCCGCGTTGGTTTCAGCCCTTGGCTTTGGCGCACAAACATTGGCAGCGGAAAACTGTGCAACTTCATTCTATTGCTATGGCAATTCATCAGCGCATGTTTCCAGCACGCCGACACGCCCGGCACCGCTGCCGCCACCCAACCCCAATTACATACGCCAGCGCCATCAGGCACATCTTGCCTTGCACACAAATGTCACACACCTACCAACCAGACCGCCAGCCGTTATACGCAGGGTTTCGGGGCAAAACCGTACTGCTCCAGTTCCTGCTGCGCGGGTGACGGTTACTGCCATCCCACCAGCCCATAACAGTCCAAGCTACCGTTCCGCCGCGTACTTTCCACCCCACCCAATACCGCACAACAGGGTTTCCCGGATAAACAGTAGTACAAACACTTGTCTGGTTTCCCGGCAACGCCTGCTGGCACGAGCCACAGAACTGGAACGGCTGGCAGTACTGGATGCAAAACGTGGGCAACGGCAACGTTCTGCCGCCCAATTCCACGATGCAGGCAAAATGCGCAACAATGCCCAGCGGCTTGGCTGCCGGTAAGGGAAAACCTCAGCATGGGCATATTGCTTAATCAGCAAAGGCAGGATATAAGTCTCTTGTGCAATAAGCTTTAACAAGACCTGTTTTTCACACTACGCATTAGGAGAGGAAACAATGCCGCAACTTTTTTCTGCTGAATGGATGAACGAACTCAAGAATCTGTGGAACTCAGAGCCTGACATCAAGGACAAGCTGGCAGCCATCAACTTCAACTCTGTCATTACCTGTGGCCTCAAAGGTGACGCCAAGCCAATGGGTGTATTTGTAGTGGAAAATGGTGAGTGTGTCCGTGCCGGTTCTTATGACGGCGAAAGCCCGGATTGGGACATGCGGGCTGACCGCAAGGACTGGATGAAATGGACCAAAGACCCGTTGGGCATGGTCGGTCTCGGCACTGCCTACACATTCGGCAAACTGAAATTCCTGGTCGGTGACTACGGCGCCATGATCAAGAACCCGGCCATGGCTGGGCCATTCATCAAGTCATTTGGCCTGATGGCAAAGATCGACACCCAATAGAACAAAACTTCATCACGATTGGAATAATCTCCAAGGGAAAGCCATCAACCGATGGCTTTTCTTTTTTACACCGCTAGAAATCAACAGGAGAATTCCATGAACCTGATCCGCAACCTCCTCGCCATCGTCGGCCTGCTTGCCATCATTGGCAGTGCTTTCGCCTATAGCAAACTCGCCCCTTTGGTGAAGCAGATGCAAGGGGTCGATATTGCCGCCGAAAAAGCTGCCTTCGACCAGCTTGACCCCAAAGCCAAAGATGTCTATCAGGAGATGTGGAAAAAACTGAAGGAGACGGGTAACTCTGCTGACGCTACGGTCGTCGTCTACCCGCTGGCCGATGGCGTCACACCAGAAGACGCCGAACAAGCCATGAAAATGGTGGCCAATGAACATAACATCAAAGCTGTTGGCGAGCTGCCGTTATCTGATCAGGTCAAACTGGAAACCGGGCAGGATCAGCGCTTCCTGAAAATCTTCCAGTTCTGCAACCCGCAAACCGCCATGAAAATGGTGGCATACAGCGATGCTTTTTCAGCCTACCTGCCTTGCCGTATTGCCCTGATCCAGGATAAACAAGGCAAATACAAACTGGTTGCCCTGAACATGGACATGATGATCTACGGCGGCAAAACCCTGCCACCTGAACTGCACGCCGAAGCCACCAAAGTACAGGAGATCATCACAGACATCATGAAACGCGGGGCAGCAGGCGATTTCTGAGTCTCGCTATTAGTGCACAATACGCACTATTTCTGTGCTCAAGTCAGATTATGCACCATGGTTGTGATCATTCCCTTTGAGTCTGCATCCTGCCGGAGATTTTTTCACACAAAGTCACCACTTTTGTGCATAAGGTGCTAGCCATTGATTATCAAGTGATTATGATGATGCACTTTCCCATCATTCGTATGTAGAGGCCACTGGAATGGAACAACTCGTACCCGCCCTGGATACCCTGTTTGTCCTGATTGGGGCAGTCATGGTGCTGGCAATGCACGCAGGCTTCGCTTTTCTGGAAGTCGGCACGGTTCGCCACAAAAACCAGGTCAACGCACTGGTCAAGATTATTGTGGATTTTGCCGTTTCAACCATCGCCTATTTCTTTATCGGCTACATGGTTGCTTACCATACTGACTTTTTCAAAGACGCCAGCACACTGGCTGAGCAGAACGGTTATGAACTGGTCAAGTTCTTCTTCCTGCTGACCTTCGCGGCGGCCATCCCAGCCATCATTTCCGGCGGGATTGCCGAACGTGCGAGGTTTTACCCACAATTGCTGGCAACGTTTGTGATCGTGGCTTTCATCTACCCCTTCTACGAAGGCATGATGTGGAACAGCCTGTACGGCGTGCAGGACTGGCTCAAAAATACCTTCGGCTTTGCCTTCCATGACTTTGCCGGTTCCGTGGTGGTACACGCGATGGGCGGCTGGCTGGCACTGGGCGCGGTCATCCTGCTGGGCCATCGCCAAGGCCGTTACAACAAGCAGGGGCAGCCAATGGTGGCGCATCCACCGTCCAGCATTCCTTTCCTGGCGCTGGGTTCATGGGTGCTGGCGGTTGGCTGGTTCGGGTTTAACGTGATGTCAGCGCAGAAAATTGGCAATATCAGCGGTCTGGTAGCAATCAATTCCCTGATGGCGATGGTCGGCGGTATCCTCGCCGCCCTGTTCGTAGGCAAGAACGACCCCGGCTTCGTACACAATGGCCCTCTAGCAGGTCTGGTTGCAGTATGTGCTGGTTCTGACCTGATGCATCCATTGGGTGCACTGCTGGTTGGCGCGGTTGCGGGTGCCCTGTTCGTATGGGCGTTCACCGTCACCCAGAACAAGCTGAAAATCGACGACGTGCTGGGCGTATGGCCTTTGCACGGTCTTTGTGGCGCATGGGGCGGCATCGCGGCAGGCATTTTCGGCCTGAAAGTGCTCGGCGGCACGGGTGACGTCAGTTTTGCTTCACAACTGGTCGGAACCCTGATTGGCCTGGGTGTCGCCACGGCGGGTGGCTTTATCGTTTACGGCATCCTCAAATCCACGATGGGCATCCGCCTGTCACAGGAAGAGGAATACAACGGCGCTGACCTGAGCATCCACATGATCAAGGCCAACCCGGATACCTGATAAACAGCCCCGCACAGGAAGGTTTCGTTCCGTAAACCATCCTGACTGCGTAGAATAAGCCCCGTGATTAACACCCACGGGGTTTTTCTTTGGAAGCATTTTTTATCTGGCTGGGCATCATTTCAGCCGTCATGTTTGTATTCTCACTGCTGATGCTGCCGTGGTTTGTGGGCAGGATACCGGCGGACTATTTCACCCGTCCGCGTGACCCGCACCAGTGGCATGTGCTGCTGCAACCGCACGCCATCATGCGCAACCTGCTGGGTTTGCCGATTGTGCTTGCAGGAATCGCCATGCTGGTGCTGCCGGGGCAAGGCATCCTGACCATCATGGTGGGTCTGGGGATCATGAACTTTCCAGGCAAGTTTGAACTGGAGAAATGGGTGATTACCCGCAGAGGCGTGTTGAAGGCGTTGAACTGGATTCGGAAGAAGGAACGGCATCCACCAATTGAAGAACCCTGATTTACCCCCCCATCCTAACCTTTCCCCCGCAAGGGGGGAAGGAACAAGAGGATACTCCGAACGAAATTTCTTCGCTCCCTTCCCCCCTTGCGGGGGAAGGGCTGGGGATGGGGGGGGTAATTCCCCCTAAATCAACACCTTCTCAATTCCGCCGTGGGTCGCCTTTTCCACAAACCCCTGCTGCCATTCCTCGCCCAACAGGTAATTCGCCATTTCAACCACGATGTAATCGGTTTCCGCGCCAGTGTCATCGATGTAACGAGACAGCCCCTGCTGACAGGCCGGGCAGGAAGTGAGAATCTTCACCTTGCCATCCTGCACCATCTCGCTGCCGGTCAGTTCCTTGATGCCTGCCTTGAGGCTTTCGGTCTTGCGGAAACGCAGCTGGCTGGAAATGTCCGGGCGGCTGACGGCGAAAGTGCCCGCTTCCGCGCAGCAACGCTCGCTCAGCACCACGTTGGAACCGGTCAGTTCCTTTGCCACTTTCAGCGGGTTGATCTGCTTCATCGGCGAATGGCACGGGTCGTGGTAAACGTACTGGATACCACTGACGCCTTCCATCTTCATACCCTTTTCCAGCAGGTATTCGTGGATGTCGAGCAGACGGCAGCCGGGGAAAATCTTGCCGAATTCGTACTTGAGCAACTGATCCATGCAGGTGCCGCAGGACACCAGTACGGTCTTGATGTCGAGATAGCTCAGCGCATTGGCGACACGGTGGAACAGCACGCGGTTTTCGGTGGAAATCTGCGTGCCTTTCTTCAGGTCGCCGCCCGCGTTTTGCGGGTAGCCGCAGCACAGATAGCCCGGCGGCAGCACTGTGGTTGCGCCGGTTTCATACAGCATCGCCAGCGTCGCCAGCCCGACCTGACTGAACAGGCGCTCGGAACCGCAGCCGGGGAAATAGAACACCGCATCGCCACGTTCCTTGTGCGGGTCGCGCAGGATCGGGATCACCTGACTGTCTTCCAGACCCAGCATCGCGCGGGTAGTCTTGGCTGGCAGCCCCGCCGGAAGCGGCTTTTTCACAAACTGAATGACCTGTTCCTTGATCGGCGGCTTGCCCAGCGTGGCGGCGGGCGGCTTGCCGTTGCCCACCAGCCCGGCATTTTTCGCCAGCTGATAGGCGAAACGCTGCGCCTTGTAGCCGAACTTGATCATGCCGGTGCGCATCAGGTTGATTTGTGTTGGATCCTTCAGGTTGAGGAACTGCATCGACGCCCAGGTGACCGGGCTGGTCTTTTTCTTGCCGCGTTCGCGCAGGATGCTGCGCATCCGCACGCTGACTTCGCCGAAGTCGATGTTGACCGGGCACGGCGTGACGCACTTGTGGCAGACCGTGCAATGGTCGGACACGTCATTCATTTCATCGAAGTGGCGCAGGGAAATGCCCCGGCGGGTCTGTTCCTCGTACAGGAATGCCTCGATCATCAGGCCGGTCGCGAGAATCTTGTTACGCGGCGAATACAGCAGGTTGGCGCGTGGGATGTGCGTGTTGCACACAGGCTTGCACTTGCCGCAGCGCAGGCAGTCCTTGATGTCGGTGTTGAGTGCGCCGAGTTCGTTGTGTTCCAGCAGCAGAGCTTCGCGTTCGACCAGACGCAACGATGGCGTGTAGGCGTTCTGCAAGCCGGAACCGGGCAGCAGCTTGCCCTTGTTGAAATGACCTTGCGGGTCTACCTGCTGTTTGTAATCGGCGAACTCGTTGATTTCGCGCTCGTCCAGATACTGGAATTTGGTCAGGCCGATGCCGTGTTCGCCGGAAATGACCCCATCCAGTTCGCGCGCCAGCACCATGATGTTATCCACCATGCGCTCGGCTTCATGCAGCATTTCATAGTCGTTGGAGTTGACCGGGATGTTGGTGTGCACGTTACCGTCACCCGCGTGCATGTGCAGCGCCACGAACAGGCGGCTGGTGCGGATACGCCCGTGAATTTTTCCCAGTGCCTGCATCAGCGGTTCCAGTTCACGCCCGGCAAACATTTCCTGCAAGGGACGCAGGATTTCCTTGCGGTAGGAAATGCGCAGTTCACGCCGCAGCAGCAGGTCAATC
>JBBIHI010000045.1:0-13611 GCA_037447095.1 Thiotrichaceae bacterium
GGTACGAAAAGTATCTGGATCGGCTACTCAAGGGTGCTGGACTGCATTTATGGGATTCAGATGGCTAATGAATTAGGTGAGGACTGACTTGTGTATAAGGAGATGGGTTTGAGCGGGTAATGACACGCAAGTTGCACCAGGGCATTTTCACTTATCCGGGCGCGTGGGATGTGGTGCATTCATGGGCATATTTACCTGACCTTGCTCAAGCCTTTGTCGCATTAGCCGATCGACAAGCCACATTCGGTAGCTATGAAACTTTTCTGTTTGAGGGGCATCATCTGACGGGTAACGAATTTTACGCCATTGCCCAACAAGTGCTGGGGAAGCCGCTAAAAAAGGCAAACATTCCTTGGGGACTAATGCGAGTGCTGGGGATGTTTTCAGCAACGATAGCGGCAACGGTGGAAATGTCCTATTTGTGGTTTCGTCCGCATCAACTGGATGGGCAGCACTTGCAAGAGGCCGTGGGTGATTTACCTTTCACTCCGATTGACGTTGCACTCACGCAGTCTTTGTGGGAAAGCATTGCGCATTAATCTAAATTGCCACATCCTTGTTTGACCTCAAAGACAGGTTGTACATTCTTAGGAAGCCCCCAAATATCAAATTTGATAATCAAATCTTGCGGGCAAGAACCATACCAGTGGGTTTCTTGACCTTGTTTGTCTTTTAAAAGCTCATAACAAATAACGATCTTATCTTTTTTGAAACTTATCCCCGTCACGCTATTGCTGATATGTGTGGGGCATAATGTTCTTTTTCTTATATAAGCCGTTAGGAGATCATCCCCATCTCGAACCCATGCAACTTCATCATCAATAGGTGGAATAATTTTTGCTGCACTCTTTGCAATAAGACCAGACTCACCGCCGTCGAGTCGCATTTGATCAAACCCTACAGGTTCTCTTACACACCCTGAAACAATAAAAAGCAAGAATGCGATAAAAAGATTTTTTTTCATAAATTTTAATTTTAAATATTTTACAACAAAATGTGAATTACTTAAACGTCCTGTTGGGCAGTTGAATCATTGCTGTTAGTTTACCAATCTATTTGTGTTTGTACGGAATGTAATGGCTAGGTAGTAGCAAGAAAAACAATAGCCGCAAAGCCAATCAAGAAAGTTAGGAGGGCAAAAATAATAAACGAATTTGAAGCGGTTTCTCGACCAGTATCTAATTCTTTTTTTCCTTGACGGAAAGCGTAAATGGCAATAAAAAGAAGAATAATTCCGCCGATGAACCATCCTAAAGAAGCATCGGCAACTGCTGTGCCAAGGCAAGCTATAGCCGTAACAAAAAGCATTCCAATAAACGTTATTCTTCCCATGATTTTTTCCTTATGATTGTATGTTAGTTTGAGTTCACTGATTGCTGGGCGTCTGTTATTTTTAGCATTCATGCTGACGACGATACTAACGCAGATCGTGAGTGCCGTATAGTGTGAATATGTTGCTTGGATGCGGCTACTCTGTTACAAAACTATAACAAAATAACCGTTGCCAAAGCTGCTTTAAGTTTGAACAATAATACAGGGCTAACGGGTGGCAACTAACAACACGTATCCGTTCAACAAACATCCACAACGACAAAATAATGGGATGACGATGCAGAAAAAAGATTCTCGCACCATGCGCAGTTTGGGGGCATTGGCTTTGCTGGCACTCGCGCCATCTGCCTTCGCCGATATTTCCGGTAAGGTTTTCACCGACTTCAACCTCAATGGGCAACAGGATAGCACGTCTAAAATCCGTAACCTTGCCAATAACCTTGACATCAGTGTGGCAGTCGATAAAGGTGTTGCGGGGGCGCAAGTCAAAGCAGAGTGTGTGACAAGCAGTGGCACAACCACCTTCGGTGCGGTCACGACCGATGCCACTGGGCAGTTTACGTTGCCAACGCCGGGTACGACCGATGGGGCAAATAATTGCATACTGCAACTGTCCACCTTACCCACGGGTTACAGTGTGGGTACACAAAGCGGTGCAGGTAATGTCCTGACCCAGTTTGTTAGCCCCAATGCCACAACTGCAAACTTTGCGGTGCAAGAAACCGCCAGTTATTGCCAAAACAACCCAGACCTTGCCACCAACCGTTTTGCTTACGGACAACAAACGCCCAATGCGCCGTATGCGGGGAACAACACTGTAGCCAACATTTTTGCCTTTCCTTACAACAGCGGTACGGCTGGTGTTCAAAATACCACGCCAGCAGGTTACAACAACCCGATCGAGGTTGCGCAAAAGCAATTGGCACTGGCAAAAGATGTCGGTAGTGTGTTTGGTTTGGGGTGGCATTCCGCTTCTAAGAGCCTGTTTTCCGCCGCTTACATGAAACCATGGACAGGATTCGGTGGCGGTGGTACAGGTGCAATTTACCGCACGGATATATCCAATGCTGCTAGCCCGACGACCAGTTTATATGCGGATTTGAACCAAATTTTCGGGGCGGGTACATCCGGTGTAGATCCTTATCTAACTGGCGTGTTTTCACCCGCCTCCCCCGGTTATGTGCAAATTTCTGACGGAACAGCGACTAAAGCGGATAACAGCATTGCGCCTAAAGGAGCTTATGTTGCATCGGGAGACGCTACCCGTGACAACCAAAACGGTCAGATTGCTACAGCCGTCAGTAAGGTAGCCTTCGGGGATTTGGATGTGACAGCGGATAGCCAATCGGTGGTGGCGATCAACCTTGCTGATCGTCAGTTGTACATTTTGCCTGTGCAAACCAGCCCGTTGACCGCAGCAGATGCAGCAGATGCAGCAGATGCAGCAGATGCAGCAGATGCAGCAGATGCAGCAGATGCAGCAGATGCAGCAAAGATTAAACGTTACCCCATTCCGTTTGAAGCAGGCTGTAAAGCCGATGGTGTAGCAAATATAGACAAGCAAGCGTTCGGGATAGGGGAATACAAAGGCGATTTGTACATCGCAACCCGTTGTGATTTAGGTGTACCTTTAGCACCGAACGTCCATTTTTCTGTATTTCGTTTTGACCGTACCGCGAAAGTGTTCGACGCAACGCCGAGTATGGTATATGCGTTTAAATCTGGGGATATTTACGGCTTAAATATCTCGTCGATTCCTTCTGACATTGTGTTTGATCCTCAGGGCAATATGACGATCGCATTTCGCGCCATTCAAAATGAAACTGGGCAAGCTAGCGCGTACAGTGTTGTGCGGCGTGCGTGCGTACAAGATGCGGCAACCCATACGTGGACACTGGAAAGTAACGGCTCGTGTGGTGGTATCACAACAGCCGGAGCGGGTAACGGGCAAGGGCCAGATGGCGGGGATTTCTTTTTCCAAGAGTGGGCTGCCGATCAGGGTTCAACGAAACATCTCACCAGTTTTGGTGGGGCGACACATATTCCAGGCTTTACAGAAGCCGCCTATACCGTTGCCGACCCCTTCACATTTTATTCCGCAGGTGTTGCTTGGCTAGATGAGGGGTTGAATAGCCCAACAACCGCAGGTCGGCGTAACCGTGCCTATGAGTTTTATCGCGGGAGCGGGGCTTTTTCTTATCCTGATAACCGCCCTGTCAGTGGTAAAAACGCTGCAATCGGTGACTTGGAAGTGCTTTGCGACCAACCTTCCATCGAAATCGGCAACCGCGTCTGGCAGGACAGCAACAGCAATGGCATTCAAGACGCTGGGGAGCAACCAATCGCAGGCGTGAAGGTGGAACTCTTTGCCCAAGGTGTGGATGTGGACACTGCCACGCCACTGGCAACGGCTCTGACGGATGCAGATGGCTACTACGTATTTTCCAGCGATCCGCGTGGTTATCCGGCCACGGGCAACAGCGCCCCGAATGACACTACCGGAGCCAATGGCGGGTTTGACGCTGCTGATATTCAGGGTGGCCGCGCCAGTACGGTGAACCGCAAATATGGCCTGACATCCCTGCTGCCGAATACCCAGTATCAGGTCGCCATCCGCAATGTCAGCGGGGCAAGCAAACAGGCCGCCCTGACGACCCTATCCCTGACCACACCTTCACAGGGGACAGATGCTGAACGGAACTCTGATGGCGGGCTGGTTGGCGCAGACGCTATCGCCAATGTGACAACGCTGGATGCAGGCAACCACTACCATGCCCTGGACTTTGGTTTTACTGCCCCACTCACGGGCACACTGGTTATCAGCAAGGCTGTAACTGGCGGTACAGACCCTCAATCGTTCACCATCCAACTGGATTGCAGCGATAACAATTTTGACAATAATGCAATCACACTAACCTCTGGGGCTACCCATACTGTCAGCAATATCCCGGCAGGAACTACCTGTACAGTAACAGAAACACCCCCTACGGCGCCTGGTGGCTATACCTATGGCACGCCCGTCATTACACCTTCGCAGCCCGTCACTGTGATAGCCAACCAAACAACCTCGATTAGCGTCATGAATCCATTGACGCAAAGTTGTGCGAATCCTATAACACCAGACCTGACGATAGGCGGGATTGCTTTCGGGCCTGGAGTTGCTCCTGCCCAGGAAACCTTAACAATCAATGGGTCGAATCCCCTACCAGAAAGCAATGTCGCCGGTTTCCACAGTAATACCTCCAGTGAGGGGGCATTTTATTCCTTCTGTACCGAACTCAACCAACCGATCTTACCCTTGCAAAATCCTTATAGCCATGAAGCGAATGGCAGCGCGAATGGTTTTACCACGACTCAGGCAACACGGCTTGCCCAGGTTGTCCAGGCATCCGGTTATAATCCCGTTACCGGTTTTGGGCAGGGGAACAATACCGTTACCAATTTTGTAGCCTTGCAATTGGCGGTTTGGAACGCAGTGTATGATACCGATTATTCTGTCACGTCTGGGTCATTCCAGTCCTTTACTGAAAACAATGCGGGGGCAAGGACACTGGCTAACACCTGGCTTACCGCTGCCCAACAAATCACATCGCCTACCGTAGTTGTGCATAGACTGCATAATGCAACTGGACAAGATTTACTGATGGTTGGCACAGCACCGACAACGTGTAGTTGCCCAACCATTACGGTGAACCCCAACCCACTGACAAATGGCACAGTCGGCACAGCCTACAGCGCGAATCCATCGGCTACTGCAAGCGATGGTGGTACTTACACTTACACCTGGAGCGCTACCAATCTACCAGCAGGACTGAGCATTGATAGCAGCAGCGGTGCGGTATCTGGTACTCCAACGGCGGCGGGCAACGCTACTGTAACCGCCACTGCCGACGTATCAGGACAAAACTGCCCAGGAACCACGGCACTGACTGTCGCATCCCCATCACAAACCGATTTGAAACTGGTGAAAACCGCCTCCAAAACAACGGTGCACCATGGCGATAGCCTGACTTACACCCTGACCCTGAGTAACGAAAGCGATGTTAATGCAACCGGGGTACAGGTGACAGACAACCTGCCAGCAGGTGTGACCTTAGTCAGCTCAACACCAAGCCAGGGGACATTTACAGGCGGCGTATGGAATGTTGGGACTGTAGCTGCACGGACAACAGTGACGTTGACCCTCAACGTAACGATTGATTAATTTCAGCCTCGCTATCAGCGGCAAGGTATCTTTTACCTTGCCGCTTTTTATTGCCCACTTATTAGCAAGCCATGCCGGGCAAACACGCTCAAGAGGTGATGCACATTGTCCAGCACTTCCTTGTCCAAACCCTTGCCGCTATGTTGTGCTTGTTTACCACCAGGGATATTGATTTCCCCCGCCTGAATCTTCTCTGACAGCAGTCCTGCCAGTGATAGTGCAGTATGCTGACCATCCAGATGCTGCAACAGGCAGCGGGAGAAACCATCAAGCCCCAGTGTCAGGTGATACACGGTTGCCACACTGTTCCAGCCTTGCCCTGCCTGCAAACGTGCCAATGCCGTCGCTTGTGGGTATTCTGTTGCATATGCCTGTAGCAAACAGGGCTGGATATGCCCCAACACACCGCGATAGCTATACAAACTGAACAATTCACTCAGCAGCCCATCCGTTTCATTGGCGTAATGGGTAGCACCTGCCTTGCGCACTTCCGTAGCCGCAGCCATCACTAATTCGGTAAATGATGGGCTGTAAGGATGAACAACCCGCAAATGCACCAGGGCGGCCTTGGTTAATGGGTGGGACACATGCAGTTCCTTACCGTCGGGAAACTGGAATATTGCGGGCTTATTATTGTTCAGCCCGACCTTCCCCTTGGGATTCAGGTTGGCACTGAAAAAGAATGTCTGGAACACATCCAGGTCAATTTCCCGCTCCAGTGGCAGGTCGGCACGGCAAACCAGGCTTTGCCGGAAAGTGCGCATCCGCACAAAATCCATCCACTGTTCATGCTGCAAAGGGTCTTCAATATCCGCCAATGCCGCCTGTGCCGGGGCAGACAGGGTGGAATCAAACAGGGTATTCAGGTCGGTTTCGCAGACGTATTGCAGACCGTGCCGTCCAATGTCGGCCAGAAACTCACTGAACAGGAAGGGGTTGTTTTCCCCCGCCAGATATTCATGCAATACGTAACTGGGGTGGGCTTTAAGCAGGCGGGTCACTTCTTTCTGAAGATAGCGCCCGGTATCGGCTTGCGTTTGTTGCAGGGCATGTTGCAAGCGTTCCAGTGCCGCAATACAAACCGCATATTTGGGCTGCGCACCCTCTACCCCATGGGTTGCGTGCAGCAACAGGTCACGCAGGCTGCCCCGCATCCGCCAGCCCGGCAGCACGTTATAACTGATATAGGCAATGCCGTTCGGTGTCAGGCAGTCCCGTGCCAGTTGCAGGATTTTTTCCCGCACGCTAATCGGAACCCAGGAATACACGCCGTGCACAATGATGTAATCGAACTGGCCGAGCTGCGCGGCATCCAGCTCCAGAATGTCCCCGACCTCCAGACGGATATTGGGCAATGCCAGACGCTGGATCAGCCTGTTGCCAATAGCCACTTGCGGGGCAGAAAGCTCGACCCCGACAAACTCGCTGTCCGGCAAGCGATACGCCATGGGGATGATATTCCCCCCGGTTGCCGCCCCCAGTTCCAGCACCCGGCACTGTTGCGCAGCGGGCGTCTGGATACCAAACAGGCGGCCTAGCGCGGCCAGATTACCGGGGTGGGTTTCCGGGAACGGATTGGTTTCGTAAGTAAATTCGTCATAGAAATCAACCATGCACAGGCTTCCATCAGGGTTATCCGGTTATTCTGGCTGATTTGTGACCGGAGGTACAGCAGGCTTTCAGTCTTTTGGCACGACCATCACCATGCGGCATTCCAGACGGGAACCGTCGTCGTCCCTTACCCAGAAATTCTGCACCAGCAAACGGGTATCGCCATCCTGTGCTGCCTGTATGGCATATACGTCAGCCTTGACCGCCGAGGTGCCATATTGCCTGGGTGATGCTGTTGCCGACCATGCCAGAGTATTCTGCTTCAGGTTCAGGATATAAACGCTGGCTTCAGGATGGTCAAATCCGTGCTGCTTGATTAATTCATCTAATGAATGTTCCACACCGGCATCGTCGATCGGCGCAAGCTTGCCATCACCCACATACTCCAGACTGCCCAGCACTTCGTATAACAATTGGGTCTGGGACAGTTTGATCCCTTCATCGGCCTTGGTATCTGATGAAGAAAACATCAAAAAAATGAATACCAGCACATACATCAGCAATGCCAGCCACAAAGCCTGACGGATGGTTGCCGACAGGTGGTGCTGTGGAGGGGGAGAACTCATGACACTTCCTTATTCAGAATCGCAATTAGTTCCAATTATAGGAAAGATTTTACGAAACTGAACTGAAACTGAACACAATATTCAACTTTCCCCCCTTATCTCCGATAAGCGGTATCCAGATAGCGGTAAACTGCAAACAGCCCCATCGCCTCCATGCCGTTGAATATCCCCGCCCGCGCACGGGTATTCCACGCCATCATGTCGAAATGCGCCCAAGGCAAATTTTCCGGCACGAACTCATTCAGGAACAAGGCGGCGGTAATTGCGCCACCGTAGCTGCCACCGCTATTGAGCATGTGCGCAAAGTTGCTTTTCAGTTGCGCGAAATACGGCTTGTGCAGGGGCAGGTTCCAGATCAGTTCGCCGTCGGTTTCCGAAGCCTGCTGCAAACTTTCCGTCAAACCACGCGCATTGCTGAAAAATACCGGGATTTCCGTCCCCAACGCGACCCGTGCTGCACCGGTCAGGGTGGCGAAATCAAGGATCAGGTCGGGGTTACGTTCCGCCGCTGCTGTCAGCGCATCGCACAGGATCAGGCGGCCTTCGGCATCGGTATTGTCCACTTCCACATACTTGCCGGAACGGGTCGCCAGGATGTCACCAGGGCGGAACGCATCCCCACCCACAGCATTTTCCACCGCCGGAACCAGCACCCGCAGGCGTACTGGCAAGGCATTGTGCATCACCAGTTGCGCCAGCCCCAGTACATGCGCCGCGCCGCCCATGTCCTTTTGCATCAGGCGCATGTATTGCGAAGGCTTGAGGTCAAGCCCGCCGGTATCAAAGCATACCCCCTTGCCGACCAGCACCAGCTCAGGGTCGCCTGCCTGCCCCCATGCCAGTTCCAGCAGGCGCGGCGCATGGCGGCTGGCACGCCCGACGGCGTGGATTGCCGGATACCCCTGTTCCAGCAAATCATCCCCGACAATTTCCGTGAAATGCGCGGCGTAACGGTCTGCAAGCTGGCGCATGGCTGCCGACAAATCTTCCGGCATCATGTGGTTGGCAGGTAGGTTGACCAAATCCCGCACCAGCGTCATCGCCTGGATGAATGCTTCGGCCTGTGGCACATCACCCCCACTGCACAGAATGGCTGGCTGCTTGTCAGAAGGCTTGCGGAAGCGCTGGAACTGGTAGCAACCCAGCCCCCAGCCGATGGCTGCCTGGGTGCGCATGTCCGTATCCCAGTCACAGGACAGGTGGTAAGACCCGGCAGGCAATTTTTCCGGCAGACCGGCCAAAGCCCAGCGTTTGCCTTCGGCTTCATCGTAACCGGCCAGTACCTGACTGATCCCGCCCTCAGCGTCTGGTACCAGACAAATTTGCCCGGCATCCCCATTGAAACCGCCCAATGTTGCCCATTGCTGCACGGCAGGTGGCAGGCTCTCGCATAGATTTTCCCAACCCTGCCGGGTCACGGGAAATATGGCGATGGAATCGCTGGCTTGTGTTTGGCTGACTGACATTTTCACCCTATCGCTTTCCGGTTGACATCCGGTATTCTGCCTTGCATGATCGTGCGGAAAAATAAACAACGTATAACTGGAAAAGGATAACCGATCGCGGATGCGTCTGGATACTACCTACACCGTCAACACCCCCGAAGGCATTTCGTTAACGCTTTCCCCCGCCGGGCCAGTGCCACGCCTGCTGGCATGGATACTGGATTTGCTGTTACGCACGGGCGTCAGCCTGCTGCTGTTTATTGCCCTGGCAATGCTCGGCAAGCTGGGGGTCGGCATTGCCATGATCCTGATGTTCCTGCTGGAATGGTTTTACCCGGTGTATTTTGAGCTGCGCCATCAGGGGCAGACACCGGGCAAGAAACTGCTCGACATTTACGTTGCCCACACCGATGCCAGCCCTGTTACCCCGTCAGCCTCCATCGTGCGTAACCTGTTGCGGGTCGCGGATTTCCTGCCGCTGTTATACGGCTTCGGGTTTGCCAGCATGATCCTCAACCGGCGTTTCCAGCGCCTGGGGGATATGGCTGCCGATACCGTGGTGCTGCACAAGATCAGGCATAACGGCAGCGTTGCCATGGCAGAGGCAATGCCTGTCTACCCCGACACCACGCTGACCCTGGCGGAACAACAGGCCGTCATGCTGTTTGCGCAGCGCCACCACACCCTGACCGATTCCCGGCAGGAGGAGCTCGCCAGCATGACCGGCCCCCTGGTGGAACAGCAGACCAACCCCGTCCAATACCTGTACGGGATTGCCAACTGGCTGACCGGAGGGCGCAAGGGATGAAACAGGAACAGTTCGTCCACCAGTACCAGCACCTGTGGCAACAGTTTGGCGAATGGCTGGACTATCAGCATATCCCGAAAAAAGAACGCCAGCGGCAGAACTTGGCGGAGCCGGAACTGGATTTCCCGCAAGTGTACCGGCAGATTTGCCACCATCTGGCACTGGCACAATCCCGCATGTATAGCCCGCTGCTGATTGAGGAGCTGAACCAGCTTGTGATCCGTGGGCATAACGTCCTGTATTCGTCACGCCTGCACTTCCTGCACAAGGTCGCCAGTTTTTACTTGCGCGGCTTACCACAACGGGTGCGGCAGGCACGCTGGGCAGTCCTGTTGTCGGCAAGCCTGTTCTTTGGCAGCTTTTTTGCCATGCTGGTTGCCATCCAGTATGAGCCTGAGCTGGTCTATTCCGTCATCAGCGGGGAACAGGTGGCGGGTATGGAGGAAATGTACGACCCGGCGCGGACTTCCCGTTTCGGGCGTGAACGCGAGGCGGACAGTGATGTGCAAATGTTTGGTTTTTACATCCGCAATAATACCGGTATCGGCTTCCAGGTGTTTTCCGGGGGCTTGCTGTACGGTCTGGGCAGCCTGTTTTTCCTGCTGTTCAATGGCCTGAGCATTGGGGCGGTGGCCGGGCATCTGACCCATATGGGTTACATTGATACGTTCTGGAGCTTCGTGGCCGGGCACAGTGCCTTCGAGCTGACTGCCATCGTGCTGTCGGGGGCTGCCGGTTTCCGGCTGGCGCATGCATTACTGATGCCGGGGCGCAAACCGCGTCTGCTGGCCCTGAAAGACAATAGCCTGGAAGCCATCCAGATTGTTTACGGTGCGGCCACCCTGTTCATCATGGCGGCTTTCGTGGAAGCCTTCTGGTCGTCACAGATATGGATTCCACCAACCGTCAAATATACTGTGGGCATCACCCTGTGGACACTGGTCATTGCCTATTTCAGTCTGGTCGGGCGCAATGCCGACATGGCAGACGAGGGTAGCGGCGCATGAAACTGGACAACATGACCGCCAATATCCGCCTGCGTTCGCCGTGGGAAGCCAGTGACCTCGGTTTTGCCATGGTCACGCATAACTGGCGCACTATTTTCCCGGCCTGGAGCCTGTTGCTGCTTGCCTTCGCCGCACTGGTGTTTGTGCTGCTACCGGAACGCTACCTGGAATACGCCCCCCTGCTGCTATGGTGGTTCAAGCCCTTGTACGATCGGGTTTTGCTGCACATTTACAGCCGTCAGGTGTTTGCCGAACCCTTGTCAACCGCTGACATTTTTTCTGCTATCCCGGCATTGGTGACGAAAACCGGCCTGTTCAGTAACATGACGTGGCGGCGCTTGTCCATGTCACGTGGCTTCAACCTGCCGAT
The DNA here is from genome assembly GCA_037447095.1 of Thiotrichaceae bacterium. Taxonomy (GTDB): domain Bacteria; phylum Pseudomonadota; class Gammaproteobacteria; order Thiotrichales; family Thiotrichaceae; genus Thiothrix. The sequence continues at coordinate 11,344 of JBBIHI010000045.1, forward strand.
CTGGCAACTGGAACAATTACGCGGCAAACCGCGCAAGGAACGCCAGAACCTGCTGCACCTGCAATCGCATTCCCACGCCGTGTGGCTGACCATTGCCTGCATACACCTGGAATTCGTGGTCATGTCCAGCCTGTACACCCTCGTCCTGCTGCTTGACCCGACCAAACACGCCCAGGATTACCTGCTGGGCATTTTCGGGAGTGAGTTTGACACCGATACCCGCTACTGGGGGGAACTGGTTTATTTCGTGGTATACGTTGTGACCGTCTGGCTCATCGAACCGTTTTACATGGCCGCCAGCTTCAGCCTGTACCTGAACCGCCGCACCCAACTGGAAGCCTGGGACATCGAACTGGTGTTCCGCAGCCTGGGTGAACGCTTGCGCGGCATCACCCAGCAGGCATTTGTCCTGGCCTTTGCCGTCCTGACCCTTGGCTTGCTGCTCAGCCCGGCCACACCTGCGCTGGCAGATGAAAACAGCAAAGACGAATACCTTGCCAGCGAACCCTTGCCTGCCAGTGAGTCCCGCAACCAGATTGATGACATCATGAAGCTGGATGCTTTTACCAAGGCACACAAGGTCGAGCGCTGGCTGCCACTCGAAAAGGACGAAACCAAACCGGAAGATGTTGCGGAATGGGTGAAATCCTTGCAAGTTGCTTTTGCCAGCGCCACCAAAGGCTTGCTGTGGATAGCCGTTATCGTGCTGCTGGTGCTGGCAGTCGTTTATCGCCGCCAGATACTTGCCATGCTCAGACCGGTGCGCCGCAAGGAAAAAGCCCCTCCCCCGCCGGACATCCTGTTCGGCATGGACATCCGCCCCGAATCCCTGCCTGAAGACATTGCCGCGCACAGCCGTTCCCTGTGGGACGCAGGCCAATACCGGGAAGCACTCAGCCTGTTGTACCGGGGGGCATTGATGCGCCTGACCCGCCACGAACAATTGCCGATTGCCGACAGCCATACCGAAGGCGACATCCTGCAACTGGCAGGCCAGCAGCTCCGGGGGCAAAAGATCATCTGGCTGACCGCCGTTACCCGCGCCTGGCAGGAAATAGCCTACGCCCACCGCACCCCGGACACGGCACGGGTTTACCCCTTGTTTGCCGACTGGCCACTGTTTACGGCTGACGGGGAGGGCAATGCATGAACCTGCAACGTGTCATCGTCAGCCTGATCACGGCACTGGCCACTGCGGCCTGCGTCATCTGGTTCCTCAACAACTTCGAGTTGAAGGAAACCGAGGAATACATCGGTTTCAAGGGCGAGGCCAAAACCAACTCCCTGTATGCCGTCCGGCTGTTCCTGAAACGGATGGGCATTCCCGCCGAACGCAAGGATGGCCTGACCAGCCTGCCCGATACCGACAGTGTGTTGATCATTGACACCGAGCGTTACACCCTGTCGCCGCAAAAGGTCAATGAAATCCTCGCCTGGGTAAAACGTGGCGGGCACCTGATTACCCGTGCGCGTATTCCCGGCGATACCTCGACCCTGTACGGTACGCACAAACACAACGATGACGATTCCAAGGACGGCGACACGGAAACAGACAGCAAAAAAACTGCCCGCACCGGCAAGACAGACCCCCTGCAGACCGCCCTGGGGATCAGGATAGGCAAGCACGTCATCCCGGAGGACGATGACCTACCGCTGGACGTCACCCTTTCCGGCATGAGCCATTCACTGGAAGCTGACCCCGGCTTTTTCTACAGCCTGGAAACCGATGCCAGCGACACCTACCCGCAGCGCTACAAAAAAACCGCCTGGCTGCTGGAACAAAAATGGGGCAAAGGCATGGTCACGCTGGCAGCCAATCTCGATTTCATCGAAAACGGCTCGCTGGTTGATTACGAACACGCCGAACTGTTCTGGTACATGGTGCACGCCGTACAGCAACACCCGCATAGCATCTGGCTGGTGCATCAGGATGACATGCCGCCCCTGTGGTTGCTGATCTGGAAACACGCCTGGGCAGTGGTGTTAACCGTCACAACCCTGATCCTGCTGACCTTCCTCGCCCTGATACCCCGTTTTGGCCCGCTGCTGCCCAACCCGCAGCCGGAACGCCGCCGCATCCTCGAACACATCCGTGCCAGCGGACGGTTCATGTGGAAACGCCACAAACTCAACGCTGGCGGGCAATACAGCGACTTTGCCAGCGCCACCGAACAGCTTTACCCAAGCACAAGGAAACACCATGACAAACAACAGCCTGACGCTTGAACAGGCCAGCGCACTGGCCGGACAGATCCGTTCCGAAATCAG
>JBBIHI010000046.1:0-13520 GCA_037447095.1 Thiotrichaceae bacterium
ATCCGTTTGACCAATCTTGACTGGGTATTGGAAAAAACCGCCCTGCAAAGCCTGCTGGATGCCCCCAATCTGTTGTTTATCAATGATTTTCAGGCTGCGGCGCGGGGGGTGGATACCCTGACCAACGATGACTACCGGGTATTGAATGATGCCCCTGCCGCACCGTTGGCCACCCGCGTGATTACCGGCGCGGGTACCGGGCTGGGACTGGCGTGGATGCAGGCCGATAACACAGGCCGTTATCAGACCTTCGCCACCGAAGGCGGGCACACGGACTTTTCCCCGGCCAATCAGCAGCAGGAGCGCTTGCTGGCCTTCATGCGCGGGCGTTTCCGGCATGTATCGTGGGAAAGGGTATTGTCCGGCCCCGGCGTCAACCAGGTTTACCAGTTCTGCTTGCAGGACATGACCGGCGATATTCCGGCAGACTTGCGTGACCGTAATGGCGCTGTCGTCAACGCTGAAGCACAGGCAGGTGACGCTGTGGCAAGCGCTGCCATGCAATTGTTTACGGATTTATACGCCAACTGGGTAGGCAATATTGCCCTGCTGTACCAGCCACGCGGCGGTCTATACCTGGGGGGTGGCATTTCGGCACGCATCCAGCCGTGGTTGCAAAGCCAGCGGTTTTTGGATGCCTGTTTTGACAAGGGCAGGATGGCGGATATGGTCCGGCACACGCCCATTTACCTGATTACCAATACGCGGCTGGGTTTGCAAGGCGCACTGGCGGCGGCAATGGATACCACATATTAGGACTAGCATGAGGAAGCAATAATCATGACCTTGGATAAAAACCAACAAGCCAAGCTTTACCGTTATTACACCGAACCCAAAATGGTGACGGAATATACCCGCAAGACACTGGCGCTGGTATTGGCGGGAGGGGAAGGCTCGCGGCTGAAAGACCTGACCATGTGGCGGGCGAAACCTTCCGTACCGTTTGGTGGCAAGTACCGGATTATCGACTTTGCCCTGTCGAACTGCGTGAACTCCGGCATCCGCCGGGTGGGTGTACTGACGCAATACAAGTCGCATTCCATGATCCGCCACCTGCAACGGGCGTGGGGGTTCATGCGGGCGGAAATCGGCGAATTTGTGGAAATCCTGCCTGCCCAGCAACGCACCAGCAAAAAGGAATGGTACCAGGGCACGGCAGATGCCCTGTTCCAGAACATGGACATCGTGCAACGCCATGACCCGGATTACGTGCTGGTACTGGGCGGCGACCACATCTATACCATGGATTACTCCAAGATGCTGGTGCATCACGTTGCCTCCGGGGCTGATTTCACCGTAGGCTGCATTGAAGTGCCGGTGGAAGAAGCCAAGGGCTTCGGTGTCATGTCGGTAGACGAAGACCTGAACATCACCAAGTTCGTTGAAAAGCCCAAGCACCCGGAAGAAATCCCCGGCAAGCCCGGCGTGGCGCTGGCCTCCATGGGCATTTACATTTTCTCGCGGGATTTCCTCTACCGCGTATTGCATGAGGATGCCGAAAAAACCCATTCCTCACGGGACTTCGGCAAGGACATCATCCCTTCCAATATCCATGCCGCCAAGGCCATGGCGTTCCCGTTCCGCAAAGACAATGGTGAGCCGGGCTACTGGCGTGATGTGGGGACGGTGCATTCCTACTGGCAGGCCAATATGGAATTGTGCGCCGTTGAGCCGGAACTGAACCTGTATGACCGCGACTGGCCGATCTGGACATACCAGCCGCAATACCCGCCCGCCAAATTCATCTTCGATGATGAAGGCTGCCGGGGTGAAGCCATTGACTCACTGATTTCTGCGGGCTGCATCATTTCCGGGGCACGTATCAAGCGCTCGATGATCTTTTTCGCCAGCACGGTGGAAAAATACAGCCATATCAAGGACAGCGTGATCCTGCCCAAGGTCAGCATCGGTCAGCGCTGCCGGATTTCCCGCGCCATTATCGACAAGGGAACCGTGATCCCGGATGGCATGATCATTGGCGAAGACCTCGAACTTGACCGCAAACGTTTTCATGTTACCGAAGAAGGCATCGTGCTGGTAACGCCGGAAATGATGGGACAAAAACTGCATTCTGGTGACAAGGAGATGCTATGGCGACTGGGCACTTAAATTTGAACGTTGTCCTGTGCTGGCACATGCACCAACCGTGGTATCGCGACGGGCTGGATGGCGCTTACCGCCTGCCGTGGGTTTACCTGCATGGCATGAAGGACTACAGCGACATGGCGTTCCATCTGGAACAACATCCGCGTATGCATGTGGTGGTCAACTTTGCCCCGGTATTGCTGGAGCAACTGGATGATTATGCAGCCCAGATAAGGGCTTTCCTGCAAGCGGGGACACCGATGCAGGATCGCTTGCTGAACATGTTGGCCGGGGCTGAACCAATACCGGATAGCTGTGATAGCCGTGCTGAACTGATTACCGAATGCCAGCGCTGCCATGCGCCACGCATGATCCACCCCCATCCGCCATTCCAGCGCCTGTTCAAGATGATCGGTGCAACCGATGACATGGGGATTGGCAGCCAGCGTTTCCGTTGCCCGTTGATTTACTTGAGCGATCAGTATTTCCTCGATTTGCTGACCTGGTATCACCTGGCATGGCTGGGCGAATCCGTACAGGCTTTGCCAGTGGTGAAAGAGCTGATGCTCAAGGGGTCGGAGTTCACCGCTGAAGACCGGCGCAAGTTGCTGGTCGTGATCGGTGATTGCCTGGCCGGGATTATTCCACGCTATCGGGTGCTGGCAGAACGTGGGCAGGTGGAACTGTCGATGACGCCATACATGCACCCGATCGTGCCGCTGCTGAATGACTTCCAGAACATGCGTTGTTCATTGCCGGATGCGCCTGCACCGGAGGCGGAAAACTACCCCGGCGGCGTGGAGCGCTCCCGTTGGCACCTGCAACGCGGGATTGAAGTGTTTGAACATTACTTCGGCATGAAACCGCAGGGTGTATGGTTATCCGAGGGCGGCATCAGCAGCGATGCGATTGCCCTGCTGGACGAGTTCGGTATCCGCTGGACGGCTTCCGGTGAAGGCGTATGGCGCAACAGTTGCCGTGCTTCCGGTTACGATGGCGATGATGAGCACAGCAAACGCAGCCTGTTCATGCCGTACCAGCAGCCGGGTTCCAATGTACGCCTGTTTTTCCGCGATGACGGGCTTTCCGACCTGATCGGGTTCAAATACAGCGATTGGCACGCCCGTGATGCAGTGGGGGATTTCGTCCAGCATCTGGAAAACATTGCGGTATTCCTCAACCATCATGCGCCGGAGCGGGTGGTTTCCATCATCCTCGACGGGGAAAATGCCTGGGAATATTACCCGCAGAACGGCGCCTATTTCCTGGATGCGCTGTATACCGCGCTGACCCACTCGGATCAGGTCAACGTCACCACGTTCGCACAAGCCAGTGAAACCTTGCCCAGCCGGACACTGCCGAAGGTCTGCGCAGGAAGCTGGGTATACGGTTCGTTTTCCACCTGGATCGGCTCGGTCGACAAAAACCGGGGCTGGGATTATCTGGTCGAAGCCAAACGTGTGTACGACGAGGTAATGGCCAGCGGGAAACTGGACGCACAGCAGCAGGAACTGGCCAGCCGCCAGTTGGGCGTGTGCGAAGGTTCCGACTGGTTCTGGTGGTTTGGGGATTACAACCCCTCCGACAGTGTGCGTGATTTCGAGCGCCTGTACCGTCGGCAATTGCGTAAGCTATACGCATTGCTGGGTGTGGATGCACCCGTTTACCTCGACAACCCTGTCTCGCAAGGCGGTGGTGCGGCAGAAAATGCCGGTACGATGCGCAGGAATACGTAATGGCTGATTTTCAAGTGATTGGGCGTGCAGCGGGGATTCTGCTGCACCCGACTTCCCTGCCTTCGGGAAAAGTGGGTGCGGATGCGTACCGCTGGGTGGACTGGCTGGCACAGGCCGGTTGCCGGGTATGGCAGATGCTGCCGCTGGGTGTGCCGTTGGCGGGCTTGTCGCCCTACCAATGTGCGTCGGCGTTTGCGGTGAATCCGGGGTTGTTTGCGGAAAATGCGGCAAGCAGTGTTTCTGCTGGTGAAAGTTTCGAGACCTGGTACGAAAAACAGAAGCATTGGGTGGAAGACTACGCCCTGTTCATGGTACTGAAACAGCAGTTCAACGGGCAGGGCTGGCACGAATGGCCGATAGCCTTCCGCGACCGCAACCCGCGCAGCCTGTTTCAGGTGCGCAGTGAGCAACCGGAAGCCATTGCCGCAATCATTGACCAGCAGTACCAGTGCTTTTGCCAATGGCAGACATTGCGCCAGTATGCCGCTGAACGGAAGGTTTACCTGTTTGGTGACATGCCGATTTTCGTCGCTTACGACAGCGCAGATGTCTGGGCAAACCCGCAACGTTTCCTGCTGGATAAGACGGGGGCGCCGACGTTTGTCACAGGTGTACCGCCGGATTATTTCTCCGCAACCGGGCAGCGTTGGGGCAACCCGCACTACAACTGGGCAACCATGCAGGCGGAAAACTTCCTGTGGTGGAAACAACGCCTGCAATACCATTTTGAATTTTTCGATCTGGTGCGTATCGACCATTTCCGGGGGCTGGCAGCAAGCTGGATGATCCCGGCGGATGAGGAAACTGCCATTAATGGCTATTGGCAGAAGGTGCCGGGGGATGCCATGCTGGCCAGTGTCCAGGCGGAAATGGGTAAACTGCCACTGGTGGCCGAAGACTTGGGGGTCATTACCCCGGATGTCACGGCACTGCGCGACAAATACCATTTGCCCGGCATGAGCGTACTGCAATTCGCGTTTGACCACTTCGCGGATAACCCGCACAAGCCGCAAAACGTGCGTGAAAATACCGTGTATTACACTGGCACGCACGACAATGATACCTTGCAGGGCTGGTTTGACAGCCTGGATACGGATATGCAGCAGCATGTCATGCAGGCTCTGGACGTGGATGACCCTGCGGAGGTGCAGGCAGCCATGCTGGACACCATTTTTGCCAGTCATGCGATACTTGCGGTCGTACCGCTACAGGATTTGCTGGGGCTGGGTGATGAGGCACGGATGAATATGCCCGGCACAGTGGACGGTAACTGGCAATGGCGTTTCAACTGGCAGGAGGTGCCACAAGGTTTGGCATCCATCTTGCTAAAGAGTCTGGTAAAACACCAGCGCAACGGGAGAAAGGGGCATGGAAACAATGACGGACAAAGCACTGCTGAGTGATTTCGACCTGCACCTGCTGATGGCAGGCCAACACCATCATGCCTGGAAAATCCTCGGCGCACACATGCAGACCGAGGATGGTGTGGAAGGTTGCCGGTTTGCCGTATGGGCTCCGGCAGCACAACGGGTCAGCGTGGTCGGCGATTTCAATTTCTGGGATGGCAACCGTAACCCGATGCGCTGTTGCGGCGATTCCGGGGTGTGGGAACTGTTCATCCCCGGCGTGCAGGCTGGCATGGCCTACAAATATGAAATCATTAACCGTCACGGCAACCTGCACATCAAGACCGACCCGTATGCACGGCAAATGTTTTTGCGCCCGGAAACGGCATCCTGTATCCCTGCTGCGGATTGTTATGAATGGCAGGACGAAGCATGGGTGGAAGCCCGCGCCAGCTTCGACTGGCAACACCAGCCGGTCAGCATTTATGAAGTCCATGCCGGTTCCTGGCGCAAACACCCGGACGGCAGCTTCTATAACTGGACGGAACTGGCAGAAAGCCTGATCCCTTACGTCAAGGAGTTGAATTACACCCATATCGAACTGCTGCCCGTGGCAGAACATCCACTGGATGAATCCTGGGGCTACCAAGTATCCGGTTATTACGCACCGACCGCGCGTTACGGTTCGGCGGATGATTTCCGCGCCTTTGTCGACGCTTGCCACCGGGAAGGGATTGGTGTGCTGCTGGACTGGGTTCCGGCACATTTCCCCAAGGATGATTTCGCGCTGGCACGGTTCATGGGCGAGCCGCTATATGAACATGCCGACCCGCGCCGGGGCGAACATCAGGACTGGGGTACGCTGATTTTCGACTTCGGGCGTAACGAGGTGAAAAACTTCCTGCTGTCCAATGCCTTGTACTGGATTGAGGAATTCCACATCGACGGCCTGCGGGTGGATGCGGTCGCCTCCATGCTGTACCTCGATTACTCGCGCAAGGCAGGTGAATGGTTGCCCAACCAGTATGGCGGGCGTGAGAATCTGGAGGCAATCGCTTTCCTGCGCGAAATGAATACTGTTGTGCACGGCTACTTCCCCGGCGTATTGACCATTGCCGAGGAGTCGACTGCATGGCCTGCGGTATCCAAACCGGTGGAAATCGGTGGCCTCGGTTTCAGCATGAAATGGAACATGGGCTGGATGAACGACAACCTGAGTTACATTGAAAACAACCCGGTACACCGTAAATACCACCACAACCTGCTGACTTTCAGCCAGATGTATGCCTATTCGGAAAATTTCGTGCTGCCGCTGTCGCATGACGAAGTGGTGCACATGAAACGCAGTATGCTGGACAAGATGCCGGGGGATTACTGGCAGGCATTTGCCAACCTGCGCCTGTTCTATGCCTGGCAATACGCACATCCGGGCAAGAAGCTGCTGTTCATGGGCGGGGAGTTCGGCCAATGGGCAGAATGGAATGTGAAAAAGGAACTGGACTGGGCATTGTGCAGCTTCCCCGCCCACGACAGCATCCGCCATCTGCTGAGTGACCTGAACCACCTGTACCGGGACGTGCCGGGCTTGCACCAGTATGATTTCGATGGGCGTGGTTTCCAGTGGGTTGATTGCCACGATTCTGACCAGTCGGTTCTCAGCCTGATCCGTTATGGTGACAAGCCGGAAGATGCCGTTATCGTGCTCTTGAACTTTACCCCTGTACCACGTTACCAATACCGCATCGGCGTGCCTGCTGGCGGCAGCTACCACGAAATCCTCAACACCGATTCGGAGTATTACGGTGGCAGCAACTGTGGCAATGCGGGCAGTATTGCGGTACAAGAACATCCCTGGATGGGATTTGAACATTCGATTGAAGTAACCCTGCCGCCACTGGCGGCGCTGTTTTTGCGAAGCACTGCATGAAATTATTGTTTGTTGCCAGCGAAGCTTACCCGCTGGTGAAAACGGGGGGGCTGGGCGATGTGGCTTACAGCCTGCCACGTGCCTTGCATACCCAGGGCATGGATGTACGGTTATTGCTGCCCGCTTACCGTGGTGTGCTGGAAAAGCTGCGGAAAGTCCAGATACTGGGCTGGTTGAATGTGCAGGGTGCCAGCCGCACGCTGTCGGTACGCGTATTACAGGCTGACCACCCGGAATTCCCTTTCCCGCTATGGCTGGTTGATTGCCAAAGCCTGTTCGACCGCCCCGGCAACCCGTATTTGCAGCCGGATGGCTATGACTGGGTGGACAATGCCGAGCGTTTCACGGTTTTTGCGCGGGTAGCCGCAGAATTGGCCACTGACCCGTTGGGGCACGGCTGGAAACCGGATGTGGTTCATGCCCATGACTGGCAGACCGGGCTGGTACCTGCCTTTCTGGATAACCTGCCGGAACGCCCGCAGCGGGTATTCACCATCCACAATCTGGCTTACGGCGGGCATTTTTCCCACGCTGAATTCACCGCCCTGCATTTGCCCAGCCATTGGTGGTCAGCAGAAGGTGCGGAATTCTACGGCGGCTTTTCCATGCTCAAGGCAGGCATTGTCTATTCCGATGCCGTCACCACCGTCAGCCCGACGTATGCGAAAGAAATCTGCACCCCGGCATTTGGTTACGGCCTGAACGGATTGCTGCAATCACGCGGTTACAAACTGCATGGCATCCTCAACGGCATCGACATGGATGTGTGGAACCCGGCCACAGACCCGAATCTGGCTTCCTGGTATTTCCCCGGACGGATTGAGCCGGGCAAGAGCCTCAACAAACGCGAACTGCTGAAACGCTTCGGGGTGGATAATCCCGGTTCCCACCTCCAATTCCCGTTGCTGGGCATGGTCAGCCGTCTGGTGGAACAGAAAGGCGTTGATCTGGTGGTCAATGCCATCCCTGAACTGCTCGCGGAAACCGATGCGCGGTTTGTGCTGGTAGGTGCGGGTCACGCCTATTTCGAGCAACGCCTGAAAGAGCTGGCGGCGCAATACCCGGACAGGGTGTTCGTTTTCATCGGCTACGACGAACAACTGGCACACCTGCTGGAAGCAGGGGCAGACATGTTCCTGATGCCATCGCGTTTCGAGCCGTGCGGCCTAAACCAGATGTACAGCCTGCGCTATGGCACACCGCCGATTGTCCTGCGCACTGGCGGGCTGGCAGATACGGTAGTGGATGCTTCCCCGGAAAATATCGCCCATGGCACGGCCAATGGTTTTGTGCTGGATATGCCAACCACGCGGGCATTGGGTGCTACCATCCGTCGGGCACTGGCCTGTTTTGCCAACCCGGCACAATGGCAGGCCATCCAGGCTCACGGCATGTCGCAGTCATTCGGCTGGGAACACAGTGCACAACAGTATCAGGCGCTTTACCGGCGCAGCAAAATTTAAGGAGAACCTATGACTTCGCACCTTTCCATGCATATTCCGTATGTTCCGGTTCCGCTGGATCCGCTACCGAATGATGCAGAGTCACTGGGCAATGATTTTCAGCGTTACCTTTCCTACCATCTGGGGCGTTTCCAGGGCTGCCCGCCGGTTTACCTGTATCAGGCGCTGGCCTATACCCTGCGTGACCGTTTGATGGTGGGCTGGCGTGCTACCTGGGGCGACCATTTGCAGCCCGGCAAACGCCGTGCGTACTACATGTCGCTGGAATTCCTGATCGGGCGTTCACTGGGTAACAACCTGCTGAACATGGGCATTTGTGATCCTGTCCAGCAAGCCTTGCTGCAATATTGCACCGATATGGAAGAAGTCTCCTCGCAGGAACCGGATGCGGGGCTGGGTAACGGCGGCCTTGGCCGTCTGGCAGCCTGTTTCATGGACAGTTGCGCCAGCTTGCGCCTGCCCGTCCTGGGCTATGGTATCCGCTACGAGTACGGGATGTTCCGCCAGCGCGTCGAAAACGGTTATCAGGTCGAGGAGCCTGACCACTGGTTGCGTGATGGCCACCCGTGGGAAGTCGAACGTGCCGAATATACCCAGCGCGTCCAGTTTGGCGGGCATACCGAACATTACACCGATGCCCACGGCCACAAGCGTGTGCGCTGGGTCAGCTCGGATGACGTACTGGCACTGCCGTTTGACATGCCGATTTCCGGCTACCAGAACCGCACCGTGAATACCCTGCGCCTATGGAAAGCGACCGCCACTGACGAATTCAACCTCGACGAATTCAATGCAGGCAGTTACACCGAAGCGGTGGAAGCGAAAAACCACGCCGAACACATTTCCATGGTGCTGTACCCGAACGACAGCAGCGAAAACGGCAAGGAATTGCGCCTGCGCCAACAGTATTTCCTCGCTTCCGCCAGCCTGAAGGATGCGGTGCGTATGTGGGAGCGTCAGGGCAACAGCGATTACAGCAAGTTCGCTGCCGAGAACGTGTTCCAGATGAATGACACCCACCCGACCGTGGCAGTGGCAGAGCTGATGCGCATCCTCATGGATGAGAAGGATTTGTCCTGGGATGAAGCCTGGGCAATCACCAGCAATTGCATGGCTTACACCAACCATACCCTGCTGCCGGAAGCGCTGGAGCGGTGGCCGGTACACCTGTTTGAAAAGCTGTTGCCGCGTATCCTTGAAATCATCTACGAAATCAACGCCCGTTTCCTGCGCGAAGTGTCGCTGAAATGGCCGGGTGATACCGAACGCCAACGCCGTATGTCAATCATTGAGGAAGGCCCGGCACGTCAGGTACGCATGGCCTGGCTGGCCATTGTGGGCAGTTTCTCGATCAACGGGGTGGCGGCCTTGCACTCGCAATTGCTGGTTGACGGCCTGTTCAAGGATTTCCACGACCTATGGCCGGGTAAATTCAACAACAAGACCAATGGTGTCACCCCCCGCCGCTGGATTGCCCATGCCAACCGGGGCATGACCGATCTGATCAGCAGCCGGATTGGCGCGGACTGGATTGCTGACCTGTCGCAACTGGAAAAACTCAAGCCACTGGCGGAAGCAGGGAATGATGAGTTCCACGCCCAATGGCGGGCGGTAAAACACGCCAACAAACAGCGTCTGGCCGATCTGGTGCGCAGGAAATGCGGGGTGGACTTTAACCCTGACGCCCTGTTCGACGTACAGGTCAAACGTATCCACGAATACAAACGCCAGTTGCTGAATATCCTGCACGTCATCCATCTGTACCGGCGCATCAAACTGGGCAAGCTGGACAACTGGGCCAACCGTTGCGTGCTGATTGGTGGCAAAGCTGCACCGGGTTACGTCATGGCCAAGCGCATCATCAAGCTGATCAACAGCGTGGCGGAAGTGGTCAATACCGACCCGGAAGTCAATGGCCGCTTGAAAGTGGCATTCCTGCCCAACTACCGGGTCTCCAGCATGGAAATCATTGCCCCGGCAGCCGACCTTTCCGAACAGATTTCCACCGCAGGCAAGGAAGCGTCCGGCACGGGCAACATGAAATTCATGATGAACGGGGCGTTGACCATTGGTACGTATGACGGTGCCAATATTGAAATCCTTGAAGCGGTGGGCGCGGACAATTTCTTCCTGTTTGGCCTGCGTGCTGACGAAGTGGAGGAATTGCGCCACAACTATCACCCGTGGGTTTACGTTGACCGTGATGAAGACCTGCGCGGCGTGCTGGAATGGCTGCGCAGCGGGCACTTCAATGCTTGTGAACCGGGCATTTTCGACATGATCCTGGATTCCCTGCTCAGCCCGCACGACCCATGGATGACCCTGGCAGATTTCCGCAGCTATGTGGATATGCAGGAACAGGTGGCCACAGCATGGCAGGACAAGGAACGCTGGGCGCGGATGAGCATCATGAATACAGCGTGCAGCGGTTTCTTCTCGACTGACCGCACCATGCTGGAATACAACCGTGACATCTGGAAACTGACGCCCGGTAATGGTGGTGATTAAATAGAGGCCATGTGAAAACACTTCCGGTTAAACGCCCTAGAATAAACTTCGGGGCGCTTTTCCAGTTTGGCTTATCACACTTTGCAAGTCATGCGTTCCTGTAAACGGGAAATCAGGCTGTCAATTTGTGCCTGACGAGTTGTGCTGGCGTTATTTTTCAGGCTTTCCAGTTGGGTAATCTTGCTTTCGTAATATTCATCCTGGGCGCTCAGGACACATGCGGTTGTCCTTGTGGGTAAAGCAGGCTGGCTGATGCTGGCTGAGTCGCAGGTAACACCTTCACCGTAGTTACCAACATAAGCATTGCTCGTACTCCAGCCGATATTCATGAAATCATTGCCGGGATTGGTTCCCGCAGAATTCGGCAGATGTACGAACGGGTCTGTGTTGTCGATTATTTTCACACCACTGACACAACCCTGGTTGCTGGTGAAGGTGAGGATTTTTTTCTCCTGACCTGCTGTCCAGCCAAATGGCGGGATTCTGGAACCGGAGAAATAATACGCGAGGGAAATGTAATCTGAAGCGGGATTTTCACTGGGTGCATTGACCCGTGAATTGTCAATCCAGTTAACACCCTGGACTTCGCTGGAAATGTTTTCGAGGGAAAAACTTGTACCCGATTCCGCACCGTGGGGGACAACCAGTGTGATTTGTGCGGAAAGCAGGATGTCAGGCTTGGGTGTGGAATCAGGGGTCATGTAAACGGCGTAATCATTGGCCGCTGGCTCATAGCCAACACGAAACCTGACCGAAGCGGATGCCTCAAGGCTGCCCAGGGCAAGCAAGGTGAAAACGGCTGCTTTGACAGTACGGGACAAAGTACGTTGCGTAGTATTGTTCATGGCTGACACTCCTTGGTTTTGAGGTATTGTTAGTGGTCATGTCTCTACTTTCTTCAGTTCAATGGTTGGGGATTTGTTGGTGACTCTCAGCATAAGAGAGGATCGGTTAACAAAAGGTTGGTAAAGGCGGGGTATCGCAACCAACCTTTTTTAAACCTGATATTGCCAACAATGCGAGCCTAATAATGGAATGAGTTTTTTGCATTCGTTCGTCATGCGAGGAGATGGGGATGCAATCCGATACAACAGGAACGCTGGCCCTTGAGCAGCGTCGCAGACAAATTGCTGTGCTTAAGCGGCAGATACTGAACGGGGAAATACAGCACACCCCGTTGATTGAGGCGCATATCATTGGGTCATGGTTGCGTTCGGCCAATCAGTACCACATTTCACCGGAACAGCCCTGCGCCCCCATGGATGAAACCTTTCAATCATGGCAGTACCGTGAGACATCCGGCCTGTATCAGGCATTCCTGCCATCACAGGAACGGATTGCCCGACTGATCCAACAGGGCGACATCGTGGTTGGAATATCTGATCATATGGGGTGTCTGCAATGGGTTAACAGCAGCCCGACATTAAGCATCACGATTGAGCATTGCAGACTGCTACCGGGTGGACGCTGGGATGAGGCTTCAGTCGGCACACACGGCATTAGCCTGGCGCTGTTGCTACGGCAGCCGGTTACTGTTTTTGCAGGTGAGCATTATCTGTCAGCCCTACAGGAATGGTCTGGATACGCCGCCCCCATTCTGCACCCGCAAACAGGCACCGTGGAAGGCTGCATCTATATCGGTATGTTATGGGAACGCCATAGCGCCCTGGCCGGACTGGCTGCCTCCTCATTTGCAGACGAAATAGCCAGACGCTTACCCCGACATTTGCCCAAGGCTGAGCTGGAAATTTATGCCCTGGGCGAGCCACATCTGGTACATTTCCGGGGCAAACCACTCCGTGTATCCCCGCGTATGCTGGAAATCCTGTGCATTCTTGCCATGCACAAGAATGGTTTGTCCCTGGATGCTTGCCACGCAGCCCTTTACGGCGATGAAAGCGTATCCAGAAGTACCCTGAAAGCCGAGCTATCCCATTTGCGTACCCTGCTGGACGGGCGTCTTGGTTCGCGCCCTTACTGCCTGCGTACATCCGTGTGGGCAGATTTCATTGAACTTTGGGAAGCCATCCGCACAACAGATATTGGCAGTGCCCGCAAGCTCTATCGGGGAACATTACTGCCCTTTTCCACCTCGCCGGACATCAGCGAGTGGCGCAACTGCCTCCGTGTGGTCATGGGCTGAAATGGAGCCAGGATTTAATTTTCGTTATACCAGCAACCCCAACAAATATTCCCTTAACAAGGGTGTCTGTAACAGATGCCCCGCCTGACGGATCAGCGTTTGCGGCGATTTGCACTTCGTCAGCAGGTTTGTCATCCCTGCATCAATGTGATGACGCCACTCCACAATGACCGGAGCAGTTGAGCACGGCAACAGGTCACCACGGTAAAGTTTTATCGCGTCTGTCAGGTTATGCAGACGCAAGTGACTTCCCAGTGCAACAAAATCCGCCCAAACCGGCATTAATAAACGATAGGGGTGGGAGCCGATCTG
>JBBIHI010000047.1:0-13506 GCA_037447095.1 Thiotrichaceae bacterium
GAAATTATCTACAACAGTAGAAATTAAACGCCCTTTTTAGACGTCAGGATGTTGCAAGCGGTGCCGGTATCTACAACAGTAGAAATTAAACGCCCTTTTTAGACAGGTAAGTGTTCCACACGGGCATTTTTCAATAACTTAGCCTGCATCAGTTCGGGAAACAGCTTGTTAAAGACCAAAATTTCCACAAGAAACCTTCATTAAGACCAACGTTTGCATCCTCAAAGGGCAGAGGCATTTTATCAAATAATTATCAAATCTTCATCATCATTGGCAGCATAGCCATAGCGGGTAATTTTGCATTGCTTGCTCAAGTTGAAGATCATCACAGAATCACTTTGGTCAAACACCGGTTCAAATACTGAGGCTATCTCCGCTTCGACAATCCGCAAGATGCGTGTGCTGTTCTTGATCTCGAAAACAGAATACTGCAAACGGTAGCCAAACTTCGACAGAAATTTGGCAAACCGCCCTCGTAATTTGTCATCACTGATGTCATAAGTCACGATTAGCACGACACTCCCCCTGTGAACACCGGGTACTCACTCACCGGCTTGTCCTGTATGAAAGCCCGGTAATAATTCTGCACGTAAAGGAATATTTCCTGCTTATGCTCCAGCAATGCTTTGAGTAGCCAACTGATGTAAGGCTGGCTCTGTTTGCCAAAAATGCGATATTGCCCCTGGATAAAAATGAAATCTTCCGGGTGTATTTGCCCAAGTTTGTAAGCTTTGCGGATACGCTGGTCAATGATTGGACGGAATGGCTCCACCAAGTCACATACCAATGATTTACGCTGGTAAAAAACCTGATGATAAACACCCTGATAGGTATCAAACCCATAAAGGTTCAGTAACGCATCCATAAAGTTGAAAAGTTGGGTATAGCCAATGTCCAGCAAGAGGTTGGGAATATCCTGCTTGGCTCTTGGCTTGCGCCCTTTCCATTCCATTTTATCAAACATCTGTCGGAAATAGACCCTGGAAGCAATGCCCTCAATCCCCAAAATACCCTGCAAATCCAGTGACCCATCCGGCAACCGGGCACGATACTCCCTGAGAGAGTCCAGTGCTGTCCTGACCTCTTCCGTTTTGTTCCGGCGTTTATCGAGTGCATAAATTTGCTGGTCGATTTTGTTACCGATCAAATGCTGGGCAATAGCCGTACCACTGTACTGGTATTGTTTACGGCGTAACAACACATTGCCCTCAGCCTGGGAACACCATACACCATAAGGGGTCAGCCCATGTGTCAATAGCACAATACTGAAACCAAACTTCTTGGCACGTTGCAACAAGCCGGTAGTAATCGTGGCATGGCCAACAACAAACAATGCGAACAGGCGGTAGCAACTGGATTGGTGTTTGATCTCATTTTCATCCGTAATGATGATATTGTCGTTTTTGAAACTGAGCTTCTCGCCATGACTGAGCAAGGCGACAATAATCTGTTTCTGGGCAAAATCAGGAGCGCTTAACATAATGAAGCATCACACAGGTTATGGTAAATGCAGTGCTGGCACTTGCTGAGGTTGGCACTAAATGGGGCATCCAAATCAAAAGTACGCATGTCCTGCAACAATTGTTCAAAACCCTGCTGCCGTTGTGGGTCATCCTCCGGTCGTGCTACCGGATAGGATTTGTTGTCATCCATGCTGTACAACTTAAGCTTCTTCACCGCATAGCCCATTTCTGTCAGGCAGTGATACTGGGCATATAGCTGATAGATATAGCCATCGTAGATCACCTTGATTTTTTTCTTGCGCTCAACCAGCAGCTTCTTATTCTGGTCATAGCTGTCAATCTTGCCGCCGATGTTGTATCGCTCGCTAAACACCTCCAAGGTTTGCAACACCGCCTTGGCAGTGGTGTAGGTCTTTTCATCCAGCGTCTTGTGCGCCGCTTTACCCTCAGTCTGGTCAGTCGTCTGATACAGACGGGTTTCCACCCGCCCATAGAGCTGGTGGAAATAGATCGACCGGGGGCAAAAGATGAAGTCGTTGAGAAACGAAATAGGCAGATACGCTTCCATGATCACCCCTTGAGGTACGGTTTGCCCTGCACAAACCCAAACCACTCCTCATTGCTGAGGTTAAGCTTGAGCGGCTGCGGTTTCGCCACACTCCAGTCATGCTGGCGGATTTGCTGCAAATTCCACAAACCCTTCAATGCAATATGGTATGCGCCATTGGCATCGGCATCCTTCGGCAGGTTTTGACCCGCTTTGCGGCTATCGAAAAACTCCTCCAGTTCATTGGCAACCGGCGAAAGGATGAAATCATCATCGGTACCGGTACGGCTATGGCGCAGGGAAAGCGTCAGACGCAACAGGAACAGCAGACTCTTGAAAAACGGGCTGTCTTTACTCCCGGCAATCGCCTCCCTGATGTCCTGCCCCTGTTCAAAGCCGATATTTTCCTGTTGCAGCAATGCCTTGATCTGTTCGGTAACGTTGATAGTTTCAGTGTGCCACTGACCATTCTTGTCACGCTTGTTGTGATAGCGGGTATCGCCGTGAGTACAGGCTGTCCAGCGGGTTGGATAACTTTCCAGACGTTGCCGGGTCTGAAACTTTTTGTAGTCAAAGCTGAACTCGAAATAATCTTTTGCCACGTTATAACGGATAGCATCAAACTGCCGGAAAAATGCTGCCGATTTTTCAACACTCTCATAATTAGGTCTGAGGAAGTCGATGAAGCCGGTCGCAGGGTCAATCTTGGACGTGTAATCTGCCCGCACGTAATACAGGATGCCGGTTTGCTGATACAGTTTGTTAAAGCCCTCAAACGGCGCGGTGAGTTGATATGCACGCAGAAAATGACCCGCTTCACCAGGTTTGGCATCCTTGAACACCAGATAGTTGAGTTTCTCAATCAAGGCTTTCTCAAACTTCTGATACACCTGTTTTTCGACCTTGAAACGCCCCCGCTTGAAACCTGCATTGAGGTTTTCCAAGCAAACAATGGCATTGTAGCGGGTGATGAGTTTTGCCAGTTTATGCACGATGTGCGAGAGGTAGCCCTCCTTCAATTCCTTGATATTTTCGATACCCGCCCATGAAGTACGCGCCTTGTCGCGTTCACTTTCCTTGGCATCCAGCATTTTCTGGTAATCCACGCCATACTGGTAGCCAGCACGTTCTGCCGTAGTTGGGACATTCACCTCAACCGTGTTGAGGGTGCCCTGCTCAACAATTTCTCCACGAGGGTTGATGACGGTGTAATACAACAAATGCCGTTCACCACGGTCGATGCCGATGACGTGCGTACCCTGTTGTCCGGCAAGAGTAGTATTGATTCGGTCATTAAAGGCATTCACCCCAGCGGCCTTGAAGTTAAGCGTAATGGGTACATGAAACTGGAATTTGTCCTGTGTGTAACGCCTGTCCTTGATCAGGTCATATTCAAACAGGCTGTGGCGCTTGGGGTTCCCCCCGCTCTTGTTGGCGACTGGCTGTCCGGCACGGTGAATGATACGGTCATGCTGGCGGATGGAGTGCTTACGATAGAAAATCTCCGCCTCCCCGTTGAGCTTTATGACCACGTCCTTGAGGTTTTCCGGGTCAAACAAACCTTTCCAATACAATGTGTGCAGGTTAGGCGCACCCTTGCTGTGTGGCGAGAAATCCTTGTTGTATATCTGGAACAGGAACAGCTTGCCATCTTTGACGCATTCGTCGATGTAGCTTGCCTTGATGCGATGGAAGTCAATCCGGTAGCCTTGCTGCTCAACCTCACGGTAAAAACCGCTCATGTCCACGTAGGTATGGGTTGGTGAGAACTGAAAGCCAAACTCGCGCCATTCCGGGTGTTTTTCGATACTGGCTTTAAAAAAGTCGATCATGGCATGGCAATCTGACAGGCTGAAATCAGCTTTTTTATGCCCTGGCTGCGGTGTGCCGTTTTTGCTATGGGATGCAGTATCCCGGATTCTCTGGATGTCACTGGACGGCTGGAAGAAGCCGATACGGGAAGCGGAGAAAAACACTTTGGGAAGCATTTTGTTTGCTCCCGGCAATAGTTTATAAACGATCTTGCGGTAGCCAAGCTCCCCTGACTCGGCTTCAAGGCTTGTCCGCAGCACATCTTTCTTTTGCTCCATTTTGGCATTGCCAAAATCGTCTATGTCTTTGACATAATCAAACAACCTTTTGTGTTTGGGGTGCAAAATACCCAAATAATAAAGCCCGTCCTTTTCCAGCAGAATATTGCCATTGGCGGTTTCCTTGTTGACATCCCAACCGTTCAGTAATGTGGTCGTGAGGTCTTCAAAATTAAGCTTGATCTTGTCGGCGGAAAACGGCTTCTGACTCAGGTAATTGCGGGTTTTGTTATACAAAGCAACCACGGGCTGTTCACAAGTGGCATACGTTTCCTCAAACATACTGTAAAAGCCATTATCGAGGTCAGGGATTTCCATCGCCTTCCTGCCTTTCACCAGATGCAGCGGTTTGAATACGTCAACCAGGGCTTTATAGGCATCCAGCAATGCCTTGATACGCTGCACCTGCTGAAAACCTTGCCCGCCAGTCTCCTGATCGTCTTTGGGTAATTGCCGGTCTTTGCTGAGTTCTGGCAATATCAACAGTTCGGCAAGCTGTTTTTTTAGTGGGCTTATGCTCACCTGCGTCTGTATTGCCGCTTGCCGGAAATACGCCAACAGTGGCTTATCGGGGGTAGACAATGCCTTGAGTTGCTGATGCAGAGGGTCGTCCTGTTCCAGTGTACTGATGTAACCGGTCAGCACCTGATCGACTTCCGCCAGCGGATAAGTTTCCTGTTTGCCATATTTTTCCCGTTGCTCCTCAATGGCTTTGGTAACGACACCCTTCGCGTTGGCAGGGAACAGACTTTCTGCATGACGGGCGAGCGCGACACCGATAATGCCCCATGAGTGGAACAGTGCCTGCGAAACTGTGCCCAGGGATTGCGCCTTGATATGGGTTTTTGTCTGGTCGGCTTGTTCCAACCCGTCGAGTTGCTCCATCAATGCAGGCATTTTTTCATCCATTTGCATAATGAACGCAGCCAGCGCGTCGAGTAACTGCCGGTCAGAAGCAAAAGCCTCCGGCACAAAGGAATGCGACTCAACATCACTGAGGATTTGTTTGTATAACGGGGTAAAACCGGGCAATTCCCTCGGTCGCAGTCCTGTCTTTTGGCGGAACAGATTGATCTGTTCATTCAGCCCCTGCTGTTTCTCTCCAGTATCGGTCGTTTTGCCGCCCAACAATTCCTGATAGTGGCTGATCTGACGCTGGGTAAACAGATTCAGGTAAAAACCCGGTTGAAACACTTTATCCAGAGTAGATGCATTGAGTGCCTGCAAGATATTAGCGGGCGCGTTCAGACCTAGTTCCGGGTACTTTTCACGTAACTGAGTGTACTGGATGCAGTTGTTGAAGAACCGGGGCAGGTTTTCATTCATCAGGCGGTTGCTGATAGCGCTGCTGTGGTCTTCACTGCTATAAATATTCTTACGATTCTCGTGGAAGCCAGTGAAATAAGTAGTGAACTTGCTGAAACTTTCTACCGCCTCACGGCATTCTTCCCATGTACCTTGTTGTTGCAACCATTCAGGCAGGAGTCGTTTGATCAAATCCTCCTTGAAAAGGGAGCCATTGTCCTTGAATGCCTTGACCAGATTAGCTCGTAGGGTTTTCTGGGTTTTCATCCAGCCCTCCTTGCCGCCCTTCTCATCAGGTTTTTCCCGGTATGCCTGAAAATAGGAAAACGCATCCTCCATCTGTTCGGGCGTGATGAACAATTCCCCGGTTTTTTCATCACACGGTGCAACCAAACATTGATCAATGTAGTGGCGGTGGTAATTGTCGATGATTTTCTTGATGGCCTGATAATCGGAGGCGCGTTTTTCGTCCTGACCAACGACTTTTTTCAAATAAGCTGATTTGAAATCTTCGAGATAACCGGTGGTTTCGTTGATCGGCTTCAGTTCAAAGCGCAGGGTTTTGAGAACGGGGTACTGGTTAGTAAACGCTTGAAACATCAGGGTAGCTCCTTTAGCAAACGATGCACAACTAGGCAATATATTTTTCGGATAAGAAACACACTACTCTTCAAGATGCAAGCTTTTTCAACGCCCCTCTAAATCCCCATGGAATTAACCTCCCTCCACTGCCCTGCACGGAGATTCGTATCTAGTTCAAATATTCCAACACGTTCCCGGTGCAAAGCCTCAACCCGATTACCCACCGCCGCAAACATGCGCTTTACCTGATGGTACATGCCTTCATGGATGGTGATCCGCGCCTGTTGGTTGGGAAGGATTTCCACCCCGGCGGGTTGGGTTGGGCGCTTTTCCCCGTGCAACAGCACCCCTGCACGTAATTGCGCTGCGCCCTCTTCCGTCAATGGTTCTGCGAGTGTCGCCAGATAGGTTTTCGGCACATGATGTTTGGGCGACATCAGGCGGTGTGACCAGCCGCCATCATTGGTGATCAGCAACAGACCAGTCGTGTCCTTGTCCAATCGACCGACCACATGCAGGGTATGCCGATGCGGGTGGTCAATCAGATCCAGCACGGTGCGGTGGGAAGGGTCTTCGGTTGCGCTGACCACGCCTGCCGGTTTGTGCAACATGATGTAAATATTGCCGGGCAGGCTAATCGGTTCATTATCCAACCTTACGCTGGAATCCGAGGGAATATGGGTGGCAGGCTTGGCAATGCTTGCGCCCGCCACCTGAATGCGCCCCATCCTGATCAGCTTTTGTGCGTCAGAACGCGACAAGCCAATGGCCTGGCTGACAAACTGATCGAGGCGCATTCGTCAGCCTTTAACCAGGGAACTGCTGTCCAGCCATTTTTCAATGGTTTTTTTGCCCTTGTAACGGATCAGATACCAGCCATCCTCACCAAAATTACTGCCTTCTTTGGCCTTCCAGTCCAACAACGTGACGGTATCGCCCTTGATGACATACATTTTGGTTTTGCTGCCCGAGTTCGGTTTGTCGTACAGCCACGCCTTGTCAATCTGGATGGTTGCGGTAGCGTCACCATCGCCTTCACCGGTAATCTTGTGGCCTGTCACTTTGCCAGCAGCATTTCTAAAGGTTGCGTAATCAAACGCATCCTCACCAACGGACAACATTTCAGTGCTCACAGCAGGGTATAAGCGCCCTTTGTCACTGTGATATTCCGTGGAAAACCAGCGCGGCCCGCTGCGTGCTGAAGTCCTGACGATACGCTTGGCGCTGTCTACTTCAGGGTTACTGATACCAGATTCCTCGGAAGTCTTGTCAACAAACTCCTTGAATGAACCACTGCCCTTGTTCCACAAATACAGGCGGTAGAACAGGTTTACGCCGCCGTAACCGTTACCTTCGAGGATGGCGACATCGTTGGAACCATCAAAGTTGAAATCCGCGACCTGGGCAACCGGGAATTCAGGCATACCTGCCTCAGCATCCGCATCCATTGGCTCAAGCTGAAGCAGCGGCTGGGCTTTGCCATTGGGCAGTTTGGCATTTACCTTGGTTTTTCCCTGCTGTTCAACTGTCACCTTGTTTGAACCATCTACCGAAAAACTGAACGGGAAACTTTTCTGCTCCTGCATATCGTCCGCCCAGACCGGGCTGGCAAGCAACAGACCAAGACTGGCAAAAACGGCTATTGTTTTCATATTTCACACTCCTTCGTAAACATACCCTTACATACACCTCGTCAAGCATAGCACCCCATTGCAAACATTTGCTGTTACACTCACCGCAAGCAATAACAATAAGGGAGTTCCCATGCAACTGAAAGATTACCTGCGCATTCTTGCTTCACGGGATGGTTCCGACCTGTACCTGACCGCTGACGCACCGCCTGCCGCCAAATTCCAGGGCAGTCTGAAAGCCGTCGACAAAATCCGCATGACCCCGGAAATGCTGCATGACATGGCTTATGCCCTGATGGACAAGGAACAGCAGGAACAGTTCGCCCGTAAACCGGAAATGAACCTGGCGATCAGCGAGGAGGGCATTGGCCGTTTCCGCGTCAATATTTTCAAGCAGCGCCACAAAATCGCCATGGTGATCCGCAATATCAAGACCGACATCCCGGACGCAGACAAGCTTGGCCTGCCGGAAGTGCTGAAAAAAGTGATCATGGAAAAGCGCGGCCTGATCCTGTTCGTGGGGGGCACAGGTTCGGGAAAATCCACCTCCCTCGCCGCCCTGATTGATCACCGCAACCGCCATGCCGACGGGCACATCATCACCATTGAAGACCCGATTGAATACGTCCACCCGCACAAGCGTTCCATTGTCAACCAGCGCGAAGTCGGCGTGGATACCGACAGTTACGAAGACGCGCTGAAAAACACCCTGCGACAGGCTCCCGACGTGATCCTGATCGGCGAAGTCCGTTCCCAGGATACGATGGAACACGCGCTGGCCTTTGCCGAAACCGGACATTTGTGCCTGTCCACCCTGCATGCCAACAGCGCCAATCAGGCACTTGACCGCATCATCAACTTTTTCCCCGAAGAACGCCGCCATCAATTGCTGATGGACTTATCCCTCAACCTCAAGGCATTTGTTTCCCAGCGTCTGGTTCCCACGGTGGATGGCAAACGGGTAGCTGCCATCGAAATCCTGCTCGGCACGCCGATGATCCGCGACCTGATCATGAAAGGTGACATCCACGCCATCAAGGAAATCATGGAAAAGTCCGAAGAACAGGGAATGCAGACCTTCGACAGCCACCTTTACAAGCTCTATACCAGCGGGCGCATTTCCCTTGAAGAAGCCCTGCGCAATGCCGACTCAGCCAGCAACCTTCGGCTCAAGATCAACCTGTCAGGTGGTTTACCCAAAGACAATGCCAAACACGCCCATCATGACCTGATGGCAAACCTGAGCCTGGAACCGATTAAACAGGAAGAAGAAGCGCCTGTCTGATTTCCGGCATAAACTGACCATCACTTCTCACATATCTTCCCTATAATCAGGATATGTCAGACAAGCGAGGGAAACATCATGCAATCACGTAAAGACATCGCAGAATTGTTCCGGGACATTATCGAGAATGAAAAACTCAACATCCTCCAGAAAAAAATCCTGCTGAACGAGGTCCGCAAGCTCACATCACCGGATGAAGACCGCTGGGTTTACCGGATGGCCGTATTTGTACTGGGAGCCGTTGCTGTCGGTACGGCACTTTACCCATACTTCGTGGACTGCACCAAGGGCGACATCCCATCCGGTTTACTGGCACTGGGTTCAGCAGCCATGGGTGCATTGGCGGGTTATCTGACACCCCATACGAAAACAACGGCGCAGCAGGAACGCCCCATGCCTCCTGAACGCCCTGAAATAACCCAGCCATCAGACGGTATGAACTGACAAACATCATTAAAATCAACAATCCCGGACAAAGGTGGTTAAAAGTTGTATTGCAATTAACCACCGAACCGACTAGCATCGTTCGCAGGCTATCAATAAATAATCAACGATACGCTCAGGGAAGACACTCGCGAGAAGGACAGACGCTGTTGATAACAGGCGAGGGGCACTATGCAAACGTCCGAAATCCGGGGGGTTCGGGTCTTCAACCACCGATTATTCCTGATTGTGGTAGGTTGGCTTATCGTTTTATCCGTCATTGTCATTATGGGGTTGGGTCTGTATGCGTTTTTTATGTATCCGCTGCAACACTCCCCTCCTGATCCAGGCGAAAGTTTTGACCAATATAGCTTACAGCTTTATCAGGCTTACATCGCACAAAACAGCCTGACGTTCCGCTTCATGAGCACCGCCATGGGTATCCTCATGGCCACACTGATTTTTGTGCTTATCCTGCTGGCGCTGCAAATGTACGCCTGGCACGCTGACCGCAAGCGTTTGCTGGCATGGCGCGAAAATGGATTCCTCTGTGAACGCCTGGAATTCCTGCCTGGCAACCGGATCCGCCTCAACAATATCGAAATCCAGCTAAACCGTACCCAACAGGAAAATTTCCGCCAATTGGTACTCAAACGGCTGCACCACTTGCCATTACATGCACTGGACATAGGGGAACACGGGGTACAGTCGATCAAACGTCTGCGTGAAGAACTCGGGGGGAAATTTGTCGAGCAAGCGCTCATCAAGGTCAAGAAAGGCGAAGGCTACTGGCTGGAAATAGAACCCAGCTCTGTGCATGGCCTCATGCCTGACGATGCGTCATGAGGCCATACGGCCAACGGCAGTTATTTCAACTTATGGGAAATGATTTGCCAGCCCCCAGTTTGTACACTGCCCAGTGCATCCTTTTCGCAAGCTTTCAAATCAGCACCATCCCCTTTGGCAGTACCCGATTTGAATTCCGGTAAATTGACCGTACCGTACCAATGGGAATCTGGCTTAACCCGTTTGGCCTGATACTGCACTTCACAACTGACGGCCATTGCCTGACTTGAAACCCCCAGCAGAACCGCAATACCCAAAAAATACTTGAGCCTTTTCATAAACAACCCCTTGTTTGATTTTGTATGGTCATTTTAATGTCCCGCTTCTTAATTTTACCTTAGCAAAACCATATTATTTGCTGACAGGCAATTGTCACCGCATGACATCTGCGACCACCAACAGATCACTTGCAAAACAATATATTACAGCATCTTGTCAGGTGATGACAAACCGCCTTTACCATGTGACAGACTATTTATTAGCCAATAACACTTGCCCAAAAAACATCCTGGATGGCTAAATAAAACCCATGTTCAAGGCGATTAAATCAGCAACATGATCAAGCAATCACCAGAACAGACAATCCATATAAACGCATCAACGAATAAAGGGGCATACACCATGTTGGACGAAATCAAACTCAACTCACAAAACACCAAAGCCGTTACCCTGGCCCAATCCATGCTGCTGGCATCCGGTTATAACCTGCGGGTTGATGGCAACTTCGGTAGCCAGACGGAAGCACTGGTCAAACAATTCCAGCTCAGCAATAACCTGATTGCGGATGGTGTCATCGGTGAAAAAACCTGGCAGGTATTGTTCCTGAAAGCCAATACCCACCTGACCGCCTCCGCCAGCCGTTTCCTTTGTGAACAGGATATGGCCAAGGCTGCCGACAAACTGGGTATCGAAGTCGCCGCCATCAAGGCTGTCAACTCCGTGGAATCCCGTGGCAGCGGCTTCCTCAATGATTTCCCGGTCATCCTGTTTGAGCGGCACATTTTCTGGAAGCGCTTGCAAGCTTATGGTATCGACCCTGCTCCTTTGGCTGTCGGTAATGAAAACATTCTGGGTCAGTACTGGGATCGGCACGCCTATTACGGTGGTGCAAGGGAAATCGGGCGCCTGGAACATGCCAAAGTGATCCATCCGCAGGCGGCGCTGGAATCTGCCTCATGGGGTGCATTCCAGATCATGGGTTATCACTGGAAAAAGCTTAACTACGCCAGCGTCGATGAATTTGTTGAACGCATGATGAAAAACGAGGCGGAACATCTGGAAGCATTCTGCCGCTTTATCACGGTATTCGGCAGCGTCAAGGCATTACGCCTGGGTAACGGGCAAAGCGCCCTGAACCTGGATAATTTCCGCCAGTTTGCCCTCGGCTATAACGGCTCCGGCTATGAGCAAAACCATTACCACACCAAGATGATGAATGCCTATTTGCGTTACCGCGCAGAAACCGTACCCCAGGCAGCCGCTGCCTGAACGCATAACAACCCTACCCACAAATAAGCGAGGGATAACACAATGGAAGAGATGATTGGAATGATGGTCGCACTCAGCATTGCGGCAGAAAGGGCTGTCGAAATCACCAAGGGCATGATTCCAGCCCTGGGGATAGCCCGCGAAAATCCCAAACAGGAAAAGCTCCGTAAAGCAGCACTTCAGTTACTGGCTGTCGGCAGCGGTGTCGGTGTGACATTTCTCGCCGCCCCCATGTTGGCGGAATCCCTGCCCGCCCACTGGAACACCACGGAAGGCATGATCGTCATTGGCCTGCTGGCCAGCGGTGGCTCGGGTTTCTGGAATGCTGTCCTGTCTTATCTGTTGCAATTGAAGGACATCAAAAACCAGACCCTGCTCCAGATACAGGCAACCCGCGATGCGGTAACGGCCACACCAAACCCTGCAATTCCGGCATTGCCTGAAACACCGGCACTCCGTCCAGTACGCCCACTTCAGGATATTGCTGCCTGAAACCCGACGCCGGACAGCCATCCATGATGTTTCATGCAGGCTGCCCGGCGTGATTATTTTATTCGTGGCGGAAGCGCCCGCGAATCTTGCCGTACAAGACGGCAATTTCCTCACCCATATCGTGCAGCTCTTCCATCACTTCCACCCGCACGTCTTCCAGCTTGTCCACGACCTTGTGCTGCAACTTGTCGACGCCCTCACCCATATCGTGGATTTCGTCCTTTGTTTTGAAGTTCAGCTTCCAGGTCATGCTTGAGGCTTCATCCCGCAATTCGCGCAATTCACCCTCGAAATTTTCAATCAGGTTTCCGGCCTTCTCCGCCAGTTCCAGGCCGGAATCCCGCATACGCCCCTGCAACGCCAGCCACTTGTCTTCGGCCTTTTCCCATTCCTGGTGGGCTTCCCCGCCCCATTGGTTCAGGTGTTCACTCAGCCCGGCACGTTCGGCTTTCAACCGGTTCAGCAGCGCTTCCACTTTGGTATGCATAAGCTTCTCTCCCTTCTGTACGCATAATCCTACTATACTACCGAACCTGCATGGGCAGGGCACCATGCATCAAAAAATGAACTTTTACTGCGTCCAACGTCCAATAACGGGACACGCCACAACAAGGGGAACCGCATGAAAAAACTGCTTTTTGCCTCCATGCTTGCCAGCGTACTCAGTGCCTGCGCCCCCATCAGCCAAATGCAGCCACAGCCGACTGTCGTACCCGCACAAGACCTCAACTGGATCGCCGACAAGGTATTCAAGAATGAAACCAGCGGCGACTACAACAAACTGGTGGTGTGGAATGACCGTGAAGACTTTGCCTCCCTCGGTATCGGGCATTTCATCTGGTACCCGACCGGGCGCAACGGCCCTTATACGGAAACCTTCCCTGGCCTGATTGAATACACCAAGGCCAGCCATGTGCCACTGCCCGACTGGCTGCAAAACCGTACCACCCCGGGCGCTCCCTGGCCAAACAAACAGGCATTCGTGCAGGCGCAAAATGACCGGGAAATGCTCCAGTTGCGCAATTTCCTGAGCCAGACCATGAACCTGCAAGCCAATTACATGGCCGCACGCCTGACCCGCGCCCTGCCTGCCATCCTGGATCAGGTACCGCCCAATGAGCGTGGCCGCATCCTGAACAATTACAAAGCGGTGGAACAATCCCCCAAAGGGCTGTACCCATTGCTGGATTACGTGAATTTCAAAGGGGAAGGCACCAACCCCAGCGAACGTTATAACGGCCAGGGTTGGGGGCTGTTGCAGGTATTACAGGGTATGCCGCCGGTTCAGGTAGGGCCGCAGGCATTGGAAGCCTTTTCCCGTTCCGCCACCGATGTGCTGCAACGGCGGATTGCA